>NZ_JACCBJ010000001.1:2400000-2703429 GCF_013408745.1 Leifsonia soli | reverse complement strand
CGACACGGACATCGATGAGACGCTCTCGGCGCTCACCGATCTGGTCCGCCAGGGGAAGGTGCGGGCGATCGGCTCGTCGTCGATGCGCGGCTCCGAGATCGTGGAGGCGCAGTGGATGTCGGAGCGCCGCGGGTTCGAGCGGTTCCGCACCGAGCAGCCGAACTACTCCATCCTCGACCGCGAGATCGAGCGCGAGATCCTCCCGGTCGCCCAGCGCTACGGCATGGGGACGCTCGTCTACAGCCCGCTCGCCGGCGGCACCCTCACCGGCCGCTACCGGGCGGGCGGCGAGAACGACAACTTCCGCTCGACGCGCACGGGGATGCGGCACTTCCGCGACGAGCGCCGGCTCGCGGCCGTCGAGCAGCTCATCGACCTCTCCGACGAGGTGGGCGTGAAGCTCACCCACCTGGCGATGGCCTTCGTGATCGCGCATCCCGGCGTCACCTCGGCGATCGCCGGACCGCGCACGATGGAGCAGCTGGAGGACACCCTCGCCGGCGTGGACGTCTCGCTGTCCGACGAGGTCCTGGACCGGATCGACGCGATCGTGCCTCCCGGCGAGAGCATCGGGGCGATGGACATGGTCTACCGCGGTCCGGAGGTCGCGGACGCGGCGCTCCGCCGGCGTCCCGTCGCCGCACGGTCGGCGGCGTAGCTCCGCTTCCGGGTCTGTCTCGGCGGCTAGGCTGTCGTCGCGCCGGAGGTGGCTCCGGTCTGCCGTCGGAAGGATTCGGTATGACCGATGTGGTGCTGGTCTCGGGTGGGGCCGCCGTGTCCCCGTTCACGACGCCCGAGCGGGCCGCCCGGTCCGGGCTGGCCGCCGGGAACTCCCTGACCGCGCTGCGGCAGGCGCTGCTGGACGCGGGCGTCCGCGTCTTCACGGCCCCGGCCGGCATCGGCCAGGGCGCCGTCACGGAGGACCCGGGCTGGCAGGGCTTCGGCGACGTGCCGACCGTCCTCCCGGCGGAGTGGACCATCAACGCCGTCGGCTCGATCGACGACGCGGGTGCGTCGCTGTGCCGGTTCCTCGGCCACCTCGCGGACGAGTACGGGATGACGGACGTGCAGCTGGTCGGGCACTCGATGGGCGGTCTGTTCTGCCGGTCCGCTGTGCGGCAGCTCCACGAGGGTGAGGTGCCGATCGCTCCACGCGGCCTGATCACGCTCGGTACGCCGTGGACCGGCTCGCTGCTCGGCGACTACGTGACCGGGGCCATCACCCTCGAAGACGCGCACGGCGACGCCTTCACCACCGAGGTGCTGACCCGGTCGGCGCAGTTCGCCCGCGACAACTCGCAGGGCGCGGCCGACGAGGTCGCGATCGGCTACCTGACCGGGGTCGAGGGATGGAACGCGCGCCAGGCGGGCGTGCTCGACGGCATCCCGGTGACCGTGGTCGCGGGCGACCGGTTCGCGGAGTTCGCCGAGCCCGAGAGCCTCTGGCCGCACGACGGGCTGGTGGCGACCCGCAGCGCCTCGGCGGTCGATGTGCCGGAGGGCGTGCTGCCTCATGTCGACCGGGTGCTCCGGCCGGATGTGCACAGCATCTTCTTCGCGGACGCCGCCGGGCTGGACTGGGAGACGGCGCTCACCTGGGATCCGGTCGTGCGCGATCTCGTGGTTCGCGCAGCGACGAGCTGACCGGCCGGCGGGATCAGACCGGAGCGAGCGCGGAGAACGGCTCCGCCGGGAGCCGCACCTCGATCGGGTCGCCCGGCCGCACCACGCCGCCGGTGACGACGACGGCCATCACGCCCGCCTTGCGGACGGTGGCGCCGTCGGCGTCCGTGCCGACGACCTGCTTGAGCAGGCCGGGCTCGAACCGGTCGATCTGCACGCACGGGTTGCGCAGGCCGGTCAGTTCGATCACGGCCTCGTCGCCCAGGTGCAGGCGCGTGCCCCGCGGGAGCCCGAGCAGATCGAGCCCGTCGGTCGTGACGTTCTCGCCGAGCTGCCCGGGCGCGAGGTCTGCCGTCACCTCGTCGAACAGCTCGCGGTGGATCAGGTGGACCTGGCGCAGGTTCGGCTGCGTCGGGTCGCGCCGCACGCGGGAGAGGTGCTGGACCGTCGCGCCGAAGTGCGCATCCCCTTCGACGCCGAGGCCGGCCACCAGCGTGATGGACTCCCGGGTCGGCTTCGAGAAGCGGTGCGAGCCGTCGCTGCTCACCGAGATCACGCGTGCGGTCGTCATCCCCCCATCGTGCCGCATGTGCGGCGGCAGGGTCAGAGCGCCGCGGCCCACTCGTCGACGGTCGTGACGGCGGCCTGGCGGGGGAAGATCTTCTCGGTGAGCACGCGGTGCACCTCCGGGTCGGGGTCGCCGCACGCGTCGGCGAGGACGGTGAGCCGGAAGTCGAGGTCGGCGGCCTGGCGGATGGTGGAGAGCACGACGCCGCCGGTCGCGATGCCGGTCAGCACGAGCTCGTCGGCGCGCAGGCCGCGCAGCAGCACGTCCAGGTCGCTGCCCGCGAAGGCGGAGACGCGCTTCTTCACCACGACCGGCTCCTCGCCGCGCGGCGCGAGGTCGTCGATGATCTGGGTGGCGGGACGGTCGACCAGCATGGCGTCGCCGGCGGCCGCCGCGCGCCCGCCGAAGGCGAGGTTGGAGGCGGCGACCTCCGGGTAGCCGGGGCGGAAGGCGACGCGGACGAAGACCGGCGGGATGCCGTGGTCGCGCGCGGAGGCGAGCGCGCGGGCGGCGGCCTCGACCGTCGGCTCGAAGCCGGGGCGGCCGGCGATGCCGTTCTGGAAGTCCATCAGAAGCAGGGCGGTGGTCATCGGGGTCCTCTCGAATCTAGACAGGTACAACTGTGCAGTCTAGACTGTCGATATGACTTCCGGGCAACCCGATGTGACACCCCAGCAGATCGCCGTCGACCTCCGGGCCGTCCTCGCGCGGCTGCTCCGCAAGCTGCGTGAGGCGACGGCCGACGCGATCACCCCCTCGCAGGCGTCCGCGCTCTCTCGGCTGAGCAAGGGCGGCGTCTCCACGGTGAGCGCCCTCGCGATGGCCGAGCGCGTCCGCCCGCAGTCGATGGCGGCGATCGTCGAGGCCCTGGAGGGGGTGGGCTTCGTCACCCGCAGCCAGGACCCGAACGACGGCCGCCGGCAGATCGTCGACCTGACCGAGGCGGGATGGGCGCAGGTCGCCGGCCAGAAGGAGGCCGGCCTGGCCTGGCTGGACGAGGCACTGTCGCAGCAGGTGTCGAAGGCCGAGCTGATCACGCTCGCCGCGGCGACCGCCATCCTCGAGCGGGTCCTCGACTGATGGCGCTGAAGCCTCCGCCGCCCGGCCGCTTCGATCGGCGGCTGCTCGCGCCGATGATGCTCGGCGCCGTCCTCAATCCCATCAACACCGCCATCATCGCCGTTGCACTCGCACCGATCGGCATCGCGCTGGGGGCGCCCGCGTCCGAGACGGTCTGGCTGGTCTCCGCCCTCTACCTCGCCACCGCCATCGGTCAGCCCCTGGTCGGCCGGCTGGTCGACATCTACGGGGTGAAGCGGCTGTTCCTCGCGGGAGGCGCCCTGGTCGCGGTCGCCGGTGCGATCGGCCTGGTCATCCCGGCGTCGCACGACAGCATCTGGTGGCTCGTCGCTGCGCGGGTCGTGCTGGGCCTCGGCACCTGCGCCGGCTATCCGGCGGCGATGCACATGATCCGCGCCGAGGGGCAGAGGACGGGCGTGGCATCGCCGGCCGTCATCCTCACCGTCCTCTCGGTGACGACGCAGACGGTCGCGGTCATCGGCCCGACCCTCGGCGGTCTGCTCATCGGGGCGTGGGGGTGGCGTGCCACGTTCGCCGTGAACCTCCCGCTGGGGGTCGCCAGCGTCATCCTCGGCTGGATCCTGCTGCCCCGCACGACGGGCCTGGAGCCGCCGCGCGACCAGCGGCCCCGCATCGACGGTCTCGGCATCCTGTTCTTCGCTGTCACGATGCTGGCGCTGCTGGTCTTCCTGCAGAACATCGCGGTGGCGACCCTCTGGATGCTGGCGGTCGCGCTGGTCGCGGGTGCCGCCCTGGTCTGGTGGGAGCTCCGGGTGGAGGCTCCGTTCATCGACCTGCGGGTGCTCGGTGGCAACGGGCCGCTGCTGCTCACGTACACGCGCTCGCTCCTCACCGCGACGATCTCGTACACCTTCGTCTACGGGTTCACCCAGTGGCTGGAGGAGGGGAGGGCGCTGAGCCCGACCGCGGCGGGCCTCGTGCTGCTGCCGGTGTTCGCCGCGGGGATCGGCGTGGCGCTCGCGTTCGGGCGGCGCCCGGAGGTGCTCTGGAAGCTCCTCATCGGGTCGATCGCGCAGCTCGCGGCCGGCATCCTCGTGCTGTTCATGGGCGGCACGACGCCCATCTGGTTCCTCGTCGTCACCATGCTCGTGCTCGGCATCCCGCAAGGCCTCAACAACCTCGCGATCCAGAATACGCTGTACCACCAGGCCGAACCGGAGCGGATCGCGTCCTCCGCCGGTCTGCTCCGCACCTTCTTCTACCTCGGCGCGATCGTCGCCTCCGTCGTCTACGGCAACGTCTACGGAGCCCACGCCAGCACCGGCGGCCTGCACGTGCTGGGCTGGGTCGTCGTCGGCATCTCCGCGGTGTTCCTGCTCATCACCGTGCTCGACCGCAGCCTCCGCTCCATCGGCCGGGAAGCGTCGGGCGCGTCCGCCTCGGATGCGCGTCAGCCCGAACCTGCGCGGTCGGGCGAACAGCCGCGGTCGTGAGCGGTCACCCGCGGCCGGGCCACTGCCGGCCCGCCCACGGGTCGTAGTCGGCGATGAGGGGCTCCTGCTCCGGGCGCTCGGGCTCGGGGACGTGCTGCAGGTTCACCCGGACGCGGTACCAGAGCGAGCTGGAGCCGCGCATCCCGTCGACCAGCTCGTCCGCCGGGTGCAGGCGGGCCGCGACATCCCGGTGGGCGGCCTTCCACTGCTCGAGCGCGTCGAGCGCCTCGGGCTTCGTCTTCGTGCGGGCGACCTCGATGAGGGGCATCTGCGACACGCGGCGGCCGGCGCCGTCACCGCTCCGCGGGGGCTTCTCCGACGGCCCCAGCGTCCGCGCGAGCGCGAGCAGGGCGTCCAGCGAACCGACGGCCTCGTCGATGCCGTCGTGGGGGTCGCCGCGCTCCGCGAAGCGGTCGAGCACGGTCCGGACGGTGAACTCCTCGGGGCGCCGTTCGCGCACCTCGTCCCAGTCCAGCGGGGTGGAGACCCGCGCGTCGGGGAGCGGCCGGATGGAGTACGCGGAGGCCACCGTGCGGTCTTTCGCGTTCTGGTTGAAGTCGACGAAGACGCTCTCGCCGCGCTCCTCCTTCCACCAGCGGGCCGTGGCGAGCCCGGGGGCGCGGTTCTCGACCTCGCGCGCCAGCGTTTCGGCGGCGAGCCGGACGTCCGCGAACCCCCACGTCGGAGCGATGCGGACCAGGATGTGCAGGCCGCGCGACCCGCTCGTCTTCGGCCAGCCGACCAGCCCGTTGTCGTCCAGCACCTCGCGGGCGACGAAGGCGACATCGACGATCTGCGACCAGTCGACCCCGGGCATCGGGTCCAGGTCGACGCGCAGCTCGTCGGGATGCTCGAGGTCCTCCGCGCGGACCGCATGCGGGTTGAGGTCGAGGCACCCGAGGTTGGACACCCACGCGAGCCCGGCCGCATCCCGCACCACGGCCTCCTCGGCGGACGTCCCGCTGGCGTAGTGCAGTGTCGCGGTGTCGATGAAGTCGGGGTGCCCCTCCGGCACGCGCTTCTGGAAGAACGGCTCCTGCGACAGTCCTTTCACGAACCGCTTCAGCACCATCGGCCGGCCGCCCGCTCCGCGCAGCGCGCCGTCCGCGACCGCGACGTAGTAGCGCGCGAGGTCGAGCTTCGTCAGTCCCGGCTCGGGGAAGACGACCTTGTCGGGGCTCGAGATGCGGACCTCGTGCCCCGCAGCCTCGAGGAACGTCTCGGACTTCTTCGACGGGCTCATGCCCGCCACGGTAGCCGTGCCCGCCCCGCCGGGCCAGGCCCGTCCCCGCCCACGACCTGCAGCAGAAACGGAGGACATCTCGCTGCCCGCGCGGCGAGCCCCCTCCCTTCCCCGCCGCTCCGCCGCGCGCCGCCCGGGATCACCTCCCTTCCCGCGACCGCCGGCGGCTCTGGGCCGCGGCGCGCGCAGCTGCTAGCGTGCCGTCGGGGGGTAAGCGATGCGACGGTGGATGTGCGCGACGGCGATGGCGGCGATGACGGCGGTGGTCGCGATGGGGCTGAGCGGGTGCGTGTCACCGCCGTCCCCGTTCGACGGCGAGCGCACCGCGCAGGATCGGGTGCCCACCGACCTCATCCCCCGGGTCGACGGCGGCGACCTGTCGACCTCGCGCTACCAGGGCAGTGTCGACGGCTGGGACCTCTACGTCCTGCGCGGCACGCATCCGTTCGGCGTCTGTCTCGCCTATACCGACGGCACGCCGGAGCGGTCGGGCGCGGCGTGCTCCGGCGGGACCTGGGTGCGGGCCGGCGTGCCGGGTGGCGACGAGTTCGAGGCGAACCTCAACGGGTTCATCGACACCCCGAAGCCCGGCGGGACCGTCCTCTCGACCTGGGTGCGCCAGGTGCCCCGCGGAACGGACCGGTGAACGGGCGTCGCGTTCGCCGACGCTGGCCGGCGGTGCTGATCGTACTGGCCTGCTGCGTCGTGATCGCGGGCGTCGTGACCGTCTTCGTGCAGGTGCACGCCGCGACGGCCGACTGGTGGCCGCGGGCCATCCCGACCCGGGTGCAGTACGACGACCGCGACTTCACCTGCGGCGACGACCCGAGGAGGGACGACGTCGGCCCTGACGCTCTGAAGGGGCTCGAGCCCCGGGGACGAACGATCGGCGGCGGTGTGATCTACGCGCCCGGCGGGTTCGACCTGCCGGATGGCATCGTCGTCTCGGCGGACGGCGAGCTCCGGGCCTGTCCGCTCAGCGGCGGGACCTGATCCCCGCCACGCCGCACCGTCCCGGCACGATCGACAGGGGCGCACAGCGCCCGCGTCGGACACAATGGGTGCCATGGGATCCATGGACCTCAACCCGCCGGTCGAGCGCGACGACGTCCGGGTCCACCGCGCGCTCTGGCGGCACTGGGGAACGCCCGCCGCGATCTACGGGACCATCGTCTACGCGAGCGTGATCGCGGCGACGGCGGTCGACAACGAGGACAGCGGCTCGGCCGTGCAGATCCTCGTGTTCAGCCTGGTCAGCATCGTGGTGTTCTGGCTGGCGCACGTGTACTCCGACGCGCTCGGGTTCCACGGCGACGCCGACCGGCTGAGCGACCGGATGCGCGACTCGCTGCGGCACGCCCTGTTCGAGTCGAGCGGGATGCTGGAGGCCGCGGTCATCCCGAGCATCCCGCTGCTCCTGGCCTCTCTGCGCATCCTCCCCGCCGACCTCGGCGTCTCGCTGGCGCTGTGGCTGTGCGTCCTGCTGCTGGCCCTGCTCGGCTTCCTGGTCTTCCATGTGCGCGGACGGGGTGTGTGGGCGTGCCTGGTCGGGGCGGTGGTGACGGGCCTGTTCGGCGTCGTCGTCATCCTGCTCAAGTCGTTCCTGTCGCACTGATCGTTCCTGTCGCACTGATCGTTCCTGTCGCACTGATCGCTCCTGTGGCACTGACGCGCGCGCACGCATAACGCCGCGGACGCCTGCGCGGAAGCGTGCGTGACGCCCTGTGACGGCGGTGAAACAGAAGGACACGCGGCATCGACGGCGCTTGCGGACTCCCGCATCCTGATGCGCATCCCCGATGCCAGAGGAGTCCTCATGCGTTCCCGTTCCCCCCGTTCCCTCGGCGCCGCCGCCGTCGTCCTGACCGGCGCGCTGGCGCTGTCCGCCTGCGCCTCCGGCTCCGACGCCGCAGCAGGCTCCGGCACGAAGGTCGCCGGCGGCACCATCGTCTACGCCCACCAGCAGGAGCCGGCCTGCGTGTTCGGCGGCTGGATCGAGCAGGCCTACCTCTCGTACCAGGTGCTCGACAACCTGACCTCGCTGGATGAGGACCACAAGGTTGTCCCGTGGCTCGCGACCTCGTGGAAGCAGTCCGACGACGGTCTCACCTGGACCTTCGACCTGAAGAAGGGCGTGACGTTCACCGACGGGACGCCGCTGACCGCCGCGGCCGTCGCCTACAACTTCGACTACTGGGTGCAGGGCGGCAACAGCACCGCGAAGGTCTGGCTCGACGGCTACTACAAGGATGCGAAGGCCGTCGACGACACGACCCTCCAGATCGACCTCTCCCTCCCCTACCCGCGGCTGGCCGACAACCTGACCCAGGGCTACTTCGGCATCCAGTCGCAGCACGCGCTGGAGACCCGCAGCAAGGAGCAGAACTGCGAGGCCCCGATCGGGTCGGGCGCGTTCATCGTCGACAGGTGGAACCGCGGTCAGGACATCATCCTGAAGAAGAACAAGAACTACACGTCGCCGCCGGCGAACGCGAAGCACACCGGCCCGGCCTACGTCGACGAGATCGACTGGAAGTTCGTCGCCGACCCGACCACCCGCGTCGCCGCCCTGCAGGGCGGACAGGTGGATGCGATCTACGACGTCCCCGCTGTCCAGTGGAGCACGCTGAAGTCCGGCGGCTACCAGCTGGAGAAGTATGTGACCCCCGGCCGGCCGCAGCAGATCTCGTTCAACACGCAGCAGGGTCCGTTCACCGACGAGAAGGTGCGCCAGGCGTTCGCCTACAGCCTCGACCGCAAGCAGATCGTCGACACCATCGGCCGGGGAGTCATCCCGTTCGAGGGCAACGGCGGCGTCAGCCAGGCGACGCCCGGCTACAGCGAGAAGGCGGCGGGCTGGTACAGCCAGGACCTCAAAAAGGCCGACGCGCTCCTCGACTCCGCCGGATGGACCCGTCAGGGCGACAGCGGCGTCCGAGAGAAGGACGGCGCGAAGCTCACCGTCTCGCTGCCGTACGGCGCCGGCTCGATCATCAACGCGGACGGCGCGGCCATCCTCCAGGGGGTCAAGGAGCAGGCGGCGAAAGTCGGCTTCGACGTGAAGCTCGTCCCGGTTCCGCAGAGCGAGTTCTTCTCCGGGAAGTACGCCGGACCCGACACTCACGACCTGGCCGCCGGCTACTGGACGGCCGTCACCGCGGGCATCCTCTACATCAACTGGCGCCCGTCGACCCCGGACCACCCCAACTACTCCAACGCCGCGTTCTACAACGACCCGACGCTCGAGCAGTACATCCTCGACGGCAACTCGGCCCCGACGGTGCAGGCGCAGAACGCCGCCTACGAGAAGGCGCAGGACTACATCGCCGAGCACGCGCTCTCGATCGGCGTCTACGACCGGCTGAGCACGCTCGCCGTCGCACCGAAGCTCCGCGGGGTGTGGCAGGAGCACGCACAGGGAGGACCGACGTTCTATGACGCCTACTTCGTCAAGTGAGCAGGGCGCCGCGCCGGAGCAGGGCGCCGCGGCGGGGCCGATCGCGCAGAACCCGATCCGGCCCCGCGGGGGCCGCGCGGTCGCGATCACCCTGCTGCGCAAGGTCGGCGCCGCACTCGTGGTGCTGTGGGGGGCTGCGACCGTCGCCTTCTTCGCGCAGCTGGCTCTTCCCGGCGACCGCGCGACGACCATCCTCAACATCCGCGCGGGCCAGGCGCAGGCCCGGACCCCGGAGGAGCTGGCGCAGATCAACCAGCAGTACGGGCTCACGAAGCCCGTGATCGTGCAGTACCTCGACTACCTCCGCGGCCTGGTGGCCGGCGACTTCGGCACGTCGTATCAGCAGTACCGGCCCGTCACCGCCGTGATCGGCGAGCAGCTGGGCAGCACGCTCACGCTCTCGCTGACCGCCATCGCGTTCGCGTGGCTGATCATGGTGGTCTGGGTCACGCTGACCGCCGGACGCGGGCCCCGGCTGTCGGGCTTCGGGTCGACGGTGGATGTGGTGACGGCCGGGCTCCCCGCCTACTGGCTCGGCATCATCCTGCTCCTGGTGTTCGGCCTCGGGCTGCACTGGTTCCCGATCATCAGCGGCTCGTCGCCCGCGGGGATCGTGCTGCCCGCGCTGACGCTGGCCATCCCGCTCGCCGGGTTCATGGCGCAGAGCGTCCGCACCGAGTTCGAGCGCTCGCTCGATCAGCCGTTCGTGCTGTCGGCGCGGATGCGCGGGATGGGCGAGTGGGGCATCCGGCTGCGTCACGTGCTCCGGCACGCCGTCATCCCCGCCGTGACCCTGTCGGGCTGGGCGCTCGGGGCGACCCTCTCCGGCGCCGTGATCGTGGAGTCGATCTTCTCGCGCCCGGGCATCGGCTCGGTGCTGGTCGGCGCAGTCAACGCGCAGGACCTCCCCGTGGTCACCGGCATCGTCACCCTGGTGGCGATCGTCTATGTGGCCGCCAACCTCATCGTGGACGTCGTCTACACCCTCATCGATCCCCGCCTGGAGCTGACATGACCGCCCTCGGCACCCCTCCCGCCAGCACCGCCCCCGCCGCCGCGGTCCGCCCGACGCTCGCCGCGCGACTCGGTCGCACGCCGTGGGGGCTCGTCGCCGCCGTGGCCTTCGCCGTCCTCCTGCTGGTCGCGGTGATCGCGCCGCAGGCGCTGACGACGCATCTGCCGACCGCGATCGACTACCAGGCGGCCCTGCAGCCGCCGAGCCTCGTGCATCCCTTCGGCACGGACGAGTCGGGCCGCGACCTCTACACCCGCGTCGTCTGGGGCGCCCGCGACTCGCTGACCATCGGTCTGGGCGCCGCGGCCGTCGGCGTCGGCCTGGCTCTGGTGCTGGGAACGCTCGCGGCCCTCGGCGTGAATCCGGTGGCCGTGGTGATCGACCGGTTCGTGGAGATCCTGTTCGCCTTCCCGGCCCTGCTGCTCGCCCTGCTGCTGATCGCGATCGCCGGGCCGAGCGCCGCGACCCAGGTCTTCGCGGTCGGTATCGGCACCGCTCCGGGGTACGCCCGGATGATCCGCGGGCAGATCCTCGGAGCGCGCGAATCGGGATACGTCGAGGCGGCGACCGCGCTCGGCCATTCGCGGTGGCGCATCCTGCGTGCGCACATCCTGCCGAACGCGCTACGGCCGCTCGTCGCGGTGTTCGCGCTGTCGATCGGGCAGTCGATCGTCTGGGCGTCGAGCCTCTCGTTCCTCGGCCTCGGCGTCGCCCCGCCCGCCTCGGAGTGGGGCGCACTGCTGGATGCGGGGCGCCAGTACCTGACGACGGCGTGGTGGCTCGTCGTCATCCCCGGACTCGTGATCGTCGCCGTGGCGCTCGCCGCGACGACCATCGGACGGCACATCCAGGCGCGCCTGGAGAAGGGAGAGCGGTCGTGAGCATCGTCGAGCGCGACAGCGCGGAGACCGACGGCATCGTCGAGGAGCTGGACTGGCCGGCGACCCGGCTGCGGGTGCGCAACCTCCGCACCGCGTTTCGGGTGGATGGTGTGCTGCGTCCGGTCGTCCACGGGGTGAGCTTCGACCTGCGGCCGGGCGAGTGCGTCGCGATCGTCGGGGAGTCCGGCTCGGGCAAGTCGGTGACGGCCCGCTCCCTGGTCGGCCTCGCGGGCCGGTCGGCGGTCGTCGAGGCGGACGAGCTGACCATCCACCACGAGGACGTCCGCGCCTTCGGCCCGCGGGAGTGGAAGCGCATCCGCGGCCGCGACATCGGGTTCGTGCTGCAGGATGCGCTGGTGTCGCTCGACCCGCTGCGCGCGGTCGGGCGCGAGATCGAGGAGGCGCTCCGGCTGCACGGCTGGGGCGGCCGCCGGGCGCGGCGGGAGCGCGTGCTCGACCTGCTCACGCGGGTGGGAGTGCCGTTCCCGGCCGTCCGTGCCAAGCAGCGGCCCGACCAGCTCTCGGGCGGTCTGCGGCAGCGCGCGCTGATCGCGTCCGCCATCGCGCTCGATCCCGACATCGTGATCGCCGACGAGCCCACGACGGCGCTCGACGTGACCGTGCAGGCGCAGGTGCTCGACCAGCTGGAGCGGATGAAGGAGCGCGGCGCCTCCGTGATCCTGATCAGTCACGACCTGTCGGTCGTCGCCCGGCTCGCCGACCACATCCTGGTGATGCGGGGTGGCGACGTGCTGGAGCAGGGCCAGGCGGACCAGGTGCTCGGCGCGCCCTCCCATGAGTACACACGTGCCCTGATCGCCGCCGTGCCGGGCGAGGCGACCCGCGGCCACGCCCTCACGCCGGGGGCCGCACCGGTGCCGGCCAAGCCGCCGGCCGGGGCGGTCGTGCTGGAGGCGACCGAGCTCGTGAAGCGCTTCCACACCTCCGACGGGACCGTCACCACGGCGGTCGACCGGGTCTCGTTCTCGCTCCGGGCCGGCGAGACCCTCGGCATCGTCGGGGAGTCCGGATCGGGCAAGAGCACCACCGCACGCCTCGCTCTCGGGCTGGAGTCGCTCGACGGCGGCGCCGTGCGGCTGCTCGGTCAGCCCTGGGCGCCGCTCGCGGAGAGCAGGCGGCGCGGTCTGCGCAGCCGCATCGCCGTGGTCTACCAGGACCCGCTGAGCTCGTTCGATCCGCGCTGGAACGTCGAGCGCATCCTGCTCGACGCCCTGCGCTCGGAGCGGTTCGCCGCGGCCGGGGAGCGGCGCGCGCGGGTGCTCGAACTGCTGGAGCAGGTCGGCCTGCCCGCGAGCGTGCTCCCGCGCTTCCCGCTCAAGCTGTCGGGCGGGCAGCGTCAGCGCGTGGCCATCGCCCGCGCGCTGGCGCCCCGTCCGGACGTGATCGTGCTGGACGAGGCCGTCTCGGCGCTCGACGTCACCATCCAGGGCCAGATCCTCGACCTGCTCGCCGAGTTGCAGCGCGAGTCGGGCGTCGCCTACCTGTTTATCTCGCACGACCTCGGCGTCATCAGCCATCTCAGCGACCGCGTCCTCGTCATGAAGGACGGGGTGGTGGTGGAGGAGGGGTCGCCGGATGATGTCTTCGAACGGCCCGCGCACCCGTACACTCGTGCCCTGATCGCCGCCATCCCGGAGTTCGACCCGGCCGCGCGAGCCGCCGCCACCCCTGAAAGCGAGACCGCCGCATGAGCGAACCGAAGCAGCTCTTCGTGAACCTGTTCGAGATGGCCTGCGTGAGCCACATCACGCACGGCCTGTGGACGCTTCCGGGCAACAACCGGGAGCGGTTCGCCGACCTCGACTACTGGCTGGAGCTGGCGCAGCTGCTCGAGCACGGCGGCTTCGACGGCATCTTCCTCGCGGACGTGATCGGCGCGTACGACGTGTTCCGCGGCGGCCCGGAGACGGCGCTGCGCGAGGGGCTGCAGAGCCCGAACCTCGACCCGCTGCTGCTCGTCCCGGCGATGGCCGCGGTGACCGAGCGGCTCGGCTTCGGCGTGACCTTCTCGACCACCTACGAACCGCCGTTCGCGTTCGCCCGCCGGATGTCGACGCTCGACCACCTGACCAAGGGTCGCATCGGCTGGAACATCGTCACGTCGTACCTCCCGAACGCCGCGCGCAACTTCGGCCTCGACGGCGAGGTGCCGCACGACGAGCGCTACCGGTACGCCGACGAGTACCTCGACGTGCTCTACAAGCTGTGGGAGGGCTCGTGGGATGACGACGCCGTCGTCGCCGACCGTGCGGCCGGGGTGTTCACCGACCCGTCGAAGGTGCGGTACATCGACCACGTCGGCGAGCGGTTCCGCGTCGCCGGGCCGCACATCGTCCACCCGTCGGTGCAGCGGACGCCGACGCTGTTCCAGGCGACCGGATCGCCGGCGGGCATCGAGTTCGCCGGGCGTCACGCCGAGGTCGTCTTCACCGGCGGCCGCACCAGCGAGGAGTTCCGGCGCAATGCCGACGGGATGCGCGAGGCGGCCGTACGGCACGGGCGCGAGCGCGACGACATCCGCTTCATCGCGATGGCCGGGGTCATCGTCGGACGGACGCAGGAGGAGGCCGAGGACAAGTGGCGGCTGTACCGGGAGCGCGCGAGCCTCGACGGCATCCTCGCGCACAGCAGCCTGCCGGTCGACCTGACCGCGTTCCCGCGCGACATCACCGTGCGGGAGGCGCTGGCACGCGCCGACTTCCCGGCCTCGAAGGTGCCGTACCTTCCGCTCGACAGCACGGTCGGCCAGGCGCTCGACTTCATCAAGGTGGGCCGCGACGAGAGGTTCCTCGTGGTCGGCGACCCGAGGACCGTCGCCGATGAGATCGAGCGCTGGCTGGACGAGGACGGGCTGGACGGCATCAACCTGCGGCAGTACCACTCCTTCGACACGGCCCGCGACTTCGCCGATCTGGTGGTGCCCGAGCTGCGCCATCGTGGCCGCCTGCCCGACGAGGGCTCCTCCTCGGGTACGCTGCGCGAGCGCCTGTTCGGCGCGGGTCGCTCCCGCCTCCCCGAACGCCACATCGGCGCTCGGTACCGCGGCGGAGCGAACCTCGATGTGCCTGTCGAGCCGCTGCAGCTGCACTTCGAGCATGCGGCGTCGTTCTGACGCGTGTGCTCGTCGCGGCGGCGACGGGTAACGGTAGACAGTAGAGTTTCTAGCCAAGCTAGGTATATCCTGACGTCACGATCACAGCGATCGGCGGCGGGAGGAGCATCCCATGGCAAAGACGCCCGGGGAGACCATGGTCTTCGAGTACGACGGCAACGGGGATGTCGACGTCCTCCAGAAACGCACACGGCCGTTGGCGACGCCTGGCCCGGACGAGGTGCTCGTCGAGGTGATCGCCACCGGGATCAACCACATCGACGGATTCATCCGCACCGGCCGGGAGACGGCCTGGGCGGATGAGCCGTTCCCCCGGGGCTCGGGCAGCGACTTCGCCGGCATCGTCGTCACCGGCGACGCCGCCGGCCGGTTCCGGAAGGGCGCGGAGGTGATCGGGCACGTCCGTGTCGGGGCGCACGCCGAGTACATCGTCGTGCCGGTCGCGGCCCTCGTCTCGAAGCCGCCGCACGTTCCGTGGGAGGTGGCCGGCGGCCTGTACCTCGCGGGAGTGACCGCTCTCGACACGCTCGACGACCTCCGCATCGGCCCGGACGACACGGTCGTCATCTCCGCGGCGGCCGGCGGCGTCGGCAGCATCGAGGCGCAGCTGGCCAAGCACCGGGGCGCCCGGGTCATCGGAACGTGCGGGGACCGCAACTTCGACTACCTGCGGCAGCTGGGCATCCGGCCGGTGCGCTACGGCGACGCGATCGAGGAGCGCATCCGCGCCGAGGCGCCAACGGGCGTCACCGCGCTGATCGACAACTTCGGGCAGGACGGACGGGCCCTGGCGGAGGCGCTCGGCGTCCCGCCGTCGAGGTACCGGTCGAGCGAGGACCGCCGCGACACCGAGCTGCGGCTGCTCCAGGACGACCCCGAGACGGTGGCGCACGGCACCGCGCAGCTGGGGAGGCTCGCGCAGCTCGCCGACGAACGCGCGTTCACCCTGCTGATCTCCGGCTTCTATCCGCTCACCGACATCAAGTACGCCTACGACGACCTGCAGAACCTGCACTCGCGCGGCAAGATCGTGCTCGGCACGCATCCCGTCACGACCTACTGGACCCTCAAGACCCGCGACGTGCAGGAGGCGCGGGGCTGAGCCGCATCCCCTCCCATGCTCGCGTGCGCCGTGCGCGAAACGGAGGATCTGCGGCGCTGATCGGCCCGGTCCGCCTCCGTTTCACGCCAGGACTCGGCGCGCCGCCCGCAGACTCCTCCGTTTCCGACGGCCTGCCTCCGGCGCGGAACGGAGGGGATGCGGTCGCGTGAGGCGCGGACGTCCTCCCGCGCGGGCCTTCGCGCCGTCGCGGCGCGTGCCGTAGCGTGGGGCGGGTCGGCGAGAGGAGAGGGTCCGTGGGCGATCGGAGGTCCGTGGACGCCGTTCCGTCGGCATCCGGCCCCACCGAGACCGCCGCCGAGACCGCCGCCGAGACCGCCCACTCCGCGTCCCCGACCGTGCCCGCGGCCGAGGCGAGCCAGGTCCGGGTCCGGCACGACGGCGCCTCGGCGTGGACGCCCGACGGCATCGACGTGACCGTCGCGCCGGGCGAGGTCCTCCTCGTGCTCGGCCCGAGTGGATGCGGCAAGTCGACGTTCGCGCTGACGCTGAACGGGCTCGTGCCGCACGCCGTCCCCGCCGAGGTGGAGGGGTCGGTGAGGGTGGGCGGCGTCCTGACGCGGGATGCGACGGTCGCCGAGCTCAGCGAGCACACCGGGATGGTGTTCCAGGACCCGGACGCCCAGCTCGTCGCACGCACGGTGCTCGACGAGGTGTGCTTCGGGCCGGAGAACCGGCTCGTCCCGGTCGGCGAGGTCGAGGCCAGGGCCGAGTCCGCGCTGCGAGCCGTCGGGCTGTGGGAGCGGCGCGACGACGACCCCGACACGCTCTCCGGCGGTGGGCGGCAACGGCTCGCGATCGCCTGCGCGCTGGCGCTCGACGCGCCACTGCTCGTGCTCGACGAGCCGACATCCAACCTCGATCCCGCCGGCGCGGAGGAGGTCTACCGGGTGCTCGGACGGCTCACCGGACCCGGTTCGACGCACTCCGTCGTGCTGATCGAGCACGACCTCGATCGTGCTCTGGCCATCGCCGACACCGTCCTGGTACTGGACGGGTCGGGCCGCCCGTTCGCCTCCGGCCCGGCGCGCGAGGTGCTGCGCGAGCGCGCGGACGAGCTGGATGCGCTCGGCGTCTGGCTGCCCACCCCGACGACCGCGGCGTTGCGCCTGCGCGCGGCGGGCATCCCCCTCGATCCGCTCCCGCTCACCCCCGCCGAACTCACGCGCGCCCTCTCCCACGCCGAGATCCCCCCACCGTCGAGTCCGCGAACTTTGCACGCTCGCGAGGCCCCAGGCGTGCAAAGTTCGCGGACTCGACGGTGGGCGGTCGAGGTCTCGGGGCTCACGGTCCGGCGCGGCGGACGGGCGGTGCTGGAGGACGTCTCGCTACGCGTCGGGCGCGGCGACTTCCTCGCGATCGTCGGCCCCAACGGCGCGGGGAAGACGACGCTCGTGCAAGCGCTCGCCGGGGTCGCCCGCGCCCCGCGCTCGACCATCGACGTCCTCGGGCTCGACCCGGCCCGCGCCTCCGTCCGCGCCCTGCGCGAGACCGTCGGGTTCGTCTTCCAGAATCCCGAGCACCAGTTCGTCACCCACAGCGTCGAGGACGAGCTGGCCTTCGGACTGCGGCAGCGTCGGCGGCCCCCCGCCGAGATCGCAGAACGCGTGGATGCGATGCTCGCGACGCTGGGGCTCACCGGGCATCGCTCGGCGCATCCCTTCCTGCTCTCCGGCGGCCAGAAGCGGCGGCTCTCGGTGGGGACGGCGCTCATCGAGGGCGCGCCGGTGCTCGTGCTCGACGAGCCCACCTTCGGCCAGGATCGCGCCAGCGCGACCGAGCTGCTCGGGCTGCTCGCCGAGCTGAACCGCGGCGGAACGACGGTGATCGCCGTGACGCACGACCTGGGACTGATCGGCGAGTACGCGTCGCACGTGGCGATCGTCGAGGGCGGCCGGGTGCCGGTCGTGCGCGAGACCACCCGCATCCTCGGCGACCCCGCGCTGCTCGAAGCGCACGGACTCCGCCAGCCCGCCCTGGCGCGCGCCCTCGCCGACCCCGCTGTGCCCGAGCCGCTGCGCGGGCTCACCCGCCTCGCCGACCTCCCGGGCCCGCGATGACCGCCGCGTCCACCGCCCTCCGCCTGGCGGAGCGGCCCCCCGGCTTCCTCTCGCGCCTCAACCCGCTGGCCCCGATCGCGGCCGTCGTCCCGGCGTGGATCGGGCTCCTCGTCACCCGGGACGCGGCCGTGCCGCTCGTCCTGCTGGTCGGGGCGGTCGTCCTGCTGCTGGCCGGCGCGCGCCTCCGCGCCGGAGCCGTCGTGGCGCTCCTGGTCGGGATGCCGGCCGGCGTGCTCGTGATGGCGATCGGCTTCGGCGTGTGGGCGGCCCCGGACAGGATCGCGGACCCGACGGTGCTGGTCGCGGTCGGCTCGTACCGGTTCACGGTCGGGGCCCTGCTCATCGGGCTGACGACCGCGTTGCGGCTCGCCGCCGTCGTGACGCTCGCCCTCGTCGGCGGCCTCACCACCACCGGCCCGGATCTGGCCCGCGCCCTGACCGCGCAGCTGCGCATCCCGTACCGCTTCGCCTACACCGCCGTGGCCGCCTACCGGTTCGTGCCGCGGTTCGCGGCCGAGCTGGCCTCCCTCCGGCGGGCGATGCGGGTGCGCGGCGTCGCGCCGGGACGCGGACCGGTCGCCGCCGCGCGTCGTGCCGGCGCGATGGTGGTGCCCCTGCTGGCGTCCAGCATCCGGCACGCCGACCGCGTCGCGCTCACCATGGAGTCCCGCGCGTTCGGAGCACATCCGCGTCGCACCGAGCGCACCCCGCCGCAGTGGCGCGTGCGCGACACCGTGTTCGTCGTCGCGCTGTCGGCGGCCACGGCCGCGGCTCTCATCCTGCTCTGACGCCCCTTCCTGCCCCCAGAACAGGGGAAGACGGCCCTCCAGCAGGGTGAACCCGGGGTGAAAAACGCTCACCTCCCCCCGCGATTCCGAAAGACTCCGGGCAGTACCCGACGCGCTGCGTGTTCCCGCACCTCCGCGATCTTCCCGACTGTTCTGCCCGAAGGACCACGTCTTGCTTACCCGATTCCGTTCGTTGTTCCTGCCTGCCCGCGGCGCCCACGCCCGCCGCCGTACGCTCCGCGCCCCGGCCAGCGTGGCCGCGGGCATCGTGCTCGCCCTGATCGGGGCGGTGGCCGTCGGAGCTCCCGCGGCCAACGCCGACGACCTGGGCTCCGGCGTGCTCAACCTCGCCAAGACGGCGAATGTCACCGAGGTCACCCCCGGCCAGAGCTTCCTCTACACGCTCAACTACGGCTGCTCGTCGACGACGACCGGATGTGTGAACGCCGTCCTGAGCGACCCCGTCCCCGCTCCGCTGCAGATCGTCGGAAAGCCGACGGTCGTCGGTGCGGGCAGCGCCACCACGACGGTCAACGGCAACACGGTCACCGTGGCCTTCGCCGACAGCGTCCCCAACACCGTCCCGGCGAGCACGGGCCTCGCCGCGGGGACGACCGGGTCGGTGCAGATCCAGGTCACCATGCCGCAGAACGTCGACAAGTCGCTCGACGGCACCCAGCTGACCAACACCGCCACCTTCACCGCGACCAACGCGGCGACCGTGAGCGGCTCCGTGCCGGTCACGGTGCGCGTCCCCGACGTGATCACCGCCTCCGTCTCGAAGACCTGGACCCCGGGCTCGACGCAGTACAACCCCGGCGAGACCTCCCAGGTCGCTCTGACCGTGAAGAACACGTCCAACATCGCGGCCACCAGCCTGACGGTCGCCGAGCCTGCCGACCCCTCGGCCGCCGGAAGCACGTTCCAGTACTACGACCTCGCGGGCTTCGGCGCCGTGACCTTCCCCGCGGGCGCGGACCAGGTCCAGGTCGTCGCCCTCACCGCGGGCGGCAGCGTCGACGGACCCGTCGGCGCCACTCCGCAGCTCCCGGCCGGCGTGCAGCCCGGCGACGTCACCGGTCTGCGTTTCGTCTTCTCGTCGAGCACGGGCGACAGCATCGAGGCCGGCGGCGCCGCCGGATCGGTCGCTCTGACCCTGACGCAGCGCGCGACGGCCCGCACCGGAGGCGCGAGCCTGGTGACCGGGGGAACCCGCACCAACCAGGTCGGCGCGACCGTCAGCACGCCGAGCGGCGACGGGCAGGCGCCGGTCGCGTCCGCCCAGCAGGTCGTCGCACCGCTCACCGTCTCGGTCTCCGCCGACAAGTCGTTCGTCGACCCGCAGATCCCCGCGGGCCACTCCTCCGTCGCGACCGTCACCGCGAAGAACACCTCGACCGGACCGCTCACCAGCCTGACGGTGACCGAGCCGGGCTCCGGAACGTTCTTCACGAACAAGGTGACCTTCGGCGGCTTCGCCGCCGCCGCCGCATGGCCGCAGGGTGCGACCGGCGCCACCGTCCACTGGCTCGTCAACTCGGGCGCTGCACCTGCCGACTCGACCGTCGACCAGGCCTCCGGTCTTCCGGATGCCCCCACGCTTGCGGGCGGCCAGTACCTGACGGGCTTCCAGATCGTCTACACCGGGTCGATCGCCCCCGGAGCGACGGCGAGCATCCCCTTCACCGTGAACACGACGACGGATGCGGGCCCGGCCGGCTCCGGCTTCGTCAGCTACCCGAACACCGCGACGGTCGAGGGCGCCAACCCGGCGGGGACCGCGACCGACACCGCGAACGCCAACCTCGACGTGTACTTCCCCGAGGTCAAGCTCACCCTCGACAAGACCATCACGCCCAGCACGGTCATCCCGGGCGGGACGAGCCTGGTCCAGCTGTCGGCGCAGACGCCGACCGGTACCAGCTCCGTCCGGCCGGACACCATCGTGATCAGCGAGCCGCAGGACACCGCGAGCGCGCCGTACTGGAACGCCTTCGACGCCACCGCGATCGCTCCGACCGGGGTGCCGTTCGGCTCGAAGCTGACCATCGAGTACACCACCGACGGCACCACCTGGAAGACGCTCACCGTCGTCGACGCGACGGCCGCATCCAAGACCTACTCGGCCACCCTCGACAGCGTGCTGCCGAACGGGACGACGCACTCCGACCTCCGCGGCCTGCGCTTCACCTTCCAGGACGCCGACGGCTTCGGCCAGGCGACCAACGTCAAGCCGGCGATCACCTTCACCGCCCGCGGCCAGCTCCGCGACGACAGCGGCCCGACCGACCCGGGCGCCTACCCGACCGTCACCCCGTACCAGAACTGCGCCCTCAGCCAGGCGTCCGGAACGGTCGCCGGATCCGGCATCACCAGCCAGCCCGTCGCCGACTGCGCCACCGTCGGCGTCCAGGCGACGCAGGGCGGCCCCGGCCCGCTGCTCGCGGCCAAGAGCTGGGACGGCACCAAGGTCGTCCAGGCGCAGTCCGGCGCCACCACCGGCGTGACGCTCGGCTGGGGCAGCCAGGTCAGCGGGATGCAGTCGATGACCATCCAGGACCCGGCCGTGCCGAGCCCCATCGGCGGCAGCGTCTTCCAGGCGTTCGACCTGGTCCGCATCGACGCGATCACGCCCACCTCCACCGCGGGCGCGACCCTCGACCCGCAGATCCGCTGGGACAAGGTCTCCAAGGTCGAGCTCTTCGACGGGACGCAGTGGAACGACATCACATCCTCCGCCTGCACGAGCGCCAACGCCTGTGACGGCGTCTTCCCCGGCTACACGCTCACCGCCGCGCAGCGCGCCAGCACCCAGGGCGTGCGGCTGACCGTGATCGAGAGCCCGAACCGCGCCGCGCGCATCCAGTCGACCGGCGACCCGACCGCGCCTGCCGTCGGGAGCGGGGTCGCCGCCGTGAGCGCGAGCGCCCAGCCGAACGGCCGGACGATGCACCTCGACCTCGCCGTGCGCAACACCCTCCGGGGCGGGACGGCCACCGACTGGGTCACCGGCACCCGCACCTACAACCTCGGCGGATCGCCGGGGGCCGTGGACAACACGGTGCGCGTCGGCGCCCAGCCGTTCGACGGCGACCCGGTCAGCCGCGACGCGAACGACCACGTCACGATCATCGACCCGACGTTCACCACGAAGGTGACGAAGACCGCCTCCCCGCAGACGCTCGTCATCCCGCAGCCCGATGTCCCGGCCTCGGCGTACCCGAGCACGACGTACGCGACGACGGCCACCAACACGTCGACGAGCAAGACCTGGCAGCTGCGCCTCTCCGACCCGACGGAGTGTGTGAACGCCGCAACGTCCGACCCGTGCGTGTTCGCGCCCTATGACGCCGCGTCCAACCCGTTCGAGCAGCTGAATCTGACGAAGATCGTCGTCGACCTGACCCAGGCGCCGGGGGTCCAGACGAGCGCCTCCAGCGTCTCCCTGCTCCACCTGGCGGGAGACGGGACCACCACCACCCAGACGGTCACGCTCGCGCAGGCCGCGGCCATGACACCGGCGGACCTCAGCGACGTCGTCGCGGTGAGCGCGCTCCTGCGGGGCACGAACGCGCAGGGCGCGGATGGGACGGGCGGCACGATCGCCCCCCAGCAGAAGGTCGGCCTCTCGCTCACGGCGCAGCTGCGCAAGACGACCCGTACGGGTGGCACCGCTCCGGTGCCCAGCACGATCGTCAACAACGCGCACGCCACCCTCCACGACGACGTCTACCCGGCTGTGCAGGCCGCCGACGAGCAGGGCGTCACGGTGACGCTCCAGAACGGCAACCTGCAGGTCACCACCGGGAAGACCTTCACCCCGACGAGCACCCTGCAGGCCAACCCGGTAGACCCCATCCAGGTGAACCTGCGGGCGCGGTC
This sequence comes from Leifsonia soli, assembly GCF_013408745.1. NCBI lineage: Bacteria > Bacillati > Actinomycetota > Actinomycetes > Micrococcales > Microbacteriaceae > Leifsonia > Leifsonia soli. The sequence goes on along the minus strand of NZ_JACCBJ010000001.1, from coordinate 2,681,125 downwards.
GACCGGGACGCTGTCGCCCAAGATCCTCGTCATCGAGGACTCGGACGACAGCTTCTGGAACGCCTTCACCCTGAAGTCGTTCACCCTGCCCAACACGCCGACCGGCGCCGACCGGGTGCAGGTGGATGCGCGCACGGGCCAGGGCGCAAGCGCCCAATGGGTGTCCGGAACGCCGACGGCGATCGGCTCGGCGGCCCTCCCGTCCGGCGTCTCCGCCGCGGATGTGACCGGCCTGCGCTACACCTACACGCGTGCCGACGGCGCGGCCTTCTCCGCCTCAGAGGACAAGGACGACGTCCGGCTGAACGTCTCGCTCCGCTCCACGCTGCGCGACGGCAGCGGCCCGGTGACCTCGACGGTCGTCGCTCAGCCCATGCCGGGCGAGACGGCGGCGGGCACCATCTCCGACACCGTCACCGCCGACGCGTCCTACAACGACGTGCACGCCACCCAGGCGAGCGCGAGCGCGGCCTTCACCGTGGACCCGGGCACCGCGAAGCTCCAGGTGGAGAAGACGAGCCCCGGTCAGGCCGCCTCCGGACGCGAGGTGAACTGGACGCTGCGGTTCAAGAACAACGGAACGGGCAGCCTCGCCAACCCTGTCGTGACGGACACCCTCCCCGCGGACGGATCGCTGCTCTATGTGCCGACCAACGTGCCGACCTTCAGCACATCCACCGGGGGCACCCTGCCCGTCGACGGCGCGGCGATCACGCGCACCTACGACGCGACGGCGGGAACGATCCGGTTCACCTGGCCGGCCGGCTCGCAGCTCGCGCCGGGCGAGACCTACAGCATCACCATCGGGCTGCAGATCAAGCCGGGACTGGCTCCGGCCAAGACGGCCGTCAACACCTTCGGGGTGTCGACCGACCGCCAGCTGACCAGCGCGGACTGCGCCGCGCTCAACCCGGGCAACGGGCGGGCGGTGACGTTCGCGGGCAACACGTGCTCGACCAGCAACGTCGTGACCACGCTGTCGCAGGGCTCGTTCACCGCATCCAAGGGCGTGCGGTCCTCCACCGGGCAGGCGCAGAACGTCGTCAACCCGGCGCTGCCCTGCACGGCCGACGCGGACGGCTACTACCGCTACCCGTGCGCAGCGGTCAGCGCGATCGGCGCGACGGACGACTGGAAGCTCGAGATGGTGAACGGCGGAAACGTCGCAGCGAAGACGCTGACCGCGGTCGACGTCTTCCCGTACCCGGGCGACACCGGTGTGGTCGACTCGTCGGCCCGCGGCTCCGTGTACTCGCCGGAGTTCACCGGCGACCTCACGTTCCAGCCGACCGGTGACGCCGCCGGCGCCGTGATGACCTGGTACGTGACGACGGACGCGAAGCCCTGTGCCGCCGACATCACCCCGGGCTCCTCCTGCCCGGCCGGTGCGTGGGTGCCGTCGAGCCGGATCGGCTCGACCATCCAGGCGGCCCAGGTGACCGGCGTGAAGATGGTCTTCGACTTCAGCGGCACCCCCTCCGGTACCCTCGCGGCCGGCGCCGCGGTCAAGGTGACCTACACCAGCACGAACGTCCCGACCACGACGGCCGGCGACCACCGCGCTCCGGTGAGCGCCCCCGTCACGGCTGTCCGTGCCTGGAACTCGTTCGGCTTCTACCCGACCTACGCATCGGGCTCGCAGCCGGCCGGGCCGCAGGAGCCGATCAAGGCGGGCGTCATCCTGACGGGCGGCCCGCTGCAGATCACCAAGACCGTCACCGGGCCGGCGGCGCAGTACGCGCCGACCAGCTTCCAGGCGGACGTGTCCTGCACGGTCGACGACGTCGCCGTCGACCTCGGGGCGAACGCGGCGGTGACGCTGAGCGCGGCGAACCAGTACACCGCGCGGATCGACGGCATCCCGACCGGCGCCCAGTGCGCCGTCACGGAGCACGGAGCCGACGGATCGTACGGCGAGGCGAGCCGGACCGTCACGCCCGGGTCGGTCTCGATCGCCGCGGCGGACTCCAGCGCACCGGTGCCGGACGCCCAGAAGGTCTCGATCGTCAACGAGTACGGCACGACCGACCTCACGGTGACGAAGCACGTCGACACCGCCGCGACGGCCGGCTCCTTCGGGCCCTTCGGTGTGAGCGTGGTCTGCACCGCTCCGCTCGGCCAGAGCATCCCGCTCGCCGCCGGAGATGCCGCCTTCACCCTCCAGGACGGCGGATCGCACACGATCAGCGGTCTGCCCGCACGCTCCAGCTGTGTCGTGACGGAGACGGATGCGGACGGCGCGGCCACCGCGCCGAACCACGTCGCCATCTCGGTCGACGGTGCGCAGGCGACCGACGGCGCGCAGGCGACGGTGGTCCTCGGCACCGGACCCCAGGCGACGACCGCCGCCATCACGAACCACTACGCGGCCGGTGCTCTCGCGATCACCAAGATCGTCGACGGCGACGCCGCGGCCGGATACGGTGACGGACCGTTCACGGTCCACGCGACCTGCGTGTACGCCGGAGACCAGACGCTGTTCGACGGAGACCTCTCCATCGTGGGCGGTCAGACCCTGACCGTGCCGGGCGTCTACCCGGCCGGCACCGAGTGCTCCGTGGTGGAGACCACGGACGGCGGTGCGACGGGCAGCACGGTGGACACGCCGACCGTCACCATCCCGGGAGCGGCCGACGGCTCCGTGCCGACGGTCACCGTGAGCGTGACGAACACGTTCTCGGCGGGCAGCGTCACCATCGTGAAGCAGCGCGTCGGCGACGGCGTCGCGCGCTACGGCGCCGGCCCGTTCACGGCCCAGCTCGTCTGCACCTGGCAGAAGGACGGCCAGACGCTCACCATCCCGCTGCCGGACGCGGGCGTCGTCACCCTGGACGATTCCAACGGCTACACGGCGACGGTGACCGGCCTGATCCAGCGCGCCCACTGCGACGTGACCGAGACGGCGACGGGCGGTGCCACCGGCGTGTCGATCGCGCCGAGCGCCGGCGTCACCGTCCCGGCGGGAGCGCCGGCCGAGGTGACGATCACGAACACGTTCGACACCGGCTCCCTCGTCATCGACAAGAAGCGGATCGGCGAAGGCGTCGCCTCCTTCGGTGCCGGCCCCTTCACCATGCAGGTCACCTGCACCTACGAGGTGGACGGGGTGGTCACGCCGATCGACCTCGGCAGCGACGGCACGGTGGTCCTGTCGAAGGCGAACGGCTACACGGCCAGCATCGACGGCCTGATCGCCGGCGCGTCCTGCGCCGTCGAGGAGACGGACGCCGGACTGGCGACCGCCACCACGATGGACCCGGCCGACGGCACCGTGACGATCGCAGCGGGCGCCGCCGCGACCGTGACCGTGACCAACCGCTTCGATGTGGGGCACCTCACCATCGCGAAGACGGCGGACCGGTCGACGGCCACGGTCGGCGACACGATCGTCTACACGATCACGGTCACCAACGACGGGCAGATCGACGCGAAGGATGTGGCCGTGACCGACCACCTTCCCGCCGGCCTCCAGGTGGTCGGGGCTCAGCCCGCCACGACGACGGTGACGGACGGCGAGCTGCACTGGGTGATCCCGGGCATCGCCGTCGGCGCGAAGGCGACCATCACCGTCGCCGCGAAGCTCATCGCACCGCAGGACACCACCAACCGCGCCAGCGTCGAGACGCCGGCCGGCCCGTGGGATCCGTCCTCCGGCGACGAGCGGTGCGGCGACACTGCCACAGCGTGCGCGACGGTGATCGATCCGCCCGTCCACGGGCTGGCGAGCACCGGCAGCGACCTGCTCGGGTCGCTGGCCTGGGCGATGACGGCCCTGGCCGCGCTCATCGCCGGTGCCGCCCTGCTCCTGCTGCGCCGTCGGCCGAGGATCCGGAAGCGATGAGCCAGACCCGTTCTGGCCAGCGACCGGCCGAGGGAGAGGCTGGGTAAGCCCTCTCCGTCGCGCGGCGGGGAGGACGGGAACCTCCCCGCCGCACTTTCTTTCCGAACCGGCGTCATGATCCGGCCCGTCGGCAATCTCTTAAGCGGGGTCGCGCAAGGGGGCCCGTGACGTCGGCGTATTCGGCCCGCCGGCCCGCGGCGCCGCGCGTGCGCTCGCGGTGGGCCGGGTTTCCCGGCCCGGCCCACCGCCACCCGCTCCGCCGACACGGAGGAGATCCCGTCACAACGCCCCGGGACCTCCTCCGTTCCCCGCGCTCTGCCGGCGTGCCGCTTCGGATCTCCTCCGTTCCTGTCGCGGCCGGGAACGGAGGTTGCGGTGGCCGCCGCGCTGCGTCGCCGCGAGGAACGGAGGGGATTGCAGGGAGACGGCTCGGGAGCTCCTCCGTTTCCCTCGCGCTGCCGGAGTGTCGTTTCGGATCTCCTCCGTTCCTGTCGCGGTCGGGAAGGGAGGTTGTGGTGGCCGCCGCGCCGCGTCGCCGCCGGAAACGGAGGGGACCCCGTTACGACGGCCCGGGACCTCCTCCGTTCGCCGCGCGCTGCCTGCGTGCCGTTCCGGATCTCCTCCGTTCCTGTCGCGGTCGGGAAGGGAGGTTGCGGTGGTCGCCATGCCGCGTCCCCGCCGGAAACGGAGGGGATCCCGTTACTACGCCCGGGGACCTCCTCCGTTTCTCGCACTCTGGCGGCGTGCCGTTTCGGATCTCCTCCGTTTCCTGTTGCGGTCGGGAACGGAGGTTGCGGGGGTCGCCGCGCCGCGTCCCCGCCGCAAACGGAGGGGATCGCAGGGAGACGGCCCGGGAGCTCCTCTGTTTCCCGCGCGCTTCTGGCGAGCGTCGCGGATCTCCTCCGTTCCTGTCGCGGACGGAGACGCGGAACGGGGACGGAGGCGGGTCAGGGGAGGGTGACGGGCACGTCGCTGAGGACGCCGTGGCGGCCGCCGACGAGGTACACGACGCCGATGCGGTGATCGCCGGCGGTCCAGCCGTACAGCTGCGACGCATCCCCCGCGCCATCGAGCGTGAGCGTGTACGGCGACGGCTCCCCGTCGGCCCACACCTGAACCGTGGTGCCGGGGATGCCGTGCACGGTGATCGCCACAGTGTCGGGCGACCCCGCAGCCGTGACGGAGGCCACGATCGCCGCGCCCACGAGCGGCACGGACTCGGCGGAGACGTTGCCCAGCACGTCCGTCTGCCGGGCCGACAGGCTGTAGTCGGGGGAGATCGCGATGAGCTCCGGCGATGTCCATGCGCCGCTCGCGTCGGCCGTGACGGTCGCGACGGCGACGCCGTGGTCGGACACCACGACCGTCGCGCCGGGCTCGGCCGTCCCGGTCAGGATGGGCGCGAGGCGGTCCGCGACGGCACCGGACCCGGTGTCGGCGCCGACGATGACCGGGGGCAGCGCGGTGCGGTCGACCGCGATCCGCACGGACGTGGGCGCCGAGGTGAGGCCCGCACGCGTCTGCGTGACGGAGAGGTCCCACGCGCCGTCGGCGAGGGCGCTCAGGTCGGCGTCGAGGGCCCAGCTCCCGTCCGATGCGACCGTCGTGCGTCCCAGAACCGGCGCGGGGGAGGAGGCGAGCGGGCTGCTCGGGTCGGCGGCCGATCCGGTGACCGCGATCGTCGCTCCCGCCTCGCCGGTCCCGGCGAGAGGCAGCGTCGTCGCGGCGGTCGCCCGGCCGGGCGGGAACGTCGAGGCGACGACCGGCGCCGCAGGAGGAACAGCCGGCGGCGTCACCGGCGGAACCGCGGGAGGCGCGACGACCGGAACGGACACGGCCGGCACCCGCGGCCCGGCCGGCGTCGACGGGCGCGAGGTGCCATCCGGCGCCGGATCGGGTTCGGGGGCGTCCGGGACGGCCGGCGCCGGCGAGGTCACGGGCGCCTGCTCCGCGGGCGCACCACCGGCTGACGCACCGGGCTCCCGCGGAGCCGTCGCCGACGGGGCCGTCCGTGGCTGGCCGGCCGTCACATCCTGTCGAGGGGATGCGAAGAGCTGCGGCCCGAGGACGACCGCGCCGACGACACCGGCCGCCGCCGCCACTCCGACGATGGTCGCGCCGACGCCGAAGGCGGTTCCCTGCGTTCCGCTCCGTGCCCCGCGGCCCGTGCGCCCCGCCGGAGCCGTCCCGCCGGAAGGACCACCGCCCCCGGCCGCAGCACCCCCGCCGCCGCCGGACCCCGGCGAACCCCCGGCCGCCTGCGAACCCCCGGCACCCGCGGCCGCCCCGCCGGACCCCGCCGCAACCGCCGCCCCGGGGTGCAGGCTCGCCGCGTACGCCGCCGCCCCGCCGATGCCGAGGAGCAGTGGCAGCAGCACGAGCGTCAGCCGCGAGCCGACGGTGCGTGCCTCCGCCGCGACGATCGAGCACTTGGCGCATTCGGCCAGGTGGCGCTCGAGGCGCGCGGTCTCGCGCTTTCCGAGCCCGCCGCGGCTGTAGGCGCCGAGCCGCTCGGTGGTCCATCGGCAGTCCGATCCGTCCGGGCTCGCCGCGATGTGCGCCTGGATCCACGCCTGGCGGAGTCCTTCGCGCGCCCGGTAGGCGAGCGCGGCCGTGCCGTTCGCGGTCAGGCCGAGCAAGGGCGCGACGGTCGCGGGGCTCATCCCCTCCACCTCGCTGTACCAGAGCACCTCCTGCCAGCGCTGCGGCAGCGAGCGGAAGGCTCGGGCGGTCAGCGACCGGTCCAGTGCATCCATGCTGGCGGCCTCGGTCGTCTCCGGGTCCTCGATCGTGGTGGCGTCTTCGATCGGCAGGTCACGCCGGGCACCGCCCCAGGCCGCGGCGACATTGCGGATCGTGGTGAAGAGGTACGGGCGGAAGCCGGCGGAGGGCCCGCGACCGTCGCGCACGGCTTTCAGGATGCGGACGTACGCCTCGGCGACCACGTCGTCCGGGTCCTCGGTGCTGAACGAGCGCGCGACGGTGCGCCCCGCGGACGCATGGCGACGCCACAGCTCCGCGAACGCGTCGTCGTCGCCCGCGCGCGCGAACGCGACGAGATCCGTGTCCGAACGGCCGGACACGGAATCTCTCTGATCGTCGTCGTGCACGCTGTGCTCGCGCGGGCCGGTCAGCAGACTCCGGCGAGTGCCCGCCGCCGGAGGTCGGTCGGCTCGTGACGTGCTCCGCCGACGCAGACGAGGAAGAGGAACGGGGCGCCGTCCCACGGCACGCGGATGCTGCTCGAGACGCCGTCGGCGCTGTCGACCAGCACGTCGTCGGGGAGCGGGTGGAGCTCCAGGCGGCGCCCGGAGCCGTCGGTCGCGAGACCCTGGACGGCGACGGCGAGGTCGGCGAACCGCGGATCGTCCTCCTCGACGGCCCAGCCGGCGAGCGGCCGGCGGGTGTCGCGGCTGATCGGGAGGATGGCGAAGACGGCCGCGGCCGCCTCCTCCGGCGAGACGTCGACGCTCAGCGACCGCGTCCTCTCCAGCAGCGGGGCGTTGGCGGAGGCGATGGCGAGCCAGTCTCCGGGCCGGAGGCCGTCGAGCAGGGCGAGCAGGGCGCCGCTCATCGGCGGCGTGAACGGGTCGGGCATGACAGGGGCTTTCTGTGTGCACGCCGAGAGCACCCGTCGGGTCGCGGGCGCTCTCGGCGTCGATCGGGGTTCGGGTCTCCCGGATTCGGCACCGTTCGATCGGCGTCGATCTGCGCGGCAGCGTTTCGGGTCGCCGCCGGCGGCGCATGTTCGGGTCATGCACCACCTAAGAGATCGCGAGAATCCGGAATCATGACGCCGGTTCGCGAAAATTCTTCCCGTCATCGGCCGTCCCTCGTCGTGGCCGGTGCGGACAGGATGCGCGCGAGATCGTCGCTGTGCAGGCGACCGTCCTCCACCACCGCGCCGTCCGCCACGCAGCGCCGGGCCAGTTCGTCCTCGTCGATGCCGGCGAGCGCGGCGATGTCGCCGAGGAGCATCCATCCGGCTTGGGCGCGTGTCCGGATCGTCTCGCTGCGCACAGCGAGCTCGGCCGCCAGGAGGCGGGCCGGGTACCCGGCGCGCAGCAGGGCGCTGATGACCTGGCGAGTGAGGAGATAGGCGGCGCGCAGGTGCGGGCCGAGCGCCTCCTGCTCGTCGGCGTGCGCGTTGCGGAGGAGGACGGCCAGGTGGTCCGGCAGCGCCCGGTGCCACCGCGCTGCGGACGACGCGTCGAATCCGGGGTGACGCAGAGTGGGGGCGCTCTCGTCGATGGTCATGTGGTTCCTCGGGTCCGGGAGGGGTGAGCGGGGGTGCAAGGGAACGCTACGTGGCCAGGCGGCGCCGTCGGAGCGTTTTCACCCTGCACTCACCCCGCGCTCACCCCGCTCACCCCGCTCACCCCGCTCACCCTGCTCACCCCGCGCACCCCGCGTCAGTCGCGCTCGACGAGCAGATTGCGGGTCAGCGCCACGGCGATGGCGTCCTCCCGGTTGTTGACCCCGAGCTTTCGGTAGACGCTCCGCAGCTGCGACTTCACGGTGTTCGCCGACACCACGAGCGTCGCCGCGATCTCCGCGACGGACCCGGTCGTCAGCAGCTGCCCGAGCACGGCGAGTTCGCGGTCGGTGAGCAGCAGCCCGGGCTCGGCGACGGGCAGGAGGGAGCGCAGCGGAACATCCCGCGTCACGCGCCCGTAGCCGACATCGTCGAGGGCGGCGGCGACCCGGCCCAGATCGTCCTCCGGCAGCAGCGCGAGCGCCAGCCGCTGCTCGGTCCGCTCCAGGAGGGCGCCCAGATGCTCCACGACGCCCCGCGTCCGGGAGGTCGGGGCGAGCCGGAGCAGCACCGCCGCCTCCAGCGCCGCCGCGTCGGCCGTCTGCCGCGCGGTGAGCGGCCCGCGGACCGCAGCACGGAGCTCGGTCAGCGCCGAGCCGTTCCGGCCGAGGGAGACGTGGACGCGCGCTCGGGCGATGTGCTGGTCGGCGCCCGCGACCGTGTCCCGCTCGACGATCACCCACGCGGCGTCGGGATTGCCGAGGGCGAGCTGCTGGAGGGCCCGCATCCGTCCCAGTTCGCTGCGCACGGCGGGCGACCGCGCCTCTCCTGCCCGCATCGACGCGTACGCCTCGAGCCCGGCCAGGGCCTCGCCGGGTTTGCCGTCGACCAGCAGCGCCAGCGCTTCGACCTGCGCCACGGCCACCCAGTGCTCGATGGTCCGCCGATCGTGTTCCATCGCGCCGAGATGGACACGCGCCGTGTCGGCGTCCATCCGCTCGAGCGCGAGCATCGCCTCAGCGAGACGGTAGAACGTGCCGATGTACGTCCTCCGCTGGCGGTCCGTCCACGGGCCGGTCCGCGCGTATTCGACGTGCGCCCGGGCTTCGGGGAGGTCGCCCTGGAACGCGTGGATGCCGGCGAGCATCGCCAGGTTGCTGAACCCGGGGGAGGGCGCCGTCGTCGGGGAGGCGGCGAGCCCCTTCGAGAACGTCTCCATCGCCTGTTCCACCTGGCCGGCGTAGTACAGGGAGACGCCGACCTGCGAGTAGATCCGCGGAAGCTCGGTGAGCTGCTGGCGGTCGTCGTCGCTGAGGCGGTCGAGCGTCGCGACAGCGGCCGTCGCCGGTCCGACTGCGAGGCCCGGACGTCCGATGAGCCGGTAGGCGCTCGCCTCCGCCGACCGGATGAGGGCGCGGTCGACCGGGCTCACCGCGGCGTTGCGCGGAGCCCGGGCCGAGCGCACGGCCGTCACGAAGTAGCGCAACGCCCGAACGCGATGGAAGCCGAGCCCGTTGTATGCGATACCGAGCAGCATGGCGAGCAGCGGATGCCCCCGGAGCTCGGAGGCGGGGATGCGCTCCAGCAGCAGGCGGGTGGCCTCGCCGTGCGCGCTGAGCAGCTGGAACCATCCGGTGCGGACGGCCGCCGTCGCGGCATCCCAATCGCGGGCGTCGATCGCGTCCGCGAGCCCCTCGAGCGCCGCCCGGTCGACGGACGACCGCTCGGACGTCGCGTCGCCGTCCATCTCGTCGCCCACTGATCCTCCTGAGTCCATCATTCACCCCGTGCCGGGCGCGTCGCGCCGCTGGGCCACCTCGATGTACGCAACGCGTCCACCATCCTTCTGTATTCGCCGATCGGGCGGTCGAGCCCGACGGGCCGGCCGGAAAACGGGCAAGATGAAATGCCTGCATTCGAGAGGGAGGCACCATGGCGACGGAACCGAGCCGACGGCCGGGGCGTCCGGGGGCGCGGCGGCTCAGCACGCGCACGCTCCTCATCATCGCGGCGTTCGGCGCGCTCGGCGCGCTCCTGCTCATCCTGGTCGCGCCGGTCACCGCCATCCTGGCCGCGCTCTTCCCCCCGGCCTACGCGGTCGCGGCGGGCGTGCACAGCATCCTGCCGTTCCTGGCGAGACGGCTGGTCGGCTTCCCGTGGGCGACCACCATCGCCTTCTCCCTGGTGGGTCTCCTGGCGATCGGCTTCACACCGCTCGGCGCGCTCATCCTCGTCCCGCTCGTCGTCGGGGGTGCCGGGTTCGACGTCACGCTGCTCGCCCTGGGGCGTCGCGGACCGCTCCGGCCCTGGCACTACGTGTTGGGGGCGCTGGTCACGGCGGTGCTGCTCTTCCTGGTCTCGCTGCCGGTCATGTCGCCGGACGACCTCGCCGTGCCGATCCTGCTGCTCACCCTGCTCGGACGGATGGCCGGGCAGCTCGCCGCTGCCGGCATCGCCTGGCTGCTGGGCGACCGGGTGCTCCGTGCCGGCATCATGCGGGCGCCATCGGGCGAGCGCGGCGACGGCGGGGAGCCCGTGCTGCATCCCTGAGGCCCGGCGCACGGCGGTCACTCCCGCTCCACGAACAGGTTGCGGTCGACGGCGATCGCGATGGCCTCGTCGCGGGTGGAGACCCGGAGCTTCCGGTAGACGCTCCGCAACTGCGACTTCACCGTGTTCACCGACACGGTGAGTTCCTCCGCGATCGCGCTGTGCGATGAATGCCGCATCAGCGTCGCGAGGACGGCGGTCTCGCGCGGAGTCAGCGTGACCTCGGGCCCGGTCGGGTGCACCAGAGCGACGACCCGGTCGAGCGCGAGCGTCTCGCCGTATCCCAGTGCGGCCAGCGCGTGCGTCACGCGGGCGACATCCGCCGCGGGCAGCAGCGCCGGCGCCAGGAGCAGGCCGCTCCGCTCGACGATCGCACCGAGGTGGTCGATGACCGATCGCGCGCGGTCCTCGTCCGAGAAGCGCAGCAGAGCGGCGGCCTCCAGGGCGACCGCCTCGGCCCGCCGCCGCGTCGACAGCACCCCGTCCCCGAGGGGCCGCAGCTGCTGCAGCGCCGCGCCGTGCCGCCCGAGCCAGAGCTGCGTCCTGGCCGATCCGATGCGCCTGTCGACCTCCCCGGCGTCGCGTTCGAGCACAGCTTCGGCGGCTTCGGGATGCCCGAGAGCCAGTTCGAGGACCGACCGCGCGGGCGCGAGCGCCGCCCGCACGGCCGCTGCACGGCCCTCGGTGCCTCGGGCCGCCATCGACTGGTCGAGATGGGCGAGGCCCCGGCCCGGGTGACCGGCGACGAGCTCCAGGCTCGCCGCCGTCACGACGTACGGCATCCAGTGCGGTGTGGTCCGCAGGTCGACCGCCGCGTCGGCGAGGTGCTCGCGCGCCGCGTCCTGGTCCAGGTCGTCCAGCGCGAGGATCGCCTCGGCGACGCTCAGCAGCATGGCGTCGTCGTGACGCAGCCGCGGAGCGGACGAGCGGGCCGTGCGGATGTGCTCCCTCGCCTCTCCTCCGTTGCCGTTCCTGGCGTGCAGCAGCGCCAGCATGACCACGTTGCCGAGCGCCGGCCCTCCCGAAAGCGGATGCGCGTGCGCCAGGCCGCGCTCGAACGCGGTCAGCGCCTCCGCGCTGTTGCCGGTGTAGAGCAGGCTGATTCCGGCCTGCGCGTGGAGGCCGCCCACCGTGTCGATGTTCCTCACGTCGGCGGCGCTCAGCTGCTCCAGTTCGGTCGCCGCGCCGCGGGCTGCGGCCGCAGCACTCTGGGAGCGGCCGAGCGCGAGGTGCGCCTGGGACTGGTCGGCCAGCATGATGGCCCGGTCGATCCGCCGCAACTCGCGGCCCCGATCGCCGAGCACCTCCGCCGTCTCGCCGACGCGCCGCAGACCGCCGATGCGGTGCGGGAGCTCGGTCGGATCGTCGTGTCCGGCCAGCAGGGCGAGCAGCGGCCGTTCGCCGAGCACGTCAGGGGGTAGGCGCCGGAGCGCCGTTGCGCGGTGCGGGACCGGCCCGGCCACCAGGTCGAACCAGCGGCGACGGGCCACCTCCGTCGCGTCGTCGGGTCCGGACGACGCGAGGGCGTCATCCAGTTCGGACCAGGCCTGATCGAAGAGCGTGCGCTCCCCGGGGTCGGTCGGGCGTGCTTCCGTTGTGCCTTCTGCTCGTTCCACGAGCTGTCCTCCGAAGATCAGGACGCGCGTCCGCGCGGCCGAGCCCGGGAGGATCCGGGCGCCCGCGCAGAGGGGCCGCCCTTCTCCGGGTCTCAGCAGCGCGGGTCGGCGCGTCGGCTCACGCCCAGGGCGGGCGCCATTCGAACCGGCGCGACACCGAAACAGGTTCGGGCCGCTGCTGTGAGGGGAGGCGGCGTGCCTCCCTCCGGAGGAGGGGAATCAGCCGGGGCTGACGTCGTGGTCGCCCGGCGGGGCGGAGGAGGGTCGCGTCGAGCGCGCGGCGCAGGACGTGTCATGCACGGCCGGGGGCGGCATCCAGGAGTCGACGGGCTCCGCTGCGGACCCCGGACCGCCGGAGCCCCCGGACGTCAGCACGCCTTCGGCGGAGGCGGCGGGCCCGAACGAGGGCCCGTGCACGGGCGCGTCGCCCGGCATCGCGACGCTGGAAGCGGCGGCCGAGGAGGGGGCGGGAGCCGCGGCGGGGAGGGCGGATGCGGCCGCCGGCTCCGCGTCGGAGTTCGTCGGGGTTGTTGCCGCCGCCGGCGGTGCCGGTGCGGGTGTCGGTGCGGCCGCCGGGTCTGCCGCCTCTCCTGCGGCGGGAACGGGCGCGGCGGCCGGAGGACCCGGCTCGACGGGCGGCGGCGGAGCGGACGGAGACGTCGTTCCGCCGGTGCCGGTGACTCCGCCGAGCACGCCGTCGACCGCGCCGACGACCGATCCGGTCGGAGTCGGTCCGAGCAGCGTGTCGACCACGCCGCCCACGACGGGCAGCGAGGTGACAACGGGATCCACGGCGCCCGTCACCGGCGCGAGCACCGAGCCGACGAGTCCGCCGCTCGACGATCCCGAATCGCCGCTCTGCGGGGTGGCCGCTCCGGGAAGCAGGGCCCCGACCGTCCCATGGACGACCGAGCCGAGCAGCGAACCCTGGGGCGGCGGGGCCTCGTCCGCGGAGGCGGGAGCGGTCTGGAACAGCAGCCCGAGAGCGGTGAGCAGCCCCGCGCACGCGAGCCCGAGCAGGGCGAGCCGCAGCACGCTCCGGCGGGAGCCGGCGGCAGCGCGCGGAAGGGATTCGACCAGGTCGGTCACCGATCCCCCCTTCGCTCGTCGCTGATCGGGACTATAGCGAATATGATCCCGTCGCGGTGGAATCCGGCTAGCCGCGCTGCTGCAGCTGGCGTTCCCAGTCGTGCGGGACGCGCTGTACCGGCCCGGGCACGCCCTGGTCCTCCGGGTGGCTGAGCGGCGGTGCGAGCGTCGGGCCGCCCACGAATGCCTGGCGGCGGTAGTCCCAGAACCAGTCCTCGCCGGGTTCGTAACTGCGGATGATGGGATGCCCGGTGGCCTCCGCGTGCTTCGTCGCGTGGGTGTTCAGCGAGTCGTCGCAGCAGCCGATGTGACCGCAGGCGGCGCACCGGCGGAGGTGCAGCCACCAGCTGCCGGTCTGCGTGCACTCGACGCATCCCGGACCCGACGGCGGGACGCTCGGGTCGATGGGGTGCGTGCTGGCATGGTCGGTCATGGGATCTCCTCTTCGCGCGGCGGTCGCCGGGCCACTCGCAGTCGGACGAAACGGTAGCCGATCCCGATGGCGATCACCACGATCCCGGCGACGATCGCCGGAACCGGGAGGGTGGCGACGAGCACGACGCATCCGACGGCGCCGGCGACGGCGAGAAGGCGCGGGTACCGGCGGTGGGCGCGGTCCTGTGTCCAGGCGGACGCGTTGGCGATCAGGTAGTAGAGCAGCACCCCGAACGACGAGAAGCCGATGGCGCCGCGCAGGTCCGTCACCGCGACGAGCACGCAGACGACCAGCCCGACCGCGAGCTCGGCGCGGTACGGAACCCGGAAGCGCGGGTGCACGGCCGCGAACCAGCGGGGTAGGTCGCTCTCGCGGGCCATCGCGAGGCTCGTCCGCCCGATGCCCGCGATCATCGCGAGGAGGGCGCCGAGGGCTGCGGCAGCCGCTCCGATCCGGATGACGACGCCCGGCCACGCTGCACCGCTCGTGTCGGCCACCGCTCCGAGCGGTGCGGCGACGTCCGCCAGTCCCGCAGCGCCGAGCGCGTGCAGCGTCGAGACCGCGACCAGCGCGTAGAGGACCAGCGCGATGCCGAGGGCGGTCACGATGGCCCGCGGGATGGTGCGCTCGGGCTCCACCACCTCCTCGCCCATGGTGGCGATGCGGGCGTATCCCGCGAACGCGAAGAACAGGAACCCGGCCGACTGGAGGACGCCGTAGCCGGTGACCTGCGGCCCGGGTTGCGAGGCGCTCGCCGCGGTGTGCGTGAACCCGATGACGACCGCGACGGTGAGGGCGACGAGCGCGATGGCGACGAGGATGCGCGTGAGCAGCGCCGTCCGCGTCACGCCGACGCTGTTGACGAGGGTGAGCACCGCGACCGCCGCGATGGCGACCGGCTTCACCCACGGACCGGGCACGGCGTAGGTGGCGAACGTCAGCGCCATCGCCGCCGAGCTCGCCGTCTTCCCGACGACGAACGACCACCCCGCGAAGAACCCGGCCCACGCGCCGAGGCGCTCGCGCCCGTACACGTACGTCCCGCCCGAGGTGGGGTACTGGGCGGCGAGCTGTGCCGACGAGGTCGCGTTGCAGAAGGCGATGAACCCGGCGATCACGAGTCCGACGAGCAGCCCGGCCCCCGCGGCGGCGGCAGCGGGGGCGAAGGCGGCGAACACCCCGGCGCCGATCATCGAGCCGAGGCCGATGCTGATGGCGTCGCCCAGGGTGAGCCGCCGGGCGAGGGCGCCTCCTCGATCCTGGCGGGATGCGGCGGTCACGGTCGCAGTGTACGGGAGGCGTATGACGGGGAAGGAACGGCCCCGATGGACCTCGACAGCGGAAGGGCGTACCGTCGCGCGGTCAGCACAGAAACGGAAGGACAACGCACATGAGCGACGAGAAGAACCGTCCGGACGCGGACGATCTGCCGGACGGCTCCGGCTCCGACGGCAACTCCCCCGAGCCCGGCGAGGACACCACTTCCGGCGGAGGCGCCGAGGACCCCTCCCACTAACCCTCCCGCCCCCGTCGAGTACGCACAAACTGCACGCTGTGGAGCCCTACAGCGTGCAGTTTGTGCGTACTCGACGGGGGTGCGTCAGCGGCGGTGGACGGGGCGCACGCTGAGGGACTCGACGGTGCCGGTGGGGGGAAGGTCGACGGCGGTGCGGACGGTCGCCGCGACCATCTCGGGCGTGATCGTGTAGGTCGTGTCGTAGTCGAGACCCTCGCGCGCCACGAGCGCACGCTGCATGTCGGTGTCGACCCGACCCGGGTGGATGCTGCTGACCCGCACGCCGTGCGGACGCTCCTCCTCGCGCAGGGCGTCGGTGAGTGCGCGCAACGCGAACTTGGATCCGGCGTAGACCCCGCCGCCCGGCCCGCTCGAGAGCCCTGATCCGCTGTTGATGGCGACCACCAGTCCATGCGCTGCCCGCAGAGCCGGAAGCGCGCGCCGCGTGAGAGCGGCGACCGCGAAGACGTTCACCTCGAACACGTGTCGCCACACCTCCGCGTCGGTCTCCTCGATCGTGCCGCCGTCCTCCACGCCCGCCGAGTGCACGAGCACGTCGAGTCGCTCGGGCAGTGGCGGAAGGGACGTGCCGGACAGGTCGGCGACCAGATCGGCCACGTACGGCTCCGCCGACAGCAGCTCGGCGACCACGGCATCCACCGCAGCGGCATCCCGCCCGCCGACCAGGATGTGGTGCGTACGCCCGAGCTCGACGGCGATGGCCCGGCCGATGCCGCGCGTTCCTCCGGTGATCAGAGCCTTCGGCCGCAGGGGCGGCTCGGGCGGCTCGGCGGAGTGCGCCGAAGGAAGCGTCGCTGGGTGTACTGCCATGCCTTCGACCTTACGGCCGATGCTCGAACGATGCGGAGCCGCCAGGTGGCGACGGCCGGCCACGCCTGCGCGTAATGCGTCTATTGGAATTCCAATAGTCAAGCCACTCGTAATGAACCGGTGATCTTCCACGTCTCCATTAGTGGGCCCCCGCACACGGCACCGGCCCGCCGAACCCGTCTCGTGGAGCAAGGAAGTCGAAAGCGTGAATGGTCTGATTGGCCTGTCCCCCCTGGAGAACGACGCGCCATGTCGTCGTCGAAGCCGATGGCGCGCCGCCTGCGCGGCCGTCCTCTCCCTCGTGCTCGCGGTCACGGCCGTCGTGGTCGGCGCCAGCCCCGCGTCTGCAGCGGGCGACGCGCGTCTGCAGGTTGTCGCCACGGCGATCGATCCTGCGACCGGAGCGGCGATCTCCACGACGGGTCCCGGCCGATACGGCGGAAAGGTCGGATTCAAGGTCGACTTCTCGTGTCTCGTCGCCGAGTGCGCCGGCGCGACCGTCAGGCTCGACCCGACTCAGCTCGACCCGAACCTCAACCACTACCGATTGCTGAACCAGTCCGGTTTCGTCCCCCCGACGATGGGTGCGACGATCAGCGGCTCGGCTGCGGCGGGGTACACCGTGGCGCTCGGGGACCTCGCGGCGGGGCAGTCCGGTTCGTTCACGGTCGAATACTCGCAGGCCGCCCGCCCCGGCGACCACCTCGCGCGGCGCGACGGGCACTACAACGGATGGGCGGTGGCGAACTTCCCGATCGGTTTCCCCATCGTCCAGCGGGTGACGGGCGACGCCACGACGTCCGCCGGTCCGCTGAGCCACTCGTCCGAGCCGGTGCTGTGGGAGAACACCGTCCCGACCCCCGGCCTCGCGCAGTCCGGTATCGCGGGTCAGTACGCGACCGACACCGACTACACCTACAAGCTCTACATGGCGAGCGGATGCACTTCCCGCGTGTACAACGGCGCCTGGGGCTCGGTCGTCGCGTCGCTCGAGAGCCTCTGCGCCGAGAAGTACGAGGTGGTCCACCGCATTCCGGCGGGCGTCCAGTTGGTCGCGGCATCGGGCGACCCCGCCGTGTCCGGATCGATCGACGACGGGTTCGTCCTCACCTGGAAGCGCGACCGCTCGGATTGGGCTCCCACCGACAATGCGGAGCCCGGTTGGCAGTCGCTGTCCTCCAGGAACGAGGACAACGCCGCCTCGCCGCGCACGGTGACCGTGCGCTTCCCCAGCACGAGCTTCGCTCCCGCCGGGAAAGACTGCGACTTCACGGCGGTGACCGGTGCCTGGCGGACCGACCTCACCGTCGGCTACATCGGCATGCCCGGTGAGGAGGGCGTCGTGAAGAATTCGACGATGGGCGGCGGCCCGACGACCGTGCGCTGCACTTCGGAGCTTGCGAGTCCGTTCGGCAAGGCGGTGGCGGACGCGAAGACGTCCACATTCGACGGAACGGCTCGACTGTCCGACGGAGATTCGCCGATCGTGGTACCGCGTCCCGGAGAAGCGGACAACGAGAAGCAGTGGCAGGTCACCGTCGGCAACCAGGCGAACATCCCGGGAGTGGCGGTCGTCACCGATGACAAGCTCGACCTCCCGGACGCTCCGGTGCACCGCATCGAGACGACGCCGGCCGGAGCGAGCGTTGCCTGGACGGCGACGAACGGCACCGAGACCGTCTCCGGCACATCAGCCTCCCCGGTGGATGCGCCCGCCGGCTTCCGGTTCGCTTCGGCGGTGGTCTCCTCGCCGTCACTGGCCGGGCCGAACACGACGTCGGCCCAGGCGAAGCGCACGAACTTCAGCGTCGTCTACAAGTACCGCGTATCGTCGACGGCGCCCCCGGGAGAGCGCCGCACCAACGAGGCCTCCGCGGTCATGACCTATCCGAGCGACTCCACGGTCGACGACATCGCGCTGAAGGTGCCGTCGCACACGATTCGGTTCGCGAAGCCGTTCGGTAAGGCCGAGGCCGCGAAGGCCTCATCGGTGGGGACGCTGACCGACGGCGAGTACCGGTACACCATCCCCACGGTGGGAACCGCCGTGGCGAACTGGTCGGTCGACGCGCACAACC
The DNA here is from genome assembly GCF_013408745.1 of Leifsonia soli. Lineage (NCBI taxonomy): Bacteria > Bacillati > Actinomycetota > Actinomycetes > Micrococcales > Microbacteriaceae > Leifsonia > Leifsonia soli. The sequence goes on along the minus strand of NZ_JACCBJ010000001.1, from coordinate 2,662,913 downwards.
GCGGAAACGTGCCGGGCAGGGCCGTCATCGAGGAGGATGTGCTCCGCGGCCCTGGCGGCCTGCCCGTGACGACCGTCGCGGGCGGGTACCACAACGGGAGCGCGTGGGTGGGATCCGCCTTCGCTCTCGAGTACACCCTCGACGATGGAACGAAGGGAACGGCGGACGTCGCCGCAGGAGAGACCTTCGCGGCGCCGGCCGGCCGGGCTCTCGCCTCGGCGCGGATCACCACACCCGAGCTGGCGGCCCGCAACTCCGATCCGGAGAAGAACGATCAAACGATCTTCCGGGCGAACTTCGGCTATGTCATACCCGCCACAGCCCAACCGGACGCCGTCTGGAAGAACACGGCCACGGTCACCATGACGTATCCGGACCACCCGTCGCTCGATGACATCTCGAAGGAGGTGTCGGCGACCGTCCGTCTCGTGGGCGCCATCTCCACGTTCAACGCCTCCGTCGTCCGTCAGGCGCTTCCCGGCGGCGCCACGTCCGCCGGGCCGGCCACAACGGTGACCTACAGGGTGTCGGGAAGCACGTCCGGGGTCCCGGCCAGCCGCACGATCACGTCGCAGTACGTCTTCGTCGCGCCGGAAGGCTGGGTGATCGTGCCCGGTTCGGCCTCGTTCGCGCCAGGCACGGTACCGGTCGGCGTCCAGTTCTCCTACCGGACGGTGACACTGGACGGCGTCGCGCGCCAGGCGGTCGTAGCCGAGTGGCCGGCCGGAACGGCCACCGCGAAGAACGTCGGCCTCCCCGCCATGACGGTCGCGGCCCGGCCGGGCGTACAGGTCCCGACCGGGACGCTCAGCAGACCGGACGCGTTCATCGGCAACTCGGGAGACCCGGTCAGCACCGACGTGTTCGCCACGCCGCTGGTCGATGCACCGGACGTCGATCGCGACGGCGACACGACCGAGCGGTTCGCGAGGGCGAACAATGCCGGTGCCGGCACGACGGTCGCCCTCCAGCCCGGATTGCAGGTCCTGAAGGAGATCTGCCTGCCCGACCGGGGTGCAGCTGACGGCTGCGAGTGGATTGCCGATCCCCGGCACCCGGTGGGTGTCGCTCCGAACTCCACGAGCATCAAGTACCGCTTGTCGATCACGAACATCGGCAATGCGACGCTCGGGGATGTCGTCGGCTATGACGTTCTGCCCTACCCGGGAGACACCGGGACGAGCGACCAGACCGCCGCGATCCAGCGCGGGAGCACGTTCCGCCTCTCGGTGAAGTCGGTCACGTCTCCGACGAACGGCTCCGAGGTCGAGTTCTCGACATCGACGCAGCCCTGCCGCTCCGAGGTGGATGCTGCCGTGCCAGGGTGCGCGGACGACTGGAGTGCCACCTCCGACGGCGCACAGTCGATCCGACTCTCCAGGCACGGGGACTTGGCCCCGGGGCAGCGGATCTCGGTCGAGTACACGGGCGCTGTGCACGATGCGCCCGCCAACGGGGCGATCGCCTGCAACTCCTTCGCCGTCAAGGCGGGCAGCCTGGCCACGGTCTCCGAGCCTGCCGCTGTCTGCGCGACGATTCAGGAGACGGATCTGCGGATCGCCGCGGAACCGACCGATCTGCAGGTGGGTCGTCCAGGGGTGCTGCCGTTCACGGTCAGCAACCTGGGTGGCGCTCCCTCCGCCATGGGCAAGGTCGTGGTCACCATCCCGAAGGGCGTCACCGTAACCGATCTCGCCCCGGCAGGGTGGACCTGCACCGCCGTCGACGGTGCGGGCGATCCCGCCTTCGGCACGGCGGTCGGCCCGGCCACGCTGACCTGTCAGCCGGGAGCGGCGTTCACCATGGACGCTCCGGTCGCGCTCGATATCCCGGTGATCCCCACGTCGCCCTCGTTCACGGTGAGCGCCGAGGTCGCTGGCCAGATCCACGACGGCGACCTCACGAACAATGTCGCTGAGGTCGCACTCAAGCCGGTCGGTGCCGTGAGCGGACTTCCCGTCTCCAAGAACGACGGCGTGGCGCAGGCGGCCCCCGGCCAGGAGCTGACCTACACGATCACCGTGCGCAATCCCCTCGCGTACGAGGCGCTCCCCGGTGTCGAGCTGACGGATGAACTCCCGGCCGATACCGAGTTCATCTCCGCCTCGGACGGGGGCTCGAACAGCGGTGGAACGGTGTCATGGAGCCTGCCCGAGATCCCGGCCGGCGGGCAGATCGTCCGCAGCGTCACCCTGCGGGTGCTTCCCACCATCGGCACGAAGGAGATGGTGAACACGGCCCGCGGAACCGCGCCCGACCCTGTGCCGGGAAGCAACGTGACGATCACGGGCACGGGCGAGGACCGCGACCGAGTGATGACACGACCGGAGCTGTCAGTCGTCAAAGACACGGTGCAGAAGGAGTTCGGCGCCGCCGGCCAGGTCATCACCTACCAGTTCACCGTGCGCAACTCCGGCGACGTCACCATTCGCGACATCGAACTGGATGACCCGCTCCCCGGCCTCACTCCGGTGAAGCCGACGTGGCCGACCACGTCCGGCGTGCTGGCGCCGGGCGAATCGGCGACGGCCAGCGCCACGTACCTGACGACGCAGGACGACGTCGATGCGGGCACTCTGGTGAACACGGCAACGGCGACGGGCGAGGCGCCCGACGGATCGGCGGTCGAGAAGTCGGTGACGCACACGCTTCCCGGCGTCGGGTCCGCTCACCTCCTCTTCGACAAGTCCTCCTCGGGCACCCCGACCAAGGCGGGAGACGTCATCTCCTACACGTTCACCGTCGAGAACGACGGTGGAGTCACGCTTCACGACGTCACGGTGACCGATGTGATGCCAGGACTGTCGGAGCCGAAGTTCAGCTGGCCGGGGAAACCGAACACCCTCGCGCCCGGGACGAAGGCGACCGCGACGGCGAGCTACACGGTCCGCCAGTCCGATGTCGACGCGGGCCGGGTGGTGAACAGCGCGACCGCCTCCGGCACGCCGCTGGTCGGTGCGTCGGTCACGGCCGAGGACGAGGTGACCGATCTGATCGACCGGAAGCCCGGGATCTCGCTCGAGAAGCGGGTCGCTCATGAGGAGGGCACGCGCGGCGCGGTCGGTGACCGGCTGCTCTACTCCTTCACGATCGCCAACACGGGAAACGTGACGTTGAGCGACGTGGGCATCGTGGACGAGCTGCCCGGGCTGTCTGACATCGACGACACCTGGCCGGCCGAGAAGAATGTGCTCCTGCCGGGTCAGTTCGCGACCGCGACCGCCGAGTACACGATCACTCAGGCCGATGTCGATGCGCTGACCGGCGTGGTGAATCACGCCACCGTGAACGGCACCGCGCCGGACGGGACCACGGTAAGCGATGAAGCGTCCGCGCCCGCTACGACGCCCACCACCGCCGCCATCCAGATCGTCGAGGAGGCGACGCTGAAGTCCACGGGCGCCCCGCGCGCCGGCGACATCGTCGAGTACCGGTACGGCGTGACCAACGTCGGCGACGTCACTCTTCACAACGTCCTGATCGATCCAGCCGTGTCGAAGGCGGCGGTCGCGGATGCGTCGCCGCGCACGCTCGCGCCGATGCAGGAGTTCGGGGTGTCGGAGGAATACCACCTGACGCAGGCGGACATCGACGCCGGGTCGGTCCAGCACGAGTCGACCGTGAACGGAATCGCCCCGGATGGGCGGGTGGTCACCGACGACGACAGTTCGACGGTCCTGCTCCTCCAGGCTCCGTCGGTCGCCCTCGTCAAGACCGGGGCGCGATCCGGGTCGGTGCTCGGTGCGGCGGTCGGTGACACGGTGACGTACACGTTCGAGGTGACGAATACCGGAAACGTCACCCTGAACGACATCGCGATCGCCGATGCGATGCCGGGGCTCTCCGAGGTCGAGTATCCGGACCCCGAGGACGACGGCACGCTGGCTCCCGACGCGGTGCTGAGGGCGACGGCCACCTATACCCTGACCGCGGCCGATATCGGTGCCGGTTCCGTCACCAACACGGCAACCGTCACCAGCGATCGCGGCGCGACGGCGGAGGACACCTTCGTGCTCCCCACCGCGGCGATCCCGATCCCGCCGGCACTGGCCGACGCGATCGACGCGACGGCCCGTGTGCTCGCCAGTACGGGAGCGCAGCTCGCCTATGGAGCGACACTCGCTGCCCTTTCGTTGGCGGCGGGCCTCGTCCTCCTCGTGGTTCGCCGGCGGCGGGGAGAGGACGCGCGGCGCCCGTGAGAAGGGCGCGCACGCGAGCAGACGCCTCGCGGCGGGTGGTCAGAGCGGGAACCGCTCTGGCCCTCGCCGCGGGCGGTCTCGCCCTCGCCGGCTGTGCCTCCGACGGAGACGTCCGCGATCTGGAGTACCTCGCCTGGGTCGACGCCGGCGCGGTGGGATCCGTCGAGTACTCGTACGTCGACGAATCGGGCCGCAGCAGAGAGGCCGGGACCGGGGTCACCGGGTCCAGCTGGGTCCACTCGGTCCGCGGCGGCCCCCGGGTCGGGCTCACGGTGACACCGGGCGACGCGGCGACCGCGCACTGCGCCATCGTCGACCGGAGCAACCGCTCGATGCTGGTCGTCCGCAACGGGCGCGTGGGGGAGTCCATCACCTGCGCCTTCGGCTGATCCCACGGCATTCATCCAGCCTCCGCGTTCGTCGTCCCCTAGTGTGGCGGTGTGCCGGAGGTTCGGGTGAATGAGGGGGCGCGCGCCCCGGGCGTGCGCGAGGTCGCCGCCGCCGCCGGTGTCTCGCGCCAGACCGTGTCCCGCGTGCTCAACGATCACCCGAGCATCCGGCCCGAGACCCGCGCCCGCGTGCTCGCCGCAATGGCCGATCTCGACTTCCGTCCGAACCGTGCCGCCCGCATGCTGACCACTGCGCGGTCGCGGACCATCGGGGTGTTGGCCGCCTCGGCGTCCTCGCTCTTCGGCCCCGCCTCGAGCATCGACGCCGTCGAGAACGCCGGCCGCGCCGCCGGGTACACCGTCACCGTGGCCCACGCCGCGTCGCTCGACCCGGCCGACCTGCAGGCGGCCATCGGGCACCTGCGCGAGCAGGCCGTCGAGGGCATCGTGGTGATCGCGCCGCAGCAGCGGGTTCAGGATGCGATGGGCCAGTTCTCGCTCTCCCTGCCGTCCGTGACGCTGCACGGCGCGGGCGGCGCTTCCGACGAGGGTGTCTTCGTCGATCAGGAACTCGGCGCGCGCCTCGCCACGCGTCACCTGCTGGCGGCCGGGCACCGCCGCGTCGCGCACCTGAGCGGACCGGGCGACTGGACGGAGGCCCGCGCCCGGCGCGACGGCTTCCTCGCCGAGATGGCCGTCGCGGGGGCCGATGCCGTGGTGTCCCGCGAGGGGGATTGGACCGCGGCCTCAGGCGCGGCGATCGGTGCGGAGCTCGTGGCGGACCGCTCCATCCAGGCTGTCTTCGCCTCGAACGACCAGATGGCCCTCGGCGTGCTGCATGCTGCGCGGGTCGCGGGACGTTCGGTCCCCGGCGATCTGGCCGTCGTCGGCTTCGATGACATCCCCGAGGCCGCGTTCTTCGCACCGCCGATGACCACCGTCCGGCAGGAGTTCGCCGAACTCGGCCGCCGCTGCGTCGCCCGCTTGGTCGCGCTGCTGGAGGGCGGCGACCTCGCGTTCGAGGAGCCCGTTGCTCCTGTCCTGGTCGTCCGCGACTCCGCCTGACCCGCCGCCCCACGCGCCTCGCGCGCCTCCCGCCGCGACACATTTGCGCCAAATCAGCGTCTCGCTTAGTGCTCACCGCGTCGCGGATTCGTGCCGAATGCGCTCGACTCGGTGGCTATCGCGGGGCACGGAGTGGCGTAGCGGCGATGCGTGTCGTATGCTCAGACCGTCAATGTGACCGGTCACAAAGGAGTGGATGCCTCATGGTGCCAGCCGACGCCGCCTCCCCGGCTCCCGCAGCCAGCGCCAGCGCCAGCGCCCGGGATGCCATCGCCGCAGGCCGCACCGCGCTCGGCATCGAGTTCGGCTCGACGCGCATCAAGGCCTGCCTCGTGGATGCCGACGACCCGTCGGTCGTCCTCGCCGTCGGATCCCACGAGTGGGAGAACTCGTACGTCGACCGCCTCTGGACGTACCCGCTCGACGAAGTCTGGACCGGCCTGCAGGAGGCCTACGCCGCCCTCGCCGCCGACGCGGAGGCGCGCCACGGCGTCGCTCCGACCGCCGTCGGCGCCCTCGGCGTCTCGGCGATGATGCACGGTTACCTCGCCTTCGATGAGGCGGGCGAGCTGCTCGTACCGTTCCGCACCTGGCGCAACACGAACACCGGCCCGGCCGCGCGCGAGCTGACCGATCTGCTCGGCGTGAACATCCCGCTCCGCTGGTCCATCGCCCACTTGCACCAGGCCGTCCTCGACGCCGAGCCGCACCTCCCTCGCCTCCGTTCCGTCACCACGCTCGCCGGTTACGTGCACCGGAGGCTCACCGGCCGTCACGTGCTGGGCGTGGGGGATGCGTCCGGCATGTTCCCGATCGACCCCGCGACCGGCGACTATGACGCAGACCTCGTCGGCCGGTACGACCGGCTCGCCGGCGGCCGCATCCCGCCGCTCCGCGAGCTGCTGCCAGAGGTGCTCTCCGCCGGAGACCCCGCGGGCGAGCTGACCGCCGAGGGTGCCGCCCTCCTCGACCCGTCCGGAACGCTGCGGCCCGGAGCGACGCTCTGCCCGCCGGAGGGCGACGCGGGGACCGGGATGGTCGCGACCGCATCCGTCGCCCCGCGCACCGGCAATGTGAGCGCAGGCACCAGCATCTTCGCCATGGTCGTGCTCGAGCGTCCGCTGGCCGAGGTGCACGACGAGCTGGATGTCGTGACCACCCCGGCCGGTGACCCGGTCGCGATGGTGCACTGCAACAACGGCGCGAGCGAGCTCGCCGAATGGGCCGGGCTCTTCGGCCGCTTCGCCGCCGCCTCCGGCCGCCCCGCCGATCCCGACGCCGTGTTCGACACCCTGCTGCGGGAGGCGCTGACCGGAGACGACGACGCCGGCGGCCTGCTCGCCTACAACCACCTCGCGGGCGAGCCCATCGCCGGACTCACCGAGGGCCGTCCGCTGCTCGTCCGCACGCCGGGCAGCCGCTTCAGCCTGGGCAACCTCATGCGCGCCGAGGTCTACGGCGTGTTCGCGACCCTGGCGCTCGGGATGCGCGTCCTCGCCGCAGAGGGCGTCGCGCTCGACCGGATGCTCGCGCACGGAGGCGTGTTCCGCACCGCCGGCGTGGCCCAGCGCTTCCTGGCCGGCGCCCTGGACGCTCCCGTCTCCGTCGCGCACACCGCATCCGAGGGAGGCGCGTGGGGGATCGCCGTCCTCGCCGCCTACGTCCGGGCACGCGCCGAGGACGGCCACGACCTCGACACCTACCTGCGCGAGCGGGTGTTCCGCGACGTCGTCTTCGAGATCGCCGAGCCGCGGCCCGAGGATGTCGCCGGGTTCGCCGCCTACCTCGACCGCTACGACGCCGGTCTCGCCGTTGAGCGGGCGGCCGTCACCGCCCTGCCCGACACCACCGCTTCGGCGGGACCAACGGAAGGATCCGAACAGTGACCGATGCCCAGGCCCCGGCCCCCGAGTCCCCGGCCGTCCGCGCCGTCCGCGAGCGCGTCGCCGCGCTGCACGCCGAACTCGTCCGCTACCAGCTCGTCGTCTGGACGGGCGGGAACATCTCGGGCCGGGTGCCGGGGGAGGACCTGTTCGTCATCAAGCCGAGCGGCGTCGACTACGACGATCTCGCGCCGGAGAACATGATCCTCTGCACCCTCGACGGCGAGGTGGTCCCGGGTTCGCTCGGCTCCGAGCGGTCGCCGTCGTCCGACACCGCCGCCCACGCCTTCGTGTACCGCGCGATGCCCGAGGTCGGCGGCGTCGTGCACACGCACTCCACGTACGCGACCGCCTGGGCGGCGCGCGCCGAGCCCATTCCGTGCGCGATCACCGCCATGGCAGACGAGTTCGGCGGCGATATCCCGGTCGGGCCGTTCGCCATCATCGGCGACGACTCCATCGGCCGCGGGATCGTGCAGACGCTCAGCGGCCACCGGAGCCGCGCGGTCCTCATGCAGAACCACGGCGTCTTCACCATCGGCTCCGACGCGCGTGACGCCGTCAAGGCCGCCGTCATGGCGGAGGACGTCGCCCGCACCATGCACATCGCCCGCCAGGGCGGCGACATCGTCCCCATCCCGCAGGAGGCCATCGACAGCCTCTTCGACCGCTACCAGAACGTGTACGGACAGAACCCGGAAGGATCCATCCACTGATGCCGAAGCTCACCACCTCCCTCGACGGCTACGAGGTCTGGTTCCTCACCGGCAGCCAGCACCTGTACGGCCCGGAGACCCTCGCCCAGGTCGCCGACCAGTCCCGCGCCATCGCCGACGAGCTGGGCGCGTCGCCCGACGTCCCGGTGCGGATCGTGTGGAAGCCGGTCCTCACCGACGCCGACGCCATCCGCCGCATCATGCTCGAGGCGAACGCCGACGACCGCGTCATCGGCGTGATCGCGTGGATGCACACGTTCAGCCCCGCGAAGATGTGGATCGCCGGTCTCGACGCGCTGCAGAAGCCGCTGCTGCACCTCCACACGCAGGCCAACGTCGAGCTGCCGTGGGCCGACATCGACTTCGACTTCATGAACCTCAACCAGGCCGCGCACGGCGACCGTGAGTTCGGCTACATCCTCACGCGTCTCGGCGTCCCGCGCACCACGGTCGCGGGGCACGTCTCGAATCCGGTCGTCTCGGCCCGCGTGGGCACGTGGATGCGCGCGGCGGCCGGCCGCGCCGCGACCAGGGCGCTGAAGCTCGCCCGCTTCGGCGACAACATGCGCTTCGTCGCCGTCACGGAGGGCGACAAGACCGAGGCGGAGCACGTCTTCGGGGTGCAGGTGAACACGTGGGGCGTCAACGACCTCGCCGACGCGGTCGCCGCGGCACCGTCGGACGCCGTCGACGCCCTGGTGGCCGAGTACGAGGAGCTCTACGACGTCGCGCCCGAGCTGCGCCGCGGCGGCGACCGCCACCAGTCGCTCCGCGACGGTGCGGCCATCGAGCTGGGCCTGCGCTCCTTCCTGGAGGAGGGCGGCTTCGGCGCGTTCACCACCAGCTTCGAGGACCTGGGCGCACTGAAGCAGCTGCCCGGCCTCGCCGTCCAGCGGCTCATGGCCGAGGGCTACGGGTTCGGCGCGGAGGGCGACTGGAAGACGGCCGTCCTGGTCCGTGCGGCGAACGTGATGGGCGCCGGCCTGCCGGGCGGCGCCTCCCTCATGGAGGACTACACGTACGACCTGACGCCCGGCGACGAGCGCATCCTCGGCGCGCACATGCTCGAGGTCAGCCCGTCGCTCAGCTCGGCCACCCCGACGCTGGAGGTGCACCCGCTGGGCATCGGCGGCAAGGACGACCCGGTCCGGCTGGTCTTCACCGCCGACCCCGGCCCCGCGGTCGTCGTGGCGCTGTCGGATGTTCGCGACCGGTTCCGTCTGGTCGCGAACGTCGTCGAGGTCGTCGAGCCGTCCGCTCCTCTGCCCAAGCTGCCGGTCGGCCGCGCGGTGTGGAAGCCGCAGCCCGACTTCACGACGTCGGCGACCGCCTGGCTGGAGGCCGGGGCGGCGCACCACACGGTGATGAGCACCGCAGTCGGCGTCCAGGTCTTCGAGGACTTCGCGCGCATGCTCCGCACCGAGCTGATCGTCATCGACGACACGACGACGCTCCGTTCGGTCCGTCGCGACCTGGACGCGAACGCCGCCTACTACCGCCTCGCCCGAGGCATCTGACCCGCCCAGGGCGGTCGGGGCCGGTCGTCAGCCCCGGCCGTCGGCCGCGGGAAGCGACGCGACCACCATCTCCAGCAGCCGGTCGGCCTGTACGAGGCCGCCCGGTCCGGACGGGACGCGCCAGAGCGCGCTGAGAAGCAGCAGGATGTCGCCGGGGTCCGCTCCCGGGCCGATGTCGCCGTGCGCGACCGCGGCATCCAGCAGCCGTCCGATGGCGCGCGTCACGGGCGCGTAGGTGGCGTCGATCATCGCCTGCGCCGACGGGGTCGCCAGTGCCTCCCCGAGTCCGTGCTTGAGGCGCACCAGCTCGGCGAGCTGCCGTGACCAGCTGCGGAACGCGTCGAGCGGGGCCTCCTCCGCGAGCAGCCCGTCCACGGCAGCCTCCAGCGCGTCGATCTCGGTCGCGTAGACGGCGAGCAGCAGCGCCTCCCGGGTGGGGAAGTGCCGGTAGAGGGTGCCGGCGCCGACGCCCGCGAGCTTGCCGATCTGGTTGAGCGAGATGTCGGGGTTCTCCCGGAACGCCGTCGACGCGACGTCGAGGATGCGCGCCCGATTGCGCTGGGCGTCGGCTCTAGGGGCGTCCGGCATGCGTCTCCTTGCTAAACGGAGAATTCTCCGTTACCGTGATGGACGAAGCGGAGAGTTCTCCGCCACGTCTATTCAAGGAGATCTCATGCAGTATCGCAAGCTCGGGACGACCGGCCTCGACGTGTCGCCCATCGCCATCGGCGCCATGAGCTACGGCGAGCCCGATCGCGGGCATCCCGTCTGGTCGAAGGGCGAGGAGGAGGCCCGTCCCCTCATCAAGCACGCGCTGGAGGCGGGGATCAACTTCTTCGACACCGCCAACATGTACTCGAACGGCTCCAGTGAGGAGATCCTCGGTCGGGCACTGCGCGACTTCGCCGACCGCGACGAGGTCGTCATCGCCACCAAGGTGCGTCATCCGATGCGGCAGGGGCCGAACGGCCGCGGGCTGTCGCGCAAGGCGATCCTGGCCGAGGTGGACCACTCCCTGCAGCGACTCGGGACCGACTACATCGACCTCTACCAGATCCACCGCAACGATCACTCGACCCCGTGGGAGGAGACCCTCGAGGCGCTGAACGACGTCGTGAAGGCGGGCAAGGTGCGCTACCTCGGGGCGTCCTCGATGTTCGCGTGGGAGTTCGCGAAGGCCCTCAATCTGCAGAAGCAGCACGGCTGGGCGCGCTTCGTCTCGATGCAGGACCACTACAACCTGCTCGCCCGGGAAGAGGAGCGCGAGATGATCCCGCTCTGCCTCGATGAGGGCGTCGGCACCATCATCTGGAGCCCGCTCGGCCGCGGCCGCCTCGCCCGCGCGTGGGACGACGCACGGGCGACGGCGCGCTCGGAGACGGACGGCGCGTACGCCGACCTGCTGTACTCGCCGGCCGAGGAGGAGTCCAACCGCGCCATCGTGAACGCGGTCGGGGAGGTCGCCGCCGCGCACGGAGTGAGCCGGGCGGCGATCGCCCTGGCCTGGCTCCGCCGCCAGCCCGTGGTGACGGCCCCGCTCGTCGGCGCAGGTTCCATCGAGCAGATCGACGACGCCATCGCCTCGCTCGAGGTGGAGCTCACGGACGACGAGGTCACCGCCCTGATCGCCCCCTACACGCCGCGGTACGACTTCCAGGGCGTCTCGGATGAAGCGACCATGGAGGCCATCCGCCGACGCGTGCCCGGAATGGCGCTGTCCTGATCCCCCACGAACTGGGGGTAACCGGGGTACAAATTATGTCCTCATTAACGAGGACTTTCCCAGGCGGTGGACGTAGCCTCGATTACAGATGAGAAATCCTCATCTCGCTCGAAGCTCGGGCGGAGTCGGACGAGACGCTCCTGGGGGAGTGCCGGAGACGGCCATCATGATCGCGCAGACCGCACACTCGCACTACCGCCGGAACCGCCGCCCGTCCACGGCTCCGCACCGCCGCTCCCGGGTCTCCATCGTGCTGACCACGCTCCTCGCCATCGCCACCGTCGTGGCGGGCAGCGTGGTCGGCGGAGGCCTCTTCTACGCCGGAAGCGTCGCGTCGACCTTCAACTCGGCCGTGACCCACATCCCGCGCGCCTTCCCGGAGGCCGCCTCTCGGCCGACCCCCGTCTCCACCGGCGCCATGAACATCCTGCTCATCGGGTCGGACTCGCGGGGCGACCCGACCACGGTCGGGCAGGCCACCACGTCCAACCAGCGCTCCGACACGATGATGCTCGTGCACATCGACGCCGACCGCAAAGACGTCTACATCATGTCGATCATGCGCGACCTGTGGGTCCCGATCCCGGGGAAGGGCACGGCGAAGATCAACGCGGCACTCGCCTGGGGAGGGACGCCGCTGGCGATCCAGACCGTCGAGCAGCTCCTCGGAACGCACATCGACCACGTCGCGATCATCGACTTCCAGGGGCTCGAAGGGATGACCGACGCCCTCGGCGGTGTGGATGTGGACAGCCCGGTCGGCTTCACCTCGTCGAAGAAGCCGCACTACACCTTCGTCAGGGGCCTCAACCACCTCGACGGAGCGCAGGCCCTGGCCTTCGCGCGGGAGCGCTACGCCTTCCCGACCGCCGACTACCAGCGGGTGGCGAACCAGCAGGCCCTGCTGCAGGCCATCGTCCACAAGCTCCTCAGCAGCGGCACGCTGACCGACCCGGCCGCCGTCACGTCCTTCGCCGGCGCGGTGGGCCGGTACCTCAAGGTCGACGCCCAGTTCGACCTCCCGACGATGATCGGGCTGGCGGCGAGCATGCGCCTCTCCGGCGCCTCCAGTATCCACGCCTTCACGATGCCGACGGCCGGAACCGGGACCTCGCCCGACGGTCAGTCGATCGTCAGGGTGGACGAGGGCTCGCTTCCGGCTCTGCGGTCCGCGCTCGCCGACGATGCGCTCGGGACCTTCACGTCGGTGCACTGACGGCCCGGGTCAGGCGCGGCGCAGCATCCGCAGCCCGGCGGGCACCGACAGCGCGGCGACGGCGGCGACGAACACCACCAGCACCGGGACGAGCGGCCACACGATGAGCGCGACGCCGACGAGGAGCACGGGGACGGCCAGGCCGATGTACGCGATCAGGAAGATCGCGGCCAGCACCTCGCCGCGGCGCTCCGGCGCGGCCAGGGAGGCGGCGGCGGCGATCGCGGAGCGGAACTGCAGGCCGACGCCCGCGCCCGCCAGCACGCCGCTGACCAGGAACACCGCGAACGAAGCGATCAGCACGCCGGTCGCGAGCCCGGCGAGCCCCACGAGCATCAGCACGAGAGCCAGGATGAGCTGGGCGCGGGCGGAGAGGCGGCCGAAGACGATCTGCGAGACCGCCGATGCCGCGAAGACCGCGAAGGGCACGAATCCGGCCAGCAGGTGCGACGTCTGGTGGAGGGTGACCACTAGCACGCTCGGCGCGAGCGACGTGAACAGCCCGAACACCGCGAAGCCGGCGAAGGCGGCGACGGCCGCGGCGGAGAAGGCGCCGCGCGCCTCGGCGGGCAGCGAGATGCGCTGCGGGCGGTAGGCCGGGCGCTCCTCGGCGCGCTCCACCGTCTCGGGCACCAGGGCGACGGCGACGGCCGCGACCGCGAGCAGGATGAGGAACACGGCGTACGGGAGGAGCAGGGGCTCGGGGAGGAACTGCGCGAACGCGCCGCCGATCAGCGGGCCGAGGGCGAGTCCGCCCGTGTTCACGACCGTGGAGACGGTTCCGGCCGTCGCCGGACCCTCGTCGGGGCGCGCGACCGCGCGGAGCTCGCTGAGGTGCGCTGTGGCGCTCGCGGTGAGGGCGCCGACGCCGATCCCGGAGAGGGTGCGCGCGACGATGAGGCCGGTGACGTCGTTCCAGACCAGGAACAGGGCGGCGGAGACGATCTCGACGAGCACGGCGATGAGCACCATCCTGCGCCGCCCGGCGATGTCGCTCAGGTGGCCGATCAGGAAGAGGCTGGCGATGACGCCGACCGCGTACGCGGCGAAGATGACGGTGACCACCCAGGTCGGGAAGCCGTCGCGCGCCTGGTAGAACGCGTACAGCGGGGTCGGGACGGTCGAGAAGGCCATGACGGCGAGGAACGCCGCGGCGATGACCCAGAAGCCGGCGCCGTGGCGCAGGCGGAAGGAACGCCGGGCGCGACCCGGAGCGGTCCCCAGGCGAGGGGAGGATCCGGTGGGGGCGGAGGAGTCGAGCGTGCTGGTCATGGTTCGATAGTGCTCCTCCTCGCCCATCGAGTCCAACGGAAATAGCCGATGCTGACGATCGATTTTGACGATCGTCAGCGCTAGGCTGAGATCGTGGACACGCGCCAGCTCGAGTACCTCGTCGCGGTGGCGGACGAGCTCAACTTCACCCGTGCCGCCGCACGCGTCTTCGCGGCGCAGTCGACCGTCTCCGCGGGCATCCGCAGCCTGGAGACCGAGCTCGGAGCGACCCTGTTCGAGCGGGATGCGCACGGCGTCCGCCTGACCGAGGCCGGCCGGTCGGTGCTCCCGGAGGCGCGCGGTGCGATCGAAGCCGTGGAGAGGATGCGCGAGCTCACCGACGAGCACGGCCCGCTGCGCGGCACGGTCCGGGTCGGCATCTTCACGAACCTGACGACCGTCGACCTGCCCGGGATCATGGGCGAGTTCCACCGGCGGCATCCATACGTGGACCTGCGCCTCGGCCCCTCCCCGAGCGGGTCGACCGGACTGGTGGAGGACGTGCGCCAGGGGCGGCTCGACATCGCGTTCCACGGACTCCCCGACGCCGTCCCCGACCTCGTCACGCGACCCCTCGTCGACTCGCCCTTCCTCGTCGTGCTGCCCGAGGGCCACCGTCTCGCCGGCCGCTCCTCGGTCGCCCTCGCCGACCTCGCGGATGAGGCCTGGGTGGACTCGCGCGCGGGCTTCGGCAACCGGGTCACCCTCGACCGCGCGTTCCAAGCGCTCGGCCTGAGCCGCCGCGTGCCCACCGAGCTGGCCGACCTCGGCGAGATCCCGCGCTTCGTGGCGGCCGGACTGGGGGTGGCGGCCCTCCCCGAGCTGACCATCATCCCGGCCGCAGGAACCGTGCTCCGCCCGCTCAGCAGACCGGTGGACTGGCGGCTCAGCGCCATCGCCCGGAAGCGGCCCGGCCGTGCGGCGGAGGCGCTGCTCGACCTGCTCACCGAACGGATCGGGTCCTCCTGACGGCGAAGGCTACCCTCCGTCGCGCCACATGGGCCAGACTCTGACGAGGGAGGCCTCGTGGGCGGCGAATCGGACTTCACGGACCAGTTGCGGCTGGAACTGCGGCATCGCATCCGGCCGATGCCCGGCAGGAACCCGAAGGAGCGCGGGCGCACCACGACCCCGCTCGAGCTGCTGTACGACCTGACCTACGTCGTCGCCTTCGCCGCCGCGTCGGATCAGCTGGCCGAGCAGCTCGCCCACGGCGACGTCTGGCCGGCGCTCGGCGCCTACGTGTTCGCGGTGTGGGCGGTCAGCTGGGCCTGGCTCAACTTCACCTGGTTCTCGTCGGCCTACGGCAACGACGATGTGCTCATCCGCTTGGCGACCATCGTCCAGATGATCGGGGTGATCGTGCTCACGTACGGGCTCCCGGTCAGCTTCGAGGCCGCCGCGCACGGCGAGAGCCCGAACAACCTGCTCATGGTGATCGGGTACATCATCATGCGCGTGCCGTTGATCGTGCTGTGGCTGCGGGCGGCGCGCTCCGATCCCGGCCATCGGCCGAACGCGCTCTCGTACGTGGTCATCATCTCGGTGGCGCAGGTCGGCTGGCTGCTGACGGCGATCGTTCCGATGCCCGCCGAGGTGACGGTGGTCGCCATCGTGGTGCTCGCGCTCGCCGAGATGGTGGCTCCCCTCGTGGCGACCCGGATCTTCGGCTTCTCGCCCTGGAACCCGGGCCACCTCGCCGAGCGCTTCGCGCTGCTGACGCTGATCACCATCGGCGAGGTCATCGCCGCGACGACCGCCGCCGTCGGCGCGCTGACCCAGGAGGCGGGCTGGTCGGTCGAGGCCGTGCTGATCGCCTCCTCCGGCCTGGTGATGGCCGCCGCCGTGTGGTGGAGCTACTTCCTGGTGCCGTCGCGGCTGGTGCTGGAGCGGCGGCCGGAGCGGGCGTTCGGGTGGCGGTACGCCCATCTCGCGCTGTTCGGGACGATCGCCGCGATCGGCGCCGGCCTGCACCTGACCACCATCGCCGTCGTGAACGGAGGCGTCTCGCTGCTCGGGGTCGCCATCGCCCTGACCGTGCCGCTGGCCGCCACGATCGTGCTGATCTTCCTGATCTGGAGCGTGCTGCTGCGCTCGTTCGACCTCACGCACCTGCCGCTGCTGCTGATCACGCTCGCGCCGCTGGCCGCCGCCGTCGCGGTCGGCGCCGCGTCGCATCCCGGTCAGCCCATCGACCTGGAGCAGCCGGGGCAGCTCACCACCCTGAGCGTCGTGATCGGGCTGGTCGCGCTCGGAGCCGTCATCGAGGTGGTCGGACACGAGCTCGTGGGGTTCAGCCACACGCTGCGGGCGTGGCGGAACGACACATCCGCCGCCCCGCTCACCGCTGCGGACGCGCGTCCGGACTGAGCTCCGGCTCGTCCTGGCCCTCGCTCCCCTCGGCAGCCCGATCGCCGCGAGTCTTGAGGAGGCTGGCGGCCGCGGCGACGGCGATCGTCGTTCCGATGAACAGCAGCGACAGCCAGGTCGGGATCTCGGGGATCCACTCGACCGGGTGCCCGCCGTTGATGAACGGGAGCTCGTTGACGTGCAGCGCGTGGAAGACGAGCTTGACCCCGATGAAGCCGAGGATGACCGCGAGACCCTGCGACAGGTAGACCAGCCGCTCGAGGAGCCCGCCGATGAGGAAGTACAGCTGGCGGAGCCCCATCAGGGCGAAAGCGTTGGCGGTGAAGACGATGTAGGCCTCGCTGGTGAGCCCGTAGATCGCGGGGATGGAGTCGACGGCGAAGATCACGTCGATGAGGCTGATC
The DNA here is from genome assembly GCF_013408745.1 of Leifsonia soli. Lineage (NCBI taxonomy): Bacteria > Bacillati > Actinomycetota > Actinomycetes > Micrococcales > Microbacteriaceae > Leifsonia > Leifsonia soli. Next base: position 2,646,159 of record NZ_JACCBJ010000001.1, on the reverse strand, counting down.
GCGATGATGGTCAGCAGCATCGGGGTGACGAAGCGGCGTCCGTCCTTCTTCACCGTCAGCCGGTCGCGGTTGTACTCGTCGGTGACGGGCAGGTGCCGTCGGATGAACCGCATGACCCGGTTGTTCGTCGGGTCGGAGTCGTGGGAGCCGAACGCCTGCCGCCACGCCAGGACGAGCAGGAGAGCGCCGAAGAGATAGAACACCCACGAGTAGTTCTCGATGAGGCCCGCGCCGACGGCGATGAACGCGCCGCGGAGGATGAGGGCGATGATGATGCCGATCATCAGCACCTTCTGCTGGTACGCCTTGGGCACGGCGAACGCCGACATCAGCAGCAGGAAGACGAACAGGTTGTCGACCGAGAGCACCTTCTCGGTGAGGTAGCCGGCGAAGTACTCGCCGCCGTAGGTCCAGCCGGACACCATGCCGATCCCGACGCCGAACAGCAGCGCGAGTCCGATGTAGAAGGCGGACCAGCGGGCCGATTCGCCGATGGTCGGCTCGTGCGGCTTCCGCACGTGCGCGAAGAACTCGTAGACGAAGAATGCGATCGTGACGGCGATCGTGATGATCCAGATGAGCGGGGTGACCTGCACCGGGACTCCAAGGGGTAGGCGGAACGTCTCGCCAAGGTCTCCTCCGCCCCGACCGGATCGACGACCTCGGTTCGGGACCAGCGGCCCGGGATGCGATGGCGCATCCGTAATGACGGGCTCACTGCCGGCGGGAGTACTCCCCTTGTTGTCCTCGATCCTAGCGGCGACCGGGCTGGGGAAGTGCTGGCAAATCGGTGTCAACCGTCTCGATCGACGCCGCCGTGACCTCGATCACGGCGTCCGGGATGCCCGCGACGGCCGACCACGCGCGCGCCGCCGTGTACACGTCGCGGCAGACCGCGGCCGCTGGCCGCTCCGTGCCGACCCCGATCCGGATCGCGATGCGGTCGGGGGCGACGGCGATGTCGTCCGCGGGGGCGCCTCCGACCGCTGCGGCCACCGCTCCGGTGACCCGGCCGACCAGGCCGGCGGCGGGGTAGAGGCGGGCCACCCCGGGCACTCCGCCGATCAGGGCAGCGAGCTCGGCGGCGGGTGAGGCGTCCGTCGCGCTCATGCGGGTCCTCCGTCCTGGGCGCGTCCGGCGCGCACATCCGTCACCGTCACATCCACCGACGCGACATTCAGTTCGGCGTGGGCAGCGAGCTCCGCCGCGACCGCGGCACGCACCTCGGCGGCGACGGCCTCGAGCGGGTCGCCGTACCGGACGGAGATCTCGACGTGCACCGCGACCGGCGATCCGAGCGTCTCGAGGTCGCCGTCGAGCCGGCAGCGGCCCACGATCACGCCATCGATGCCGTCGCCGACGCCGCGCACCAGCGCCCGTACGGCGCCTTCCGTCAGCGCCAGGTCGGCGGTCTCGTCGGGGTGCGAGAGGGGAACGCGCCGGCCGGATTGCACATCCAGCCGGATGCCGTCGAGGATGCGGCTCACCCATCCGTCGTCGGTCGGGGAGCGCTCGGCCTCGACCTCCATCAGCTCCATCGTCGTGCGGCTGAGTCGTTCGAGGGAGGCCAGCGCGGCGCGGCACTCCGGGGAGCCGTCGATCGAGGGGTCCGCGGGTGTCCGGCCGCGGGCCAGATAGTCGCTCAGCTCGTCGAGCGTGTGCCCGTCGATGAGTTCGTCGCCGCGGAGGTACGGGTCGGTCATCGCCAGTCCTCCATCGCCTCGAGCAGTCGTCTTCTTCCGCGAGCGAGCTGGCCGCGGACGGTCGATACCGGGATGTCGAGCTCCTGCGCGATCTCGTCGTAACTGTACTGTCCCACTTCGCGGAGCACCCAGCATCTCCTCTGCAGCTCGGGCAGCGCGTCCAGGGCGCGGCCGAGGGCTTCGTTCGCGGTGCGGACCTCCGTCACGTGCTCCGGACCGGCGGCCGCGGGCGCCGGAGCGTCCAGCTCGGTCACGTCGTCGTGCTCGTGCCGCGCGCGGATGCGGTCGATGCAGCGGCGGCTCAGGATGCGCATGAGCCACGACTTGACGGCCGCCCCCTCCTGCAGCTCCCCGAGCCGGCGCCATGCCGTGACGAAGGTCTCCTGCACCACGTCGTCCGATTCGTAGGTCGACCCGAGCATGCGCGCTGCGTACGCCCGCATCAAAGGTCCGTGGCGGCGGACGAGCACCTCGAAGGCGACCGTGTCGCCGTCCGCAGCGCGGCCCGCGAGCGTGTCGTCACCGGCGTCGAGGAGGTCGTGCAGGCTTGTCCGCGTCACCCTGCCCCCTTCCGCGACTCGGTCCACCCCTTGAGTGTAGGCCGGGTTCTGCTAGAACGGGTAGTAACTAGCCAGGCGAGACGATTGAGCGATTTCTCAGCTTCTCGGCGTGACGAACGGCGCCGCCGCTCCGTCACAGGAGTGCGACCCACACGAATGGGCCGCACGAAACGGATCGGAAGGACAGGACATGGCAACCACCACATCCACCACCGCGGTTCCGGCGGAGCCCACCACCGGCAAGACCGTGATCAGCGACGCCGTCGTGGCGAAGGTCGCCGGCATCGCGGCGCGCGAGGTCCCCGGCGTCCACGCGCTCGGAGGCGGAGCGGCCCGTGCCCTCGGCGCTCTGCGCGAGGCGATCAACGCGACCGACCACGGCCAGGGCATCAGCGTCGAGGTCGGGGAGAAGCAGGTCGCCGCGGACGTGACCATCGTCGCCGAGTACCCGGTGTCGCTGCAGAAGGTCGCCGCCGATGTGCGCGCCGCGATCGTCCAGGCGATCGAGCGGATCGTCGGGCTGGAGGTCACCGAGGTCAACGTGACCATCAACGACGTGCACCTGCCGAGCGACGACGACGATCAGGAAGCCCGGGTCCAGTGACCGCCGCCCGCTTCGGCGCCCTCATCGGAGGCGGCCTGGCCGTCGTCTGGGCGGCGTTCGGCTTCTGGGTCTTCGTCGGCGTGGCCGCTGCCGCGCTGGTCGGGTACCTGGTGGCGCGCGTCCTCGGCGGCGAGGTCGACCTGGCCCGCCTGGCCGACGCCCTGCGCGGCCGGCGCTCGTCGTCATGACCGCCGGGCGCGACCGGTTCGAGCGGATCGCCCTCGAGCACCTCGCCCGTGCGGTCGCCGCCGACGCTCTCGGGGTCGGCGCGACCGACATCTCGGCCCGCGTGCGCGACGAATCCGGTGCGCTGGCCGTCCGGCTCACGACACCGGTCGCGGTGCGGTCGCTCCGGTCGGGGGCCGGTGAGCCCTTGGCCGCCCGGCTGACCGACGCCGGCGCCCGCATCCGGGAGCGCCTCGCAGAGCTCACCGGTCTCGAGGTGGCCCGCGTCGACCTCCGGGCGACCGGGGCCGTCATCACGGAGAGGAGAGTGCGATGAACCGGCTGGAGGCGCGCATCGTGCGCCGCGAGACCCACTCCCCGCGCACGGTCGCCGCCGCGGTCGTCGCCGTCGTCCTCGTCGCCGCCGTCGCGTGGCTGGCGACCGAGGGCGTGCTCCATCTGCTCGGGCTGCGCCCGCTGCTGCTGGCCCCGCGTGCACAGCTCGCCGCTGTCGCCGCGGCGCCGTCCGCAGGGGCGCCCCTACTGGTCGCCGTCGCGATCGTCGCCGGTGTGGCCGGGGTGATCCTCCTCGCGCTGGCGCTGCTCCCCGGACGCCGTGCCCGCCGGGTGGTCCTCGGCGACCGCGCGGCCGTCGTCGCCGACGACGAGATGCTCGCCTCCGCCCTCGCCCGGCGCGCCTCCCGCGCCGCGGCGGTGTCGCCCGACTCGGTGACCGTCAGCCTCGGACGCCGTACCGGGGTGGTGCGCATCGTGCCCGTCAGCGGGATGCGCGTGGACCGCGACGAGGTGCGGACCGCCGTCTCGGACGAGTTCGCCCTCGCACGCACGACAGGTCCCATGCGGTTCAGCATCCTCGTCTCCCCCACAGGAAAGGTCGGATCGTGAACGACACCAACCGCGTCATCAACCGGCTGCTGCTCGCCGTCACCGGACTCATCGCGCTCGCCGCCGCGGCGCTCGCCGTGGCCCTCCTCCTCGTCCCCGACGCGGGACGGATCTGGCGCGGCGTCGGCCGCTCCGCGACGACGACGGCCGACGCCGCCTTCGGGCAGCCGCTGTGGCCCGGCACGACGATCAGCCTCGCCGCGCTCGTCGCCCTCGTCGTGGCCGCCTTCTTCGTGGTGCTGCTGATCGCCCTGATCCTCCGGGCAGGTCACGGCTCGACCTCCACGGTCCTCACCCTGCAGACGCCGGACGGCTCCGTCGAGCTCGACACGGCGGTCCCCGCGACCCTGCTCTCCGAGCAGCTGAAGCCCGTGCCGGGCGTCGCCGGGGTGGCGGTGAGCGCCTACCGGGTGCGGCGCACGCCGGCGCTGAAGGTGACGGTCCGCTGCCGCCGCGGCGCATCCCCGCGCGAGGTGACGGACGCGGTGGATGAAGCGGTGACGCTCCTCGACGCCGCCCTCGGCACAACGCTTCCCGTCTTCGCCCAGCTGGTCGGCGGCTTCCGCTCCCGGCTCCAGGCGGCGACGCGGGTCGACACGTCCACGAGCGCCGCCCGGCCCTCGTGAGGCACCCGAAACACCCCATCCCAACACAAGAAGGAAGGAGACAGCCATGAGTGCTGCCGACAAGATCAAGAACACCGCTCAGGAGCTGAAGGGCAAGGCCGAGGAGGCCATCGGCAAGCTCACCGACGACGACAAGAAGGTCGCGGAGGGCAAGGCCGACCAGGCCGCCGCCAAGGCGAAGAACGTCGGCGAGGACATCAAGGACGCCTTCAAGTAAGCCGACGCCGAGCTCGGAGAGCTCGGAAGCGCCGCGGTCGAGTGCCGCGGCGCTTCGTCGTCCCGGCGGCGGTCGCCGTCAGAGGCTGGTGCCGGTGTGCGCCCGCAGCGCCGCGACGACCGCATCCTGGAACGCCAGGTCGGCGACGGCGGGATGCGGTCGCTGCTGTCGCTGGTGGTGCCAATACGCCGAGGTGCGGGTCTCCGGGTCTTCGCCCTCGGCGAGCCAGACCTGCGTGCGGTGACCGAGCTCGAGGTCGTCGGGGGCGTTGCGCCCGCCCATCCGCGTCGGCACCCAGCCGGGGTCGACCGCGTTGCTGAAGACGCCGGCACGGAAGCGGGGGAGCGCGGCCGCGAGGGCGGTCACGATCAGCTTGCTGTCGGAGTACGACGCGGTGCGCGTGCGACCCGCCCAGTCGAGCCCGTCGAGGGTCGCGCGTCCGCCGCGATGCATCCCGCTGCTGAGGAACACGTACCGTTCGGCGGGGACCAGGGCCGTCAGCAGGTAGGGCGCGACCACGTTGACCGGGAGGAGGGCGGGGCCGTCGATCACGCCGGCGTTGTGGATCACCGCATCCACCCCTCCGGCGTCCGCCACGTCGCCGGCGAGCGCCCGCACCTGCTCCTCGTCGGAGAGCTCCGCGCTCAGGATGATCCCGTCATCGCCGAGCGCCTCCCGCAGCGCTCCCGCCCTGTCCACGCTGCGGACGTGGCCGACCACGGTGTGCCCGTGCTCGGCCAGCTCCCGCGCGGCACCGAAGCCCAGTCCGCTCCCCGCGCCGGTCACCAGAACTCTCGCCATCTCGCGCCTCCTCGTCCTCCCCTACGCTACGACCGCGCGCGGGGAGTCGGGGCGTTCTGACAGGGCGCCCCTGGCTCAGGCGGCGAGCGCGCTCACCGCACGGACGGCGTCCACGATCGTCTCGGCCACCGCATCCGGCTGCGAGACCGGAAGGGCGTGCGAACCACCCGCGACCTCGCGGACCCCGCGGGCCTTCGCGCGTTCAGCGCCGGCCCGGTGCTCGGCGACGGGGATGTTGAGGTCGGCGTCGCCGAACACGCACCATGCGGGCGTCGTCGCCCAGGCCGGCGTGCTGGTCGGGAGCGCCTCCGTGAGTGCCGCCTGCGTCACGGGACGCTGCGTCGCCGCCATCAGACCGGCCGTGCGCTCGTCCACGTCGGCGGCGAACTGGTGGTGGAAGGCGTCCGGGCGGATGACGAGGTCGGCCCCGCCCGACGATAGCGGATGCGCGTCGAGGGCGTCCCCCAGGGTGCTGCCCGGGAACTCCGACGACAGGTCGAACGCGGTCTGGTCGTGCTCCGGGACGAACGCATTGACGTAGACCAGGGCGACGACGCGGTCGTTCGCGGATCCGGCCTCCGAGATGACGAGGCCGCCGTAGGAGTGCCCGACGAGGACGACCGGGCCCTCGACCGCGGCGATCACGTCGCGGAGGTAGGCGGCGTCGCCGGTCAGGCTGCGCAGCGGGTTCGCTGCCGCGACGACGGGGATCGACTGCCGGTGCAGGCGCTCGATGACGCCGTTCCAGCTGGAGGCGTCAGCGAATGCGCCGTGCACGAGGACGACGGTGGGTGTCTGGTCTGTCATGGTGATGTCCTTCTGTTCGGGTGCGCCATGCCGACGCACGTCAGCTAGGACCGGCGGGCGCGGTCTCGCGTGACAGGCCGGCGATCGTGGGCGATGCGCCGGGGCGTCATTACGATGAAGTCGACGCCCCCTTTTCCGCCGACCCTGGAGCCGCCATGAGCACGTTCTCGGACGAGTCCGCGCGCTCGTTCTCCGCGGGCGCCGACCCGGAGCCCGAGGGTGCCGACGACATCCGGCTGACGTTCGACCGGGATGTGCTCCGGCAGTTCCAGGATGCGGTGGACGCGGCCGACTACGACACGGCGACCGCCGTGGTCCGGGACCACTGGTTCGACGTCGTCATCGGGATCCGGCAGGGGTTCGCGCAGGTCGCCGAGCGGATACCGGCGTCCGAGCTGCACACGCGTCCGCTGCTCATGATGATGCTCGGCATCGCCTACAACCTCCAGCCGCATCGCCGGATGAAGGGGCTGCGGTACTTCGTCGGGGCCGCTCGCGCCGCTCGGCAGGGCGTCGACCGGATGGGGCCCGTCGACCGCGCGCTCATCCTCGTCAGCGAAAGCGCCGCGTACCGGCTGATCGGGCGACCGCGACTCGGCGGCGCGGCGGCACGGAAGGCGGTCGCGGCGCTGGACGGGCTGCCGCTGGACCAGCGCGCCTCCGTTCAGGCGCTCTCCCGCATCTACGCGCACGTCGGCACGACCCAGTACTACGCGGGCGAGGTCGAGCTGGCCCTGGAGACCTTCGAGAAAGGTCTGGCCGAGTCTCCGCCCATCGGGTACTCCTCGGGCTTCGCCAACGTCGCGATGGCGGCCGGCATCCACGCGCTCCGGGGCGACATCCACGAGGCGATGGCCTACATCGAGCTGGCCCAGGACGAGCAGTGGACGGCGATGCAGCGCTCCTGGTATCCGGGGACGTTCTACCGCATCGCCGAGGCGGTCGTGGCGCTGGAACGGTTCGACGCCCCGACGGCGCGGGAGCAGCTGGCGGCGATGACCCACGACCGCCGGACCATCGAGCACTGGCGGGCGATCGCCGTCACCGAGGCGTTCGTCGAGCTGGTCGACGGCCGGCCCTCCGCGGGGCTCGCCGGGATGGACGCGTTCGCCGCCCTGCGGGGTGCGGAGGGGCGCGGGGCGGCAGCCCGCCGCGAGCTCGCGCCGTCCCGGGCGCTGCTGCACATCGCGCTCGGCGACCTCACGACCGCGACGGCCGTGCTCCGTCAGCTCGAGTCCGGCAGTGTGCACCGTCACGTCGGGCAGGCGCGTGTCGAACTGGCGCTCGGCCGGACGGGCGCGGCGCTCCAGCAGCTGCGCCGGGTCGCCGGAGAGCCGATGGACTCCCGCGTGCGCGCGGAGGCGCTGTCGCTGGAGTCCGCCGCACTCCTCCGATTCGCCGGCGGTCCCCGCCGGAGAACGGCCGTGGAGGAATTGGGGGAGCTGCTGCGCGCGAGCGGTCAACGGCTCGCCGTCGCACTCGTGCCCGTCGACGACTTCCCCGGCCTCGTCGATGCGCTCGCGGGAGCGGGCTTCGGCGACGTGCTCGAGCGGGTTCCCGCTCGGTCCCTGCTGCTGCCGCGGCCCGAAGGCGAGCCGCTCAGCCCGCGCGAGCTCGCTGTGCTCGAGGTCTACCTGCGGACCTCCCGCGTCCCCGAGGTCGCGCAGGAGCTGGGGGTCTCCGTGAACACGGTGAAGTCGCAGATCCGCAGCATCTACCGGAAGCTGGACGTGTCGAACCGCGATGAGGCGATCGCCGTCGCGCTCGACCGGCACCTGGTGCGACCGCAGGACTGACGTTCGCGGCAGCCCGACCGCAGCACGGGCGAAGCACGATGCTCGATTCGTTCAAGAGTTGATCCGGGCGGCATCCCTACGGTCGAACCATGACCGGAATCGAGCGATTGCGCGAACTCCTCGACGGGGACGTCCTCGCGGGGGACTCGCCCGGCTACGACCGAGCACGCCGTCCGGAGAACCGTGCGTTCCGGGACACGCGCCCTGCTCTGGTCGTGCTGTGCCGGTCGGAGGAGGATGTCGTTCGGGCGATCGCATACGCGCGCTCGACCGGACTCCGCCTGGTGCCGAGGGGAGGCGGTCACTGCTTCGCGGGGCGGTCCTCTACCGAGGGGATCGTCGTCGATCTGTCGGCCCTGAACGAGGTTGCCGTCCACCCGGACGGAACGGCCGTGATCGGCGCCGGTGCTCGTCTCGGAGCCGTCTACCTCGCCCTGCACCTGCAGGGGCGCACGCTGCCCGCGGGATGCGGTCCGAGCGTCGGAATAGCCGGCTTGACGCTCGGAGGTGGGATCGGACTGCTCGGCCGTGCCTGCGGGCTGACCTGCGATCGGCTCCTCGGCGCACGTGTCGTCCTCGCGGACGGCTCCGTGGTCGACTGCGATGCGCAGAACGAACCGGAACTGTTCTGGGCGCTGCGCGGTGCCGGTGGCGGACAGTTCGGCGTCGTCACGTCCCTCCGCTTCTCCACCCTCCCGGAACCCGCAGCGTGCCGGATCGAGGCGCACTGGCGCGATATCGACCCGCGCGCAGTTCTCACCGCGTGGCAGTCGTGGGCTCCCGACGCACCGGACGAGCTCACCCTGAATGCGACGGTCGAGGGGCGCCCGGGTGGCTCCGGCCTGCGCGTCCACATCGACGGAGCGTCCACGTTGTCCGAGAGCCGCACGCGTGAACTCCTGCACGAGTTCGCGAGCCGCGCGGGCCGGCCCACGCTGCTGGCGGTGAGCGAGCCGGTGCCCTATTCAGCCCTGAAGGACGCTGTCAGATAACGCGAGGTCGTCGAGCGCGGAAAGCGTCCGCATCCGCTCCGAGTTCTTCGACCGTCCGATCGACGACGTCGCCGTCTCCGCGCTCGTGTCGTGCCTCGAGACGGGTGAGGGCTCACGTAACCGGCGCCTGACGTTCACCGCACTCGCCGGTGCGTACAACCGCGTGGGCACGACCGCGACCGCGTTCGCCCACCGCGGGCAACGATTCCTGCTCGAGCACGCCGGAACCCCGGACGACGCCTGGATCGATGCGTCGTGGGAACTCGCACACGATCATGCCTCCGGCCGCGTCTACCCGAACTTCCCGGATCCGGCGCTCGAGGATCCGCTTCGCGCCTACCACGGCGCGAACGGTCCCCGGCTGTCCGCCGTGAAGCAGCGCTACGACCCGCGCCGGTTCTTCGATTTCCCGCAGGCGGTTCCGCCCGTGGGTGCAGAACGCCCAACCGAAAACACGAAAGAGGTTCACACATGAGCAAAGTCATCTGCGGCCTGGCCGTCTCCGTCGACGGCTACATCACCGGCCGCGAACCAGGACCGGGCCACGGGCTCGGCGACGGCGGCGCCCTGTTCGACTGGTACGGCAGCGGCGACGTGCCCAGCCGGGTGTTCGACGGTTTCCGGCTGACGGAGCCGAGCGCACGCATCTTCGACGAGCTGGCGTCCCGCGTTGGCGCAACGCTCGCCGGCCACACCACCTACACCGACTCCAACCGCTTCGCAGAGGGGGCACCGCATCCCACCGCGCCGCTCGTCGTCCTCAGTCGCTCGGACTTTCCGCCGGCCAACCCACGGCAGACCATCGTCAGCACCGGCATCGACGATGCCGTCGATGTCGCGAAGCGCGCGGCAGACGGTAAGGATGTCGGGCTGATGGGCGGAGTGCTGGTGACGGAGGCGCTCGCCGCCGGCCTGGTCGACGAACTGATTCTGCATCAGGTGCCGATCCTGCTCGGCGCCGGACGGCGCTTCTTCCACGACCTGCCGCGGCACATCCGGCTGGGGATCCTTGAGGTCGTCGCGGCACCCGATGTCACGCACCTGCACTACGAGGTGAAGCGATGATCCTCGTCACCGGCGGCCTCGGGATGATCGGAGCACACACCGCCGCCGCCCTCGTCGACCGCGGGCACGACGTCGTCGTCACCGCCCACCGCACAACTGAGGTGCCGTCGATCCTCGATGGACGCGTCACCGTCGAGAACGTGGACATCTCCGACCGGGACGCGTTCCTGGCGCTGGGCGACCGACACGACATCCGGGACATCGTGCATCTCGCCGGCAGCATCCCGGAAGCGGACCCCATCGAGTTCTTCCGGCGCGACACCGCCGGGCTCCTCAACGCCCTCGAAGCCGCCCGCAGCTGGGAGGTGGGCCGGTTCGCCGTTGCGAGCAGCATCAGCGTCTACACCGGTCGCCCCGAAATCCCGTGGACGGAGGATCTCGACCTGCCATCGGCCGATCTTCCGCACGCGATCGTCGCGTTCAAGAAAGCGGTGGAGCCGCTCACGCTGTTCGGCCTCGCGGGGACCGGCGTGCACCCCGTGCTGTTGCGGATCGGGAGCACGTGGGGGCCGCTCATGGACCCGGAGTCGCCCTTCAATCTCATCCCGCCCGCTGTCGGAGCCCTGCGCCGGGGCGAGCAGCCGCCTGCGCTGCATGCCGACGACGGCGGCGACTTCGGCTATGCCCCGGACACCGGTCGCGCGATCGCGCTCCTGATGACTGCCGACGTGCTGGATCACACCGTCTACAACGTCTCCAGCGGGCACCGCTACACCCACCGTGAACTCGCGGAAGCCCTGGACGCCGCGTTCCCCGAGACGCCGGTGCGGTTGCTGGAGGGTCGCTCCACCGAGCCGGGAGGACATCCGTACCTCGATATCTCCCGTCTCCGGGCCGAGACGGGTTTCACGCCGGAGTTCGACGTCGCCGCCGCGGTCGCCGACTACGTGGCCTGGCGCAGCGCCCACAGTCGTTGAATCACCACGATGAGAGAGGGAGGAAGCAGATGGCAACGGTGATGGGGATCGCCCGATTCGTGTTCCACGCGGGTGCCGTCGATGAGTTCACACGACTGTCCAGACAGTGCGTGCAGATCGTCGAGCAGGAGGACACGGGGACGACGCGGTACGAGGTGTACCTCAACGCCGATCGGACGGAGGCGATCGTGATCGAGGAATACGTCGACGCCGCCGCGTTCTTCGATCACCTCGCACACGTCGGACCAGACCTGATGGCGGCCATCTCGAAAACCGGAACGCTCACCGGCGAGGTGCTGGGCAGCCCGAGCGCCGATCTGCGGGAACGGCTGGCGAACGCACCCGTCTCTCTTTTCGCTCCGCACTTGCGCGCAATTACCTGATTAAGTAAATATGGGCAGGTGACTCCTGCGACGCGTCCCTATCGGTCCACCGACGAGCGCCGGCGCGAGATCGTCGACGCGACGATCACGGTGCTGGCCGAGCGCGGCTTCGCCGCCACCTCGTTCGCCCGCATCTGCGAGGACGCCGGCCTCAGCAGCACCCGGATGGTCTCGTACCACTTCGCCGACAAAGCGGCCCTGATGCAGGCGGTGGTCGCGCACGTGGTCGACGGCGCGGCCGCCGTGATGGTGCCGGCGATGGAGGCCGCCAGCACCTGGCGCGACAAGCTCGCGGCGTACATCACCAGCAACCTCCGGTATCTGGCCGACAACCGCCTCGCCGCGCGCGCGGTGATCGAGGTCATCGCGAACGCACCCCGCGCCGACAACGGGCTCCGGGAGGACACTTCGGCGATTCTGCTGTCGGTACTGCTCTCACACGGCCAGGAGGCCGGCGAGTTCCGCGAGTTCGACACCCTCGTGGTCGCGCGCTCGATCCGGGCGACGATCGACGCGTTCGCGACGACGATGCCCGGCTCGCCCTCCGCCACCGCTGCGACGATCGCCGGGATCGTCGACCTCTTCGACCGCGCGACCCGACAAGGAGAACCCGCATGACGTCCGCCGCCGCGCACCCGCTCGAAGTGCGTTCCGCTCTCGCAGCCGTCACTCGGCTCTGGGTGCTGTGCGCCGCCGTGTCCCTGACCGCCCTCGGTGTTGCGGCGATCCTGAGTGCGGTGGACCCCGCCGAGGTGAACTGGGTGGTCTGGCTGCGTGGTGCCGTCGTCGCCGGAGCGAGCATCGTGTTCGTCTTCGTCACCCGGGCCGCCGCACGAGGCAATCGCACGGCCTACACCCGGATGCGGTGGATCTCACTGCTCGCGCCGATCGGAATCGTCGTCATCATCGTGGCGCCGGACACCGGCTATCCGATCTGGATGAAGCTCGAGCAGGCTGCAGTCGGCACGATCATCGCGATCATCGCGGTGTTCCTGAACAGACGGGTCGTGCGCCGGGCGTTCGTCAGGGCTCGCTGACGACGGGGCGGAGAGGGGGAGCATGGAATCGTATGTCGAGCGGCCGCCGATGCCGGCGCTCGCGCGGGTGGTGCGCACGATCTGGATCCACCGCACCGGCGACGCCCCGTACGTCCAGCGTCACCTCCCCACCGGCGGTGTCGAGATCCACGTGCCGCTCGGGGGCCACCCCCGGCTGATGGGGCCGCTGACCGGGCCCCGGCTGGAGGTCATCCCGCCGCGCACCACCATCGTCGGCGCCCGGTTCCTGCCCGCGGGCGCGCCGCCGCTGCCGGTCATGCTCTACGAGTTGGTCGACGAACACGTCGGCCTGTCGGAGGTGTGGGGCGGATCCGCGGAGCGCCTCGGCGAAGCCATGGCGCTGGCCGGCCGTGACGAGCGCGCCGTGGCCGTCCTGGAGGCGTTCCTTCTGAGGGAGTTTCGCTCGGCGGAGCGGATCGACCGGGCCATCCGTGAGGCCGTCTCCGCGCTGATGCCGTGGCGACCCCACGATGTCGGCACCGTCGCGGCGCATGTGGCGCTGTCGGAGAGCCAGCTGCGACGTCGTTCCCTCCACACGGTCGGGCTCAGCCCGAAGGTGCTCCAGCGGACCCTTCGCTTCCAAGGATTCCTGGCGCTGGCACAGGCCGGCGTAGCTGCGAGCGGACGACGCGGAAGCGATGGGATCGCCGGGATCGCCGTCGACGCGGGATACGCCGACCAGGCCCACCTGAACCGGGAATGCCTGCGACTGACTGGTCTCACGCCCAGCCGATTGCTGCACGGCGATGTCGAGCGCTGTGCCTGCGGCCACGACCACTCCGCGTCGTACCTTCCGTTCCTCGCCGGCCGCTCACCGGGGCTCCCCCCAGCGCCCGAGCTTCTCCGGGTCCGCCACGACCCAGAGGTGGTCTACGGCACGGACGACGCCGTCGGGAACCACGACGGCGAAGACCCGTCCGTCACGGGACGCGACGAGCTCTGAGCGCCCGTTCATCGGCCGGACGACTTCCCCGGCCTCGTCGATGCGCTCGCGGGAGAGGGCTTCGGCGAACTGGACGTGTCGAACCGCGATGAGGCGATCGCCGTCGCTCTCGACCGGCACCTGGTGCGACCGCAGGACTGACGTCGGCGAATAAACCCCGCCCCTCCGTTGTTATTGAGAATAGATTTCAACAAGGGAGGTCCGTCATGAAGGTACGCAACTCACTGAGCTCGCTCAAGGCGATGCCCGGCGCCCAGGTGGTGCGCCGCCGGGGCCGCACGTTCATCATCAACAAGAAGAACCCGCGGATGAAGGCCCGCCAGGGCTGAGCATGACGCGGACGAAGGGCGCAGGGTCGAACGACCCTGCGCCCTTCGTCGTCTGAGCCACGTCGCAGGCACTACCCCCAGTGCTGCAGCTTGGCGGGGTCCGCGACGACCCACAGGTGGTCGACGGCGCCGGCGGTTCCGGAGGGCACCGCGACGGCGACCACCTGTCCGCCGCGGGACGCGACGAGGCCGGAGCGCCCGTTCATCGGTCGCGCTTCCAGCCGGAGTGTCGACGGCTCGCCCAGCACGCAGCGCAGCAGCGCGACCGCGCAGGCCGGTCCGGCCGCGACCGGGAGAGCCGCCCCGCCGCCTCCGCGGTCGACCACCAGGTGGACGTCCGGCCCGAGCAGCCGCGCCAGGGCCGCACCGTCGCCGGCGAGGTATGCGTCGCCCAGCAACGCCGTCAGAGCAGTGGCCGCGACGGCAGCCTCCGCGTCACGCCGCGCCCACCCGCGTCTCCTCTGGTTCCGTGATCGCCTCATCCGCTCGTCCTCCGGCGACGGCCTCGTCGCGGGTCTGGGAGTCCACCGGTTCCAGCCTGTCCTCGAAGAACACCCGGGCGAGGGTCGTCCTGAGCCGCTCCGAGAGACGCAGCCGCCCGTCTTCGTCCGGCCGCGCGTCGACCGGGTCCATGGCGGCCGGCCCGGCGAGACGGTACCGCTCGGTCGCATCCACCGCGCCGTGCACCTCCACGTACTCGCCGCCCGGCAGCCGGACGATCCGCCCGGTCTCGTACCCGTGCAGCAGGATGTCGCGGTCGCGCTTCTGCAAAGCCAGACACACCCGTCGCGTGACGAGGAAGGCCGCGACCGGGCCCACCAGGACCAGCACCTGGTAGCCGGCGACCACCGACTCGACCGCGAGGTGGAAGTGCGTGGCCACGAGGTCGGCGCTCCCCGCGCCCCACAGGGCTGCGTAGAAGACGATGGCCGAGACGCCCAGGCCGGTGCGGGTCGGCTCGTTACGCGGGCGGTCGAGGAGGTGGTGATCGCGGTGGTCGCCGGTCACCCACTCCTCGACGAACGGGTACACCGCGATGGCGACCAAGTAGAGTCCGACGACCGCGAGCGGGATGAGGATCGCGAGCGTCCAGGTGCGGCCGAGCCACTCGAACTCCCAGCCGGGCGGGACGAGGCGGAGCGCTCCGTCGAGGAAGCCGGTGTACCAGTCGGGCTGGCTGCCGGCGGAGGCGTCGCCGGGGGAGGAGGGTCCGTACAGCCAGATCGGGCTGATCGTGACCGTGGCGGCGAGGAGGACGATCACTCCGGTCGCGATCGCGAGAAGGCCGCCCGCCCGGGCCGCCAGCTCCGGCAGCACCGGGACCCCGACGATCCGCTCCTCCGTGCGCCCCGGCCCGGCGAACTGCGCCGGCTTCTCGATATACGCGCGTCGAGCCCGCGCCGCGAGCAGCAGCACCAGGAGGGCCGGCACGACCGCGACATGGATGGGGTAGAGGTTCTCGATGATCCGTCCCGGGAACTCGCCGCCGAACAGCAGCGCCGACAGCCAGGTGCCGACCACCGGGATGCCGAGGACGATCCCCTCCACGATCCGCAGCCCGGTGCCGGAGAGCATGTCGTCGGGGAGGGCGTACCCGCTCCACCCGCCGAGGAGGGCGGTGATCAGCAGGCCGAACAGCAGAACCCACAACAACCGGCGGGGGCGGCGGAACGCGCCGGTGAAGAACGACACCGCCAGCTGCAGCAGGATCGCGGCCGGGAGGAGGAGGCCCGCCCAGTGGTGCGCCTGCCGGACGAGCAGGCCGCCCGGCACCTCGAACGTGATCGCGAGGGTCGACTGCAGAGCCTTCGACATCTCGGCGCCGGCGAGCGGTGCGTACGGGCCGTCGTAGGTCACCCGCGTGCCCGACGGCGTGTAGGCGAACATCAGGAGGAAGCCGCTGACGAACAGCACGAGGACGCACGCGAAGGCGATGACCCCGAACATGTTCGTCCAGTGCAGCGGCACCCGACGGGCGCGGAGCTCGTCGCGCAGCGCGGCGGCCCGTCGACCGGCGGCGCTGCCCGAGACGACCCCGGCGAGCCTGGCTGTGACGGAACGCCTCCGCCGGCGATCGACGGGCATCAGGCGGCCCTCCCGGCGAGCTCTCGCGCATCCCGCTCGGGCACCCCACCCCCGACGAACGCCCGTCGCGGGTGCTGCACCGAGAGCAGCGAGACGATGTCGCGCCCGAAGAGCGCGGCGCTCGCCCAGACCAGGAGCACGCGCACCTTGCGCTCCCACGTCGGGATCGCGAGGACGTGATAGCCGCGGTGCATCACCCAGGCGACGAAGCCGGTGATGACGATGCCGCGCCACTGGAAGATGCCGCGGCCGAGGCCCAGCGTCGCGACGACGCCGAGGCTGTGGTGCACGTAGTCCTTCGGCTGCTCCCCGCGCAGGGTCGCGACGATGTTCTTCGCCAGTCGCTTGGCCTGCCGGACGGCATGCTGCGCGTTCGGCACCGTTATCGATCCGTCGATCGGGGATGCCAGGTCCGGCACCGCCGCGTCGTCGCCGGCCGCCCAGGCGTCCGGCACGACCGCCTCCGGTGTCCCCACCCGCAGGTCGGCGCGGACCATGACCGATCCCCGCGCCGTGACCGGCAGGTCGGTGTGGTTCGCGACGACCGGGTTGGCGCCGTTCCCGGCTGTCCACACGATGGTGTGCGCGTCGAACTCCTCACCGGTCGAGAGCACCAGGTGGCCGCCCTCGGCCGAGACGAGCTGCCCCTCCAGATGGATGCGCGCCCCGCGGCGCTCCAGCGCACGCACCACCCAGCGCCCCGGCTCGT
Organism: Leifsonia soli; assembly: GCF_013408745.1. Classification (NCBI taxonomy): domain Bacteria; kingdom Bacillati; phylum Actinomycetota; class Actinomycetes; order Micrococcales; family Microbacteriaceae; genus Leifsonia; species Leifsonia soli. The sequence goes on along the minus strand of NZ_JACCBJ010000001.1, from coordinate 2,629,493 downwards.
CGGTGACCTCGGGGAGGATGCGGTCGCGCGCCTCGATCAGGTGGAACGACAGGTCGGAGAAGGTCAGCTCGGGATACGACTTCAGCAGCGCGGTCGCCAGCGAGAGGTCTCGCCGAAGCCCTCGACGCCCGAGAACCCGCCGCCGACGAAGGCGACCGTGAGCAGGCGGCTGCGCTCCGGTCCCGGTGGCAGCACCGACGCGCGGTCGAAGGCGTCGAGCAGCCGGTCGCGGATCGCGACGGCCTCCTCGACGTGCTTCATGCCGATGGCGTTCTCCGTGATCCCGGGGATGGGGAACGTGCGGGTGACCGCGCCGGCGGTGACCACGATGATGTCGTAGCCGAGCTCGAACGGCTCGCCGTCCTGCGGGAGCACCGAAACCGTCTTCGATGCGTGATCGATCCGGGTCACCGCGGCGTGGATGAGCCGCGCACGCTTCAGGTGGCTGCGGAGGGAGATGGCCGCGTGCCGCGCCTCGATCGACCCCGCTGCGACCTCGGGGAGGAACGGCTGGTACGTCATGTACGGCCGGGGATCGATCACGACGATCTCGGCCTCGTCCCTCCGCAGCCTCTTCTCGAGCTTCCATGCGGTGTAGAAACCGGCGTAACCGCCGCCCACCACGAGGATCCGGCGCATGAGTGCCTCCTGTCCGGCCGATGAATGTGCCTTCACCCGCTATGACCGGACAGCACCCCGATCTGTGACATCGGGGCGCACATCGAGGTGTGCGTCACGCCGGGACGGGGATGCGCTCCAGCTTCTGCGGGTTGAGCACCCACTGCAGGCGGCGGATGCCGTCGGCGGTGACGTCCAGCGCGACGAAGGCGACGACGGCGCCGCCGCGCACCAGCACGGCGGCCGGGGCGCCGTTGGCCTCGACGAGATGGACGGTCCCGTCCCAGAACCGGCCGGAGAACGCGTGCACGTACTTCGCCACCGTCTCCCGGGTGAAGACAGGGATGCGCGACGCGCGAGCCAGCCCGCCCCCGTCGGAGTAGCTGACGATGTCGGCCGTGAACATCCGCTCCAGCTCGGCGATGTCGCCGGACTGCGCGGCCTCGAGGAAGGCCTCCAGCATGCGCTTCTGCTGGGCGTGGTCGACCTCGCGCACGTGCCGCTCCTCCGCGAGGTGCTTCCGCGCGCGGCTGACCAGCTGCCGCGCGGAGGCCTCGGAGCCCTGGATGATCTCCGCGATCTGCGCGTACGGATAGTCGAAGGCCTCCCGCAGCACGTACGCGGCGCGCTCGGTCGGCGTCAGCTTCTCGAGCAGGACGAGCACGGCGAACTCCAGCGCCTCCCCGCGCTCGGCGCCGAGGGACGGGTCGGCACTCGTGTCGACGGGCTCGGGGAGCCACGGCCCGATGTACGTCTCGCGCTTCACGCGCGCCGACTGCGCGTGGTTGATCGCCAGCCGGGTCGCCGCGGTCGCCAGGAACGCCGCCGGCTCGCGCACGGCCGAGCGGTCGGTGCGCTGCCAGCGCTCCCAGGTGTCCTGGACGATGTCCTCCGCGTCCGCCACGGTCCCGAGCATCCGGTAGGCGATGCCGAACAGGCGCGGCCGCACCGCCGCGAACGTCGCCGCGGCGGTGTCGAGGTCGTCCTGCTCCGCTGCCCCCGTCATGGTCGAATGCTAGCGGCGCTCCTCCAGCCAGCGGGAGAACGTCGTCCCGCCGTACCGGTGGTCGGTGATCGCCGGGTCGTTGCCCGGAGTGAGCGAGCGGTCGTCGACGCGGCCGCCGAAGTACCCGGCGTCCGGATCGGTGACGACGGTCCGCGGGTCGCCCGAGGCGGAGAGCAGCCGGCGCGCGAGGTCGTCCAACCGCAGGGGCTCCGGACCGGCGAGCTCCACGATCCCGTTCGACGGGTCGGCGACGGCGACCTCCGCGAGGGCCGCCGACACGTCCGCCGCCGCGATCGGCTGCATCAGCACATCCGACAGGGTCGCGGTGCCGTCGTGCGTCGCCCCGTCGGCGAGCGCGCCGATGAACTCGAAGAACTGCGTCGCACGGAGGATGGTGAACGGCACGCCGCTCTCGCGCACGATGCGCTCCTGCGTCAGCTTCGCGCGCATGTAGCCGATGTCGGGCATGCGGTCGGCCCCCACGATGGACAGCACGACGTGGTGGCGCACCCCTGCGGTCTTCTCGGCCGCGACCAGGTTGGTCGTGGACCGCTCGAAGAACTCGTGCACCGGGCCGTCTTCGAACGAGGGCGCGTTGGGGGTGTCGACGACGACATCCGCACCCTCCAGGGCGGCGGCGAGGCCGGTGCCGGTGACCGCGTCCACGCCGGTCGACGGCGAGGCAGCGACCACCTCGTGGCCCTGCTCCTGCAGATGCGCGACGACGCCCCGGCCGATCAGGCCGGTTCCGCCGATGACGACGATCTTCATGTGCTGCTCCGTTCTGCGCGGTCTCTTCGCGCACTCATCACTTCTGACCGGCGACGGGTCCCGGATGTGACAGCCGAGCGCGAATTCCCGGTCAGCGGAGCAGGGCGTGGTGCCCCGACACCTCCGTCTCGGCCGCGTCGCCGCCGACCCCGCGCGGGTTCCGGATGCCGACGGCCGAGATGATCCCGCCCGCCGCGAGGGCGACGGCCGCTGCGCCGGCGAGCTCGTGGAACCCCGCGACCGCCGACATCGTCGCCCCTGCCGAGCCGGCCAGTGCGACCGCGACGAGGCCGGCGACGCGGGACACCGCGTTGTTGACGGCCGACGCGATCCCGGACCGTGCCGGGTCGACCGCGCCCAGGATGGTCGCCGTCAGCGGGGCGACCGTGATGGCCATGCCCAGCCCGAAGACCACAACGGCGGGCAGCACCTCGGTCAGGTAGTCGGCCTCCCGGGAGATCCGGAGCATGAGGGCGAAACCGCCTCCGGCGATCACCGGCCCGACCGTCATCATCACCCGGGGTCCGACCCGTCCGCTGAGGCGGCCGAAGTACGCCGAGAGGGCGATCAGCACGATGCTCGACGGCACCAGGGCGAACCCGGCCAGGGTCGCGCTGTACCCGGCCTCCTGCTGCAGGAACAGCGCGAGCGCGAACGTGCCGACGGCGACCCCGCCGTAGATGAATGCTGTCGCCACGTTGCCGACGGTGAAGTCGCGTGCGCGGAAGATCCCGAGCGGCAGCATCGGGTGCGCGGCCCGGCGTTCGCGGATCACGAAGGCCACGAGCGCCACCGCGCCGATCACGATCGATCCGGCGATCAGGGGCGAGCCCCATCCGAACCGGGGATGCTCGATCAGCGCGAACACGGGAAGCCCGAGTCCGAGCACGCCGAGACCAGCCCCGATGCCGTCGACGCGGGCGCGGGTGCTCGGCACCGCGTCCCGCGGGAGCGCCCGCACGAGCAGCAGCGCGACCGCGATCGGGAGGAGGTTGACGGCGAACACCCACCGCCACGACAGGGCGTCGACCAGCACGCCGCCGAGCACCGGCCCTGCGATGCTGGCGAGGGAGGTGATGGCCGTCCAGACGCCGATCGCCCGCGGCCGGCCCGCTCCGCTGAACGCGCCGAGGATCAGCGCGAGGGAACTCGGCACGAGCAGTGCTCCGGCGACGCCCTGGAGCCCACGGGCGAGCACGAGGATGCCGGCGGTCGGTGCGAGAGCGCACAGCGCCGAGGCGACGGCGAAGCCGGCGAGACCCCAGAGCAGCACCCGTCGGCGCCCGAACAGGTCGGAGAGCGACCCGGCGAGCAGGATGACCGATCCGAGGGTCAGGAGGTACGCATCCACCACCCACTGCTGGACGGCGAGCCCGCCGCCCAGCTCCCGGCCGATCGCGGGGAGGGCCACCGTCACCACGCTGCCGTCGAGGAAGGCGATGAAGGTCGCCAGGACGGCCACCGCCAGTACCGTCCGCTGCTGCACCGTCATCCATCCGGTCATTCGTCGTCGTCCATTCCTCGTCGTCCATTCCTCGTCGTCCCCGGGGAGGTCCCGGCTCCCGCTCTGACCGATCGCAGCGCCGATCTGTGACGGGTGCCCGGATTCCGCGACCTGTCACATCCGCGCGTCCTTCCCGGTCGTAGTGGGTGACGGGCGGTGCACGACCGCCGTCGGATACAGGATTCGAGGAGACACGGACATGAAGATCGTCGTCATCGGCGGGACCGGCCTGATCGGTTCGAAGGTGGTCGCCCTGCTGGCCGCCCACGGGCACGAGGCGATCGCCGCCTCCCCGAACTCGGGCGTGAACACGCTCACCGGCGAGGGGGTGGATGCGGCGCTCGCCGGAGCGGACGTCGTCGTCGACGTCTCCAACTCGCCGTCCTTCGCGGACGACGCGGTGATGGACTTCTTCACCACGTCCACGAACACCCTCATCGCGGCCGAGAGGAAGGCCGGGGTGCGACACCACGTCGCCCTCTCGGTCGTCGGCACCGAGCGGATGACGGACAGCGGGTACATGCGCGCGAAGGTGGCTCAGGAGCTGCTCATCCGCGAGTCCGGCATCCCGTTCTCCCTCGTGCATGCCACGCAGTTCTTCGAGTTCGTGAAGTCGATCGCGGACGCAGCGACCGAGGGGGACACGGTGCGCCTCGCACCTGTCGTCATCGCGCCGATCGCGGCCGAGGATGTCGCAACGGCCGTCGCCCGCACCGCGGCCGGCTCTCCCCTCGGAGGAGTGCTCGAGGTGAGCGGTCCCGAGGAGTTCCGGCTGACCGAGCTGATCGCTCGCGGCCTGGCCGCGCGCGGCGACGCGCGTCAGGTCGTCGAGGACCCCGATGCGCGCTACTTCGGCGCCCACCTGAGCGACCGCGAGCTCGTGCCCGGGCCGGACGCGGAGGTCTTCGCCACCACGTTCGCCGACTGGCTGGACGCCCAGGTCGCCGCGTCGCGGTGACCTGGTCCGGTCCGGCCGAGCCGTGAGGTAAGAGCGGGAACACCGGGTTTCAGGCGGCCCACTCCCCGGGGCATGCGCCAAGCAGACCACGGCTGGTCCCTCCCGCCGCCGGACCTTCGCACTTCGACGAGAAAGGCGCTCCTATGTCGATGACAGCGTGGCTGCCCTCGGTGCTCACCCGCAGGCGTCAGCTCGTCGGCGAGCTGCGGGCAGCCACGGCCGCTCGCGACGCACGGCGGCTGCGCCGCCTGCTCGCCCCGGATGTCGCGGTCGTCGTGGATGCGGGGGAGCAGGACCGCACGCGGATCCGCGTGGTGCGCGGGGTGGAGGACGCAGCGCTCCTGCTCGCCTACGGCCTCGGCGCCCAGCGCGGACGGGAGGTGGTCGAGAGTCCGGTCAACGGGCGTCCCGGCCTCCTGCTCTCGCGCGACGGGCGTCCGACCGCCACGATCGCCGTCGATGTGACCGCCGGTCTGGTCAGTCTCGTCTGGGTGCGACTCGGCGCGACCGCGCTGCGACGCGGCAACACCGTGCTGCCCGTTGACGGCGCGGCGATCCTCCGCAGGTCGTAGGCCGTCGCGACCTGCGGCTGATTCGCGTCGGGCGCGCGACACCTAGCGTCGAGAAGGTGACCGCATCCCTCTCCCTCCGACCCACGCGCACAGCGCCGCGCACCCTTCCGGCCGTGCTGTTCGGCGTGTACCTGGTCTTGCTGGTGTGGGCCGTGCTGTGGAAGTTCCACGTGCCCGACCTCAGCGGCGAGGGCGTGCGCGCCGTGAAACTGGTGCCGTTCGTCGCGAGTGAGGGGTTCGGGGCCAACCGGCTCTCCGAGATGCTGGCGAACGTTGCGCTGTTCGTGCCGTTCGGCGTCTATCTCGGTGTGCTCGCGCCGCGCTGGCGCGTCGGCCCGGTCGCCGGGCTGGCGGCGCTGGCCAGCTGCATCCTCGAGGGCCTCCAGTACGTGCTCGCGTCCGGGAGCTCGGACGTCACGGATGTCATCCTCAACACGTCGGGAGCCGTCGCGGGATTCCTCGTCCTGTCGGTCCTCCGCCGGGCGTCGCGGGGCCGTGCCGTCGCCGCCGTGTTCTGGCTGTGCTTCGTCGTCACGGTCGCCGCTGCGCTGTGGGGGGCGTCCCTCCTCGGGGCGCCGCTCCATTCGCTGCCGCCGCTGCACCGCTGACGTCTCTGAACCGCTGACACCGCGGACATCGGGGAGACGGAGCGTGTCCCTCCTTCGGGGGTCATCTGGTCGGACTGCGGGTGAAAGCGGGGTGAAATCCGGTCGAGGCCGATTCGCGCGCAGCTAGCGTGTGGCGCGGCGGGCACCGGTCTCGGTGGTGCACCGCCGCTCCATGACGCAGGACGAAGGGGATACTGCTGTGTCTGCACACCAGGATGGGCGCGGCCGCCGCCGCGACGGAAGAATCGCGCTGGCCTCGCCGTGGCGCTGGCTGGCCGCGCTGGTCGCCGGAACTCTGGCGCTCGCCGCCGCCCTTGTCGGAGCGCCCGCCATGGCCGCGCCGGTCTATCAGATCGAGGCCGCATGGGCACCGGGAACCCCGACGACCGTCAAGAGCGGCGACGTGGTCACCGGCGTCTGGCGCATCAACGTCAACGATGACGCCGAGGCGCCGTCCAACGGCCCGGTGGACAACGTGACGGTCACGATCGCCGCGCAGAGCGGCCGGTACACGGCCCTTCCCTCGCTGTGCCTCACCACCGGTGTCACCCCGGCCTCGAGCATCTCCGCCGACGGCCACACCCTCGTCTGCAACCTCGGGACGCGCGACCAGGGCACCGCCGTAGTGCTGCAGGCGCCGATCGTCGCAGACGGCGCCACCGGCGACCAGATCACCGCGGACGGCAGCATCGGCGGGGCGACCGCGGCGCTGAGCCCGATCGCCATCACCAACGCGTTCGGGATGGACATCCGTTGGGGTGTCGGTTCGCCGAACTTCTCGTCCGGCGCCGGCGGCTTCCTGGTCGACTACGAGTGGACGCTGAGCAAGGCTCTCGGAAGCGAGGCCGGCCCGCAGTCGATCACCTACAACCTCAACATCGCTTCGCCGCAGGGTTCGGCAGTCTCCGTCGACGCGAAGGCATGCTCCCCGTTCACCGGTCCCGGCGCCGCGGACGGCCACCCCTGGTCCGGAGGAACACACCCGGCGACTCAGCTCACCGTTCCGGCCGGAACCTGCACCATCACGCAGACCGGGGCGAACACGTTCCAGATGACGATCACGGGGATCGACTACTCTCCGGCGAACCCGCCGACGCTCGATTCCGCGGGCAACCGGCTCCCTGTCGATCAGGTGGCGCTGGCGTCCGGCTCCATCTGGATCCGCGTCAACACGGCCGCCTCCGGCTCGGTCGTTCTGAACTCCAACGCTCCGACCTACACCTCGGTCACCGGTCAGACCGCGCAGGACGACCCGTCGAACAACGCGGAGTCCAAGGCGTGGACGACCCCCGGCCTGTACTCCTCCGGCTGGGGCCGCGGCTACACCAACTCCGGCGGAACCCAGTGGGATGACACCTATCGCGTGTCCGCAGGAACGACCGTCGGTCAGTACATGGACTCCGGGATGCAGCTGCACACCGACCGCCCGGACGACCGCATCGTGGGTATGTGCTCCGCCCTTGACACTCGGTATGTCACCTATGCGGGCTGGGGTTGGGCCCAGCCGGTGACGGACAACACGATCGGCGCAACGGCCGAGTACTACGTGGGCAACGACCCCACGGTCGACCCGACCAGTGCCTCCTACGACCCGAATGCGTTCGACTGCGGGTCCACGGGCGGTTGGACGACGGTCCAGCCGACCGACCTCACCACGGTCAAGGCCATGCGCATCACCGCTACCCAGGGCCAGTTCGAGCAGCTCTCCGCCCAGTCCAATGTCACCGCGGTCGTCTACCAGAAGATCAACGCGAACGTCCCGGCCGGGACCGACATCTGGTCGTTCTTCTCCGGCGTGGTGGACGTGCCCCTCAACAACTGGTGGAACGGCACAGGCTGCATCACGCCCACTGCGGGCTCGCGCTACCCCTGCACCACCGGCTTCCGCGACGTGCTCCGTGTCGTGACCGCCACGCCCGCCATCGCCAAATCGGCCGACCGCTCGGTCGTCAGCCCCGGCGACCCGGCCGTCTACACGCTGACCTACTCGGCGAACGGCGCCGGCGCCATCCCGGCGACCGTCGACGGCTACCAGCTGGTCGACACGCTGCCCGCGGGCGTCACCTACGTGGCAGGGACGGCCTCACCCGAGCCCGCGGTGTCGACCAACGGCTCCGGACAGCAGGTGCTGACCTGGACGCTGAACGGCGTCACGACGAACGCCGACCACGCCCTCACCTACCAGGCCGTGGCCGACAGCACCGTCACGCCGGGCTCTGCTCTGGTCAACTCGATCACGGCCAGTTACGGCGGGATCTCGAAGGCCGCCACCGCGCAGGTCACCGTGGCCACCGACGGCTACACCACCGTGGTGAAGACTGCCGACGCTCCCTTCATCCCGAACGTGAACGGCGACGGGACGGGCACGGGGTCGTGGACGGTCACCGTGAAGTCCTACGACCCGATCACGCAGCCGTTCACGGACACGATCGACATCCTCCCGTACAACGGCGACGGACGCGGCACCGCGTTCTCCGGGTCGTACACGCTGACCTCGGTGAACGCCCCGCTGGGCGCGACCGTCTACTACACGACGGCGGACCCGACCACCCTGTCGGACGACCCGTCCAGCGCGCAGAACGGCGCCGCGCCGGGCGACCCGACCGGCAACACCGCGGGCTGGTCGACGACGATGCCGGCGAACCCCACGGCCATCCGTGTGATCGGCGGCAGCCTCGCCCCGGGCGCCACTCAGCAGTTCGGCGTCCACATCACCACCGACGGCGTGAAGGGCGGAGACACGCTCGTGAACCGGGCGCAGTCGATCGCGGGCCACACCGCTCTGGTGATGCGCACCTCCGCCGCCCTCTCCGTGGCCAACTTCTACTCGGCGAGCATCCTCAAGGAGGTGCAGGCGGCCGACGGCACCTGGCACGACGCGAACAACGCGGTCGACTACCCGGCGTTCCACTACGGCGACACGGTCCACTACCGCGTCACCGTGACGAACACGGGCCAGGGAACCCTGACGAACGTGGATGTGGCCGACGACAAGAGCCCGACGGCCGGAGCGTTCCACATCGCCTCGCTCGCGCCGGGCGCCTCGGAGTCGCACGAGTACCAGCTGGTCCTCGACGAGACCCTCCCCGGCGGCGCGTTCGTCAACACCGCCTGCGCCACCGCCGACACTCCGGCGGACTCGGGTGTCGCCCCGACCATCCCGTGCGACCCGGCGGGGATCGACATCGCGGGGTACTCGGTCGTGAAGACCGCCGACCCGGCGCCCGGAACGGTCGTCCACTCGGGCGACGTCATCCACTACACGGTGACGGTCACCCAGCGCGGCCCGGTGCCGGCGGCGGCGTCGTTCACCGACGACCTCGCCCAGGTCGCCGACGACGCCACCTACAACGGCGACATCGCGGCGGATGCGGGCACGGCCACCGTGACCGGGACCTCGATCGCCTGGTCCGGGACGCTGGGCGTCGGTGCGGTGGCCACGGTCACCTACTCGGTGACGGTCAAGGATGCGCGCTCGATCGGCGACGGCAGGCTCGACAACGTCGTGACCTCCGCCGGCTGCGCTTCCGCCTCCGACTGCGAGACGCTGCACGAGTACGGCAACTACACCTTCGCCAAGACGTCCGACCCGGCGTCGGGACACGCGGTGAAGGCCGGCGACCGCATCACGTACACCCTCACCATCGCTCAGTCCGGCGCCGCTCCGGCGAAGGGGACCGTCGTCGACGACCTGAGCAAGGTGCTGGACGACGCGACCTGGGCCGGTGACCAGAAGGCGACCTCGGGGACCGTGACCCGTACCGGCACGACCCTGACCTGGACCGGTGATCTCGCTGTCGGTCAGGTCGTCACCGTCACCTACTCGGTGCTCGTCACGGGCAACGGGGACAAGCGGATCGCCAACGTGGTCACCAGCCCGGACAACGACGCGGTCTGCGTCCCCGCTCCCGACCAGAATCCGGACTGCGCCACCAGCCACCGCGTCGACGACCCGGCAGGCACCGCGGGCCTCGCCTCGACCGGCTCCACCATCGGCTGGGGCGTCGGCGGACTCGGGGGCATCCTCCTCGCCGCCGGCGGGGTGCTGCTCCTGCTGCGCCGTCGCCGAATCCGTACCACCTAGCAGGCACCGCTGCGGAGGCCGCCGGGCGTTGCTCGGCGGCCTTCGTGGCACCCGGATCAGACGGCCCAGGTGCGGAACAGGATCGTCTGCACCGGGATGGTCGTCGGCGCCGGCCCGTACTCCGCCGACAGCCGCTCTGCGACGGTGCGGACAAGCGCATCCAGATCGCCGGACCGTGCACGCACCTGGTCGGAGACCGGGTTGCCGCGGATCAGGCCGTCCGCGAACGCCCGCCAGGAGGCGACAGGCGCGTCGTGCGGCAGGACGTCGATGCGGAGCCGGCCGAAGCCGCTGTCCTGCGCCAGCCTCCGCAACCGCTCGATGTCGCTCATCCCGAACGGGACGCGGTAGAACGGCGGAGGGTCGTCGGGGAATGTCTCGGCGAGCAGTCCGTCGACGATCGCCGCGAACCGGTTGCGGTCGTGGCTGTCCCAGACGCTGAACACGAAGACGCCGCCGGGCGCGAGAACGCGACGGGCTTCACGGAAGGCCGCGCCGACATCGGGCACGAACATGATGCCGAACTGGCACACCACCGCGTCGAAGCCGCCGTCCTCGAACGGCAGCGCCTGGGCGTCGGCGACCTGCATGCGGGTCCCCTCCGGCACCTTGGCGGCGGCCCTCAGAAGCATCGCCTCGTTCAGGTCGGTGAGGACCAGCTCCGCTCCGCCGTTGTGCGCGACGATCCCGGCGGACGAGATCCCGGTGCCCGCGGCGACTTCGAGGATGCGCCGCGGCGCGGTCGACGAAACCGCGGCGCCGAGCACGTCGGCGTAGTGGCGGAAGAGCACGGGCCCGAGCCCCGAATCGTAGAACTCGGGGATGGAGCCCTGGAACCGCGTGGCGTCGTCATCCACGGTCGAAGGGTACCGCCGCCCGCCCGGCTCGGGGAGCCCGCATCCGGAGCGACGGCGGAGGGGGCCGTCCGTCGTACGCTGTGACCCATGGCAGGACTGCGCACCGCGACCGCTGACGATGCTGCGGCATTCACGACGGTCTTCCTCGACTGCTGGCACCTGAGCTACAGCCGGACCATGCCGGCGGAGCTGGTCGAGCGGATGACCCCCGACAGTGCTGCGGCCCTCTGGCAGCGGGCGCTCGCCGACGGCGGCGACCGGTACCTCGCGGCGGAGGACGACGACGGCACGCTCGTGGGCTTCGTCGGCTTCCGGCTCGCCGGCCCGGATGCGGGGTACGTCGGCTCGCTGTACGTCTCACCGCACGCTCAGGGCGGAGGATACGGCCGCCGGCTTCTCTCCGCGGCGGAGGAGGAGCTGCGCGACCGCGGCGCGGCGACCGCCCGGCTCTGGGTCTTCGAGCAGAACGAGCCCTCCCGGCGGTTCTACGAGAGGTCGGGATGGGCGCTCGACGGCACCAGGGAGACCCTGCCGGAGTGGGGACAGCCGCAGGTGGGGATGGCCAAGCGGCTCTGAGCGGACCTGCAGGGCAGGGCTGGCCCGCGGATCAGACCCGATGCGGATCAGGGCGTGCTGCGGCGCGGCCGCCGGCGTCCCTCGACGGCGGCGAGGGATGCGGCCAGCGCGTCGGCCACGACGTCCGGCCGCCGCTGGGCGACGCCCATGAAGATGACGTCCACGATCATCAGCTGCGCCATCCTGCTCGACATCGCTCCGTAGCGGAACCGGGTCTCCCGCGAAGCGGTGGTGAGCACGGCGTCGGCCATCTGCGCCAGCGGCGACTCGGGGAAGTTCGTCACAGCGACCGTGAACGCGCCTGCGCGGTGCGCGGTCTCGATGGCGGAGAGCGCCTCCTCCGTCTCGCCGGAGTGCGAGAACGCGATCGCGACCGACCCCGGCCGGAGCACGGCCGCGCTCGTCAGCGCGAGGTGCGCATCCGTCCACGCGTTGGCGAAGTAGCCGATCCTGCGCAGCTTCTGGCCGAGATCCTGCGCCGCCAGCCCGCTCGACGCCGACCCGTACACGTCGGTGATCGGCGCGTCGATGATGGCGCTGACCACGCGGTCCACTTCGTCGAGGTCGAGCATCTCGGCCGTCTCCTCGACCGCCCGCGCCTCCTGGAAGGCCAGCTTGCGGACCACGTCGCGGGTCGAGTCCGCCGGGTCGATGTCGCCCTCGGAGACGCCGAACTGGTAGCGTCGGCCGCTCTCGTCCACGGCCGCCCGGGCGAGGGCGAGGCAGAAGCCCTTGTAGCCGTCGAATCCGACGCTGCGGCAGAATCGCGCCACCGTCGCCGTCGAGGTGCCGCAGCGCGCGGCGAGCTCGGTGATGCTGAGGTTCGCGACCTCCGCCGGCTCGGCGAGCGCCTCCTGCGCGATCAGCTGCTCGCTGCGGCGCAGCCGGGGCAGGGCCTGACGCAGCCGCACCAAGATGTCCTCGGTCATCGCCGTCTCCTCGCGGTCGTTCTGCTTTACCGTAGCGGGCCCGGCGTTCGCGCAGCGCCTGCGGTCACGGCCGGGGAAACGAAGTCGTTGGACTTCGCGCGTCGTCCGTGCTAAAAAATTTACAACTTGGAAACGCAAGAGGAATATTATTCCCCTAACGTTTATCCCGGCAACGTCGCCGACGTCGTCGCTCACAGCAGGCGCAACACCTACCAAGGAGGCCCGAAATGAAGGTCAACCGCTTCGGGCGTCAGGCGATCGTCGCCGGCGCCGCGGTTGCCACCGCATCCATGCTGCTCGCAGGATGCACCGGCACCAGCAGTTCCCCCACCGCGTCCGCCGACCCGAACGCAACGCTCGTCTTCGGGATCACCGCGGATCCGACCCAGACGATCCCGTGGACGACGACCTCCGAGCAGTCGGTGCAGGTGCTGTCCCAGATCTACAGCCCGCTCCTCACCACCAACAAGGACGACCAGCCGGTCGCGAACCTCGCCGACCTGCCCAAGGTGTCCTCCGACGGGCTCACCTACACGTTCACGCTCAAGGACGGCCTGAAGTTCAGCAACGGCTCCGCGCTGGACTCGGCCGACGTGAAGTACACGTACGAGAAGATCATGGACCCCGCGTCCAAGGCCAGCTCGCGCTCGTACCTCGCCTCCGTCGCCTCCATCGACACTCCGTCGCCCACCACGGTCGTCGTGCACCTCAGCAAGCCGGATGCGTCGTTCCCCTCCGGCCTCACCGCCGTGAACACCGGCATCGTTCCGTCCGACGTCTCCGTGGACAGCCTCCAGACCACCCCGGTCGGCTCCGGCCCGTACAAGTGGGCGGGACGCGTCGCCAACGAGTCGATCTCGCTGGAGCGCAACCCCGACTTCTTCGGAGGGAAGCCGGGCGCCGCCAAGGTCGAGTTCCGGATCATCCCCGACGACCAGTCCATGGTCTCCGCGCTCAAGACCGGCTCGGTCGACGTGGCGATCTTCGACAACCCCGTCACCGCGAAGACGGCGGTGTCGAACAAGACCAAGTCGATGGAAGCCGCCTCGCTGCAGTACCACGTGCTCCAGCTCCGAGCGGCCTCCCCGGTGCTCTCCAACGTGAACTCGCGCCTCGCCATCCAGTGCGCCATCTCGCGGCAGGACGTCATCGACACGGCGGCACTGGGCTCCGGCACGGTGACGGGCCCGATCACCTCGCCCGAGTACCGCTCCGACCCGAAGGCGCAGCCGTGCGCCAAGCAGGACCTGAAGAAGGCGAAGGAGTACATGCAGAAGGCGGGCACCCCCGACGGCTTCACCCTCAACGTCATGACGTCGCAGGGCCTCTACTCCACCGCAGTGGATGAGGCGCAGAACGTCCAGGCGCAGCTCGGCAAGGTCGGCATCAAGGTCAACGTGCAGGCCCTCGACTCCAACGCCTACGTGCAGAAGTGGCTCGCGGGCGACTTCGACGCGGCGATCGCGCAGAACGCGGGCAGCGCCGACCCGAACACCATGTACGCCCGCTACTTCACCTCCGGGGGCACCTACAACAAGGTGGCCGGCTACAGCTCGCCGGAGCTGGACAAGCTGTTCGCCGACGGCATCGCCACGACCGACACGGCCAAGCGCAAGACCGTCTACACCCAGCTCTCCAAGGAGCTCGTCGACAACGCGGCGTGGGTGTGGCTCTTCACCCCGAAGGAGTACATCGTGCTCAACTCGAGCGTGACCGGCTTCGAAGCGCGCTACGACGCCGACGTGTCCACGCTGTGGAAGGCCTCCCTCTCCTGACCGCCCGTCGGGGCGGGCCGCGCGCCCGCCCCGACGTCCGACCCTCCGGGCTCTCATGACTCGATTCCTGCACGTCCTCCGCCATCCCGTCACCCGGCGGATCGGCGAAGCGCTCCTCACCCTCGTGGGAGTGTCCATCCTCACCTTCGTCATCCTCCGGGTCGTCCCGGGCAACCAGATCACGGCCGCGTACGGCACCGCCGCCGGCGACCTGACGCAGGATCAGATCCGCCAGCTCGAGGCGTACTACGGCATCGACAAGCCGCTGATCGTGCAGTACTTCGACTGGCTCGGCGGCGTGCTGACCGGGAACCTCGGGATAAACACCACCTCGCACCAGAGCGTCGTGCAGATGACGGCCCAGGCGCTCCCGAACACGATCGAGCTTGCCGTGTTCTCGATCATCATCGGCCTGCTGCTCGGCATCCCGGGCGGGGTGTTCGCGGCCAACCGTCCCGGCCGGTTCGGCGACAACGTCACCCAGTTCGGGAGTCTGCTCGCGCTCTCCATCCCGTCGTTCCTGCTGGCGACCGTGCTCGCGACCTGGCTGGCGAACTCGTTCGGCTGGTACCCGAACGGCGAGGGGTACAAGACGCTGCTGCAGAATCCGGGGCTCAACCTGCAGCAGATGATCCTGCCGGCGCTCGTGCTCGGGATCAGCATCGCGCCGCCCGTGCTGCAGACCACCCGGACGGCGATCCTGTCCATCCGCGCGGAGGACTACATCCGGACCGCGCGGGCCAAGGGCGTTCCGGAGCGCAGGCTCCGCGTGCGGCACGTGCTCAGGAACGCGCTCATCCCCGTGGTGACCATGACGGGCCTCCAGTTCGGCTTCCTCCTGGGCGGCGCGCTGGTGGCCGAGCAGATCTTCGCGATCCCCGGGATCGGACGCCAGGTCCTCCTCGGGCTGAACCAGAAGGAGTACGCCGTGGTCCAGAGCACGGTCCTCATCATCGCGACGATGTTCGTGCTGGTGAACCTCCTCACCGACATGGTCTACCGTGTCGTCGACCCGAAGGTGCGTGTCCGATGAGCGCCGCGACCGGCATGAGCAACGTCCCCGACGTCGCCATCGACTCCAGCCGCCGCTCCCGCGCCTGGGTCGCCGCCTTCCGCTCGGTGCCCGGCATCACCGGGCTGGTCCTGATGGGCATCGTGATCGTGCTCGCCCTGATGGCGGCCTTCGGTCTGACCCCGTACAACCCCGCCCACCAGGACGTCTCGCAGGCGCTGAACCCGCCGAGCGGCACGCACTGGTTCGGCACCGACCAGTTCGGGCGGGACACGTTCTCGCGCGTCGCGGCCGGGCTCGCGAACTCGCTGCTCATCGCGCTCGTCTCCGTCGCGGCGGCCGCCGTGGTCGGCACCCTGATCGGCGTCCTCGCCGGCTTCTTCCTCGGGGTGACCGACCGGGTGGTCGGGATCGTCACCAACGTGCTCTTCGCCTTCCCGTCGCTGCTGCTCGCGCTGGCGCTGGCCGCCACGCTGCAGCGGAGCTGGCTCACGGTGGCCATCGCGATCGCCGTGGTCTACATGCCGATCTTCGCGCGCGTCGCCCGCGGGCCGGTCCTCACGCTGCGCACCACCGAGTACGTCGCGGCGTCGACCGCCATCGGCCGCAGCCGGCTCTCGACCCTGTTCACGCACGTCCTGCCGAACATGCGCGGGATCCTGGTGGTGCAGGTCACGCTCTCGCTCTCGTGGGCGATCCTGACCGAGGCGGCGCTGAGCTTCCTCGGCTTCGGGACGCCGCCGCCCGCCGCATCGCTCGGAGGCATGGTCTACGAGGCGCAGGCGCTGACCAGCGTCGCCCCGTGGATGCTGCTCTTCCCGGGCGCCGCGCTGATCTGCGCCGTCATCGGGCTGAACCTTCTCGGCGACGGCCTGCGCGCCGCCCTCGACCCCAAGACCGGAGGCCGTTGATGGCTACGAACTCGCCCGACGCCGAACTCGACGAACTGATGACGGAGGCGGTGGCCGACGACGACCTGATGCTGGACGAGCTCAGCGTCGCGGAGCTGGTCACGCTGATGAACGATCGCGACTCCCGGATCCCGGGGGCGGTGCGCGACGCACTGCCGACCATCATCGCGGCCATCGAGGACACCTCCGAGCGCGTCCGCGCGGGCGGACGGATCATCTACGTCGGCGCCGGCACCAGCGGCCGGCTGGGAGTGCTCGACGCCTCCGAGATCCCGCCGACCTTCGGAACGGACGGGGACATCGTGCTCGGGCTGATCGCCGGGGGCCCGACCGCTCTGGTCAGCTCCATCGAGTCCGCGGAGGACAGCGAGGCGACCGGCCGCGCCGATCTGGGGAACGTCGCGCCCGGTCCACTCGACACGGTCGTCGGCATCGCCTCCAGCGGCCGCACCCCGTACGTGCTCGGCGCGCTGCGTCTCGCGAACGAGAGCGGAGCGCTGACCGTGGGGCTCTCGTGCAACGTGGACACCCCGATCTCCGCGATCTCACGTCACGGCATCGAGATCGCCGTCGGGCCGGAGGTCGTGACCGGCTCGACCCGGCTCGGGGCGGGCACCGCGACGAAGCTGGTGCTCAACATGATCTCCACCATCAGCATGATCCGGCTCGGCAAGACCTATAAGACGTTGATGGTGGATGTGAAGGCGACCAACGCGAAGCTGCTGCGCCGGGCCGTGCGGATCGTCACACTGGCCACCGGCACGGACGACGAGACGGCACGCGTCGCGCTCGACGCCGCCGACTGGAACGCCAAGCTCGCCATCGCGACGATCGTCACCGGGATGAGCGTCGAGGACGCCCGGAGCGCGCTCGACGCGGCCTCCGGCGTCCTGCGCACCGTCGTCGCCTCTGCCCCGAAGGCGGAGATCTGATGCGCGTCCTCGGCATGATCTCCGGAACCTCGCACGACGGGATCGACATCGCGATCGTCGACTTCGACGGCGACGGCGCCTCGGCGACCGCGACCATCGAGTACACGACGTCCACGCCGTACTCCGCCGGTCTGCGGGCGCGCCTGCTCGCGGCACTGCCCCCCGCCGCGGTCGGATTCGACGTCGCCTGCGAGCTGGACACGGCCATCGGCCAGGAGTTCGGGGAGGCCGCCCGGGCGGCGCTCCGCGCTCACGCCGATGGCGGGTTCGGCCCGGTGGACCTCGTCTGCTCGCACGGGCAGACGGTGTTCCACTGGATCGAGGACGGCCGGGCCCGCGGGACGCTCCAGCTCGGCGAGCCGGCGTGGATCGCCCAGGCGACCGGGCTCCCGGTGGTGTCCGACCTGCGCGCAGCCGACATCGCGGCCGGCGGCCAGGGCGCTCCGCTGGTGCCCATCCTCGACACGATCCTGCTGCGCGGCCTCGGCGCCGACGGCGTCCGCGCCGGTGCGCTGAACCTCGGCGGCATCTCCAACGTCACCGTCGTCGCCGCGGGCCAGGACCCGGTCGCGTGGGACATCGGGCCGGCCAACGCGCTCGTCGACGCCGTGGTCACGCACTCGACGGAGACACCGGAGAGCTTCGACCGCGACGGCCGCCTGGCGTCGGCGGGGACCGTGGACGAGGCGGTCCTTCGGCAGTTCCTCGCCGAGCCCTACTACGCGCTCCCCACCCCGAAGAGCACCGGGAAAGAGCTGTTCCACCTCGACTATGTGCTCGAGCAGCTGAGCCGCACCTCCCGCGACCTCTCCCTCCCCGACCTGGTCGCCACCCTCACCGACCTGACCGCGCGCACGGTGGCGGACGCGATCCGCACCGCCGGGGTCGAGGTGCTGATCGTCTCGGGCGGCGGTGTGCGCAACCCGGTGCTGCTCCGGCGCATCGAGGAGCTGCTGCCCGGCGTGGATGTGCGCACGAGCGACGCCCTCGGCGTCCCGTCCGACGATAAGGAGGCCGTCGCCTTCGCCCTGATCGGCTGGGCGACGGCGAACGGGCTCCCCGCGAACGTCCCCAGCTGCACGGGTGCCTCGGGTCCCCGGGTCCTCGGCCGGATGACCCCGGCGCCCGGTGCTCCGCTTCCGCGGGGCGAGGCGCTGACGGAGTGGCCGCACGTGGAGTTCCGCCGCGACGCGGAGGAGGCGCGCCGGTGAGCGGCCTCCAGACGTACGTCGATCGCCTGCTGGGCCTCGGCGGGCCCGGGACGCATCCCGCCAGCGCCATCGTCGGCGTGCGCACGACGGCCGGCGTGGAGGTGGGATGCGGCGGCTGGGCCGCTCCGAGCGGTGCGGGGGCGGAGGCGGTCCCGATGAGCAGGGACCTGTTGCTCGATCTCGCGTCGGTCACCAAGGTCGCCGCCACCACGGTCATGGTCATGCGCCTCGTCGACGAGGGACGCCTCCACCTCGACGATCCCGTCCGCGAGCACCTCCCCGCGTTCCGCGGCGGCGACAAGGACGGCGTCACCCTGGAGCAGCTGCTCACCCACACGGCCGGTCTCCAGCCGTGGTGGCCGCTGTATCTGGAGACCACCGACCGCGACGCCGCGATCGCACGCGCCCAGGAGCTTCCGCTGGCGAGCGCACCGGGCACGGAGTGGCGGTACTCCGACTTCGGCCTCATCCTCGCCGGGGCGGTGGTCGAGCGGGTGACCGGCCGTCCACTGAGCGACGCCTATCGGGCGATGGTCGCCGAACCGCTCGGGCTCACCAGCGAATACGGGCCGGTTCCCGCCGCGTCCGCGGTCACCAGCGCGGACAGCGACGCCTACGAGTTCCGGATGATCGCCACCGGCACGCCGTTCCCTGTGCCGTTCCGGCCGGACGGGTTCGACGGCTGGCGCGGCGGCCCGATCCGCGGAGAGGTCGACGACGGCAACGCTGCGCACGCCCTCGGCGGCGTCTCCGGCCACGCCGGTCTGTTCTCGACGGTCGACGACCTGCTCGCCCTGGGCGCTGCCCTCCGCGACGGCTTCGTGTCGGACGACGTGCTGCACGCGTTCAGCCGGCCCTCGGCGGTCGACCCCGGGCAGGCGGTGGGCTTCCGTCTCAGCACGATCGCGGTCGGCGGCCGATCCGTCACCCTGCTCGGGCACGGCGGCTTCACCGGGACCTGGTTCGGCTTCGGGCTCGACGCCGACGTCGTCGTCGCGGGTGCGGCGATGCGGCTCGCCGGGACGACCGGACCGCTGCCCCGGGACGCCGACCACGACACGCGCCCGTCGCCGGTGACCGGCGACGCCATCCAGTCCGTGCTGCTCGACGCCGCCGCAGCGGCGCTGGCGGCCGAAGCCTCTCCCGTCACGACGAACGCCGAGGAACGATGAACAGCGACACCCAGCAGACCGTCCGCGAGCCCGTCCTGAGCATCCGGGACCTCTCGGTCACCTTCACGACCTCGCGCGGCGAGGTGGAGGCGGTCAAGCATGTGAGTCTCGACGTCGCGGCCGGCGAGACCGTCGCCATCGTCGGCGAGTCCGGCTCCGGGAAGTCGACGCTCGCCGCGTGCGTCAACCGGCTGCTCGCGGAGAACGGCAGGATCTCGTCGGGCACCATCCTGCTCAAGGAGCTCGACATCACGGCCGCCCCGGAGAAGGCGATGACGTCAATCCGCGGCAACCGCATCGGGCTGGTGCCGCAGGACCCGATGACCAATCTGAACCCGGTGATGAAGATCGGCGCGCAGATCGTCGAAGCGCTCCAGGTCCACGGACGGGCCACGGGGCAGGCGGCGAAGCAGGAGGCCATCCGGCTGCTCGAGCGGGCCGGCATCGGCGACGCCCCGGCCCGGTTCAACCAGTACCCGCACGAGTTCTCCGGCGGGATGCGGCAGCGCGTCCTGATCGCCATGGCGCTGGCCTGCCGCCCGGAGGTGCTGCTCGCCGACGAGCCGACTTCCGCACTCGACGTGACGGTCCAGCGCCTGGTCCTCGACCAGATGGGCCAGCTCGCGTCCGAGCTCGGCGCGGCCGTTCTCCTCATCACGCACGACCTGGCGCTCGCCGCCGAGCGCGCCGACCGGGTCGCGGTGATGTTCCGCGGCGAGATCGTCGAGACCGGGCCGGCGGCCGAGCTCGTCGCGCATCCACGGCACGAGTACACGCGGCGTCTGCTGGCCGCAGCGCCGGGGATGGCCAGCGCGAAGGTCGCCCCCGTGGTGGAGGCGGCAGCCGACGGCGCGGAGCCGGAGATCCTCCTCGACATCGCGGGTGCGGTGAAGAAGTACCGCATCCGCGGCCGGTCGGAGCCCTTCCTCGCGATCGACGGCGTGAGCCTGCAGGTTCCGCGCGGGCAGACCGTGGCCATCGTCGGCGAGTCCGGCTCGGGCAAGTCGACCACCGCGCGTCTCGCGCTGAAGCTGGAGGACCCCGACGGCGGAACCGTCTCCTTCCGCGGTGTGGACGTCTCCACCCTGTCCGGCCGCCGTCTGCTGGAGTTCCGCCGCTCGGTGCAGCCCGTGTTCCAGAACCCGTACGCGTCGCTCGACCCGAGGTACACCATCGAGCAGGTGGTGGCGGAACCGCTGCGGGTGCACAGGATCGGGGATGCCGCCGGCCGCAGGAAGGCGGTCGCCGACCTCCTCGACAAGGTCGCGCTGCCCGCGTCGTTCGCCGACCGGTATCCGCACGAGCTGTCCGGCGGGCAGCGCCAGCGCGTCGCCATCGCGCGCGCCCTGGCGCTCAACCCCGAGCTCGTCGTCATGGACGAGGCGGTCAGCGCCCTGGACGTCCTGGTGCAGGAGCAGATCCTCGACCTGATGGTGTCGCTCCAGCGCGAGCTCGGGCTCTCCTACCTCTTCATCAGTCACGACCTCGCCGTGGTGCGCCTGGTCGCCCACCAGGTCTACGTGATGCGCGCGGGCACGGTCGTCGAGAGCGGAGAGCCGGATGCGATCTTCGAAGCGCCGCAGCAGGAGTACACGCGCCAGCTGATCGCCGCGATCCCCGGCACGTCGCTCGCGGTCGCCTGACACGAAAGGTCCATCGGTGGCCCCCTCAGCGGAACTGGCCGAGCGGCTCGAACGGCTCGCTCCCGGAACGGTGCGCGACCGCGCGATCGACCGTCTGGCGATGGCGCACGACGCTTCGCACTACCTGATGACGCCGCTCGGCGTTGTCACCGTGCGCGACACCGCGCATCTCGCCGCGCTGCTCCGGCTCTCCGGCTCGTCCGGCACCCCGATCGCGTTCCGCTCCGGCGGCACCAGCCTCTCCGGGCAGGCGTCGACCGAGGGGCTGCTGCTGGACACCCGCAGGAACTTCCGCGCCATCGAGGTGCTCGACGGCGGCGCGCGCGTCCGCGTCCAGCCCGGTGCGACGGTCCGTCAGGTCAACGCGCGGCTCGCCCGGCACACGCGCAAGCTGGGCCCCGACCCGGCGAGCGAGGCCGCCTGCACCGTCGGCGGGGTCGTCGCGAACAACTCCAGCGGCATGTCGTGCGGCACCGAGTTCAACACCTACAACACGATCGAGTCGGCGGTGCTGGTGCTGGCCGACGGCACCGTGCTCGACACGGCCGCCCCCGACGCGGACGAGCGGATGAGGGAGGCGGCCCCCGCGCTCTGGCACGGGCTCGCCGAACTGCGCGATCGGGTGCGCTCCGATCCGGCGATGGTGGAGACCATCCGCCGCCAGTACGCCATCAAGAACACGATGGGCTACGGCGTCAACGCCTTCCTCGACCACGATTCGCCGGTGCAGCTCCTGCTCCATCTGGTCGTCGGGAGCGAGGGGACGCTGGCCTTCGTCGCCGAGGCCACCTTCCGCACCCTGCCCGTCCGCGCGCACACGGCGACGGGGATGCTGTACTTCCCGACCCTCGCGGACGCGACCGGCGCGCTGCCCGCCCTCGTGGCCTCCGGCCTCGCCACCGTCGAGCTCCTCGACGCCACCTCGCTGCGGGTGGCGCAGCGCGATCCGGGTGCGGACGACGAGCTCCTCGCGCTGCGCGTCGATCGGCATGCTGCGCTGCTCGTCGAGTACCAGGAGGCCGACGCCGATGCGCTCGCCTCCCGGCTCGCCGCCTGGCCGGAACTCGTGGCGCCCCTGCCGCTCGCCCAGCCGGCCACGCTCACACAGGACCCCCGCCGGCGCGACGCCCTCTGGCACATCCGCAAGGACCTGTATGCGACCGTCGCAGGCAACCGGCCGTCGGGCACCACGGCGATGCTGGAGGACATCGCGGTCCCCGTCGCCGCTCTCCGCGAGACCTGCGAGGGCCTGACCGCACTGTTCGACCGCCACGGCTACGAGGACAGCGTGATCTTCGGGCACGCCAAGGACGGCAACATCCACTTCATGCTCACCGAGCGCTTCGACGACCCGGGCTCGACGCAGCGCTACGCGGAGTTCACCGAGGAGATGGTCGCGCTCGTCCTGCGCAACGGCGGGACGCTGAAGGCGGAGCACGGCACCGGGCGGATCATGGCGCCCTACGTCCGCCGCCAGTTCGGCGACGACCTCTATGGCGTGATGCTGCGGGTGAAGGAACTCGCCGATCCCCGCGGGCTGCTCAATCCCGGAGTCCTCCTCAACGAGGATCCGGACGGCCCCCTTCAGCATCTGAAGCTCACCCCGACGGTCGAGGCCGAGGTCGACCGCTGCGTCGAGTGCGGCTACTGCGAGCCGGTCTGCCCGTCCAAGGACCTCACCGTGACGCCCCGGCAGCGCATCGTGCTGCGCCGGGAGCGCGAGCGCGCCCGGCTGGCGGGCGATGCGGAGCTGGTCGCCGAGCTGGACCGCGACTACGGCTACGACGGCCTCGACACCTGCGCCGCCGACGGGATGTGTCAGACGGCCTGCCCCGTGCGCATCGACACCGGCAAGCTGGTGAAGAGGCTCCGCGCCGAGCACGACCATCCCGTGGCGGGTGCCGGCTGGGATGCCGCGGCGAAGCACTGGGGGACGGTCACGCGGGCCGGCGCGACGGCGATGACCACCGCGAAGCTGCTCCCTGCTCCGCTCGTGACCGCGGTCACCGATCTGGGCCGGACGCTGCTGGGGGCGGACGATGTACCGCGCTACGACGGCGGCCTCCCGCGCGGCGGCACCCGGCGGCGCGCCAGAGCGACCGCCGACGCGGTCGCCGTCTACGTTCCGTCGTGCATCGGCTCGATGTTCGGGCCGGCCGACGCGTCCCAGGGGGTCCGGGACGCCTTCCTCGCTCTGTGCGAGCGGGCGGGCGTCGCCGTGACGATCCCGGAGGGCGTCGAATCGATGTGCTGCGGGACGCCGTGGACGTCGAAGGGCAACCCTGCCGGCCACCGCACGATGGCGGCGAACGTCGTGCCCGCCCTCCAGGAGGCCACGCGCGGGGGAGAGCTGCCGGTCATCTCCGACGGGGTCTCCTGCACGGAGGGCTTCCTGAACCTGGCCGCCGGCAGCGGTCTCACGGTGATCGATGCCGTCGCGTTCGTGGAGAGGGAGGTGCTGCCCGCGCTGTCGGTCCGCGCCCCGTTCGCATCCATCGCGGTACATCCCACCTGCTCGTCCACCCACCTCGGCGTGACCGACCCGATGGTCCGGGTGGCGTCGGCGATCAGCGACGACGTGGTCGTGCCCGTCGACTGGGGCTGCTGCGCGTTCGCCGGCGACCGGGGGATGCTGCATCCCGAGCTGACGGCGTCCGCCACCCGCGCCGAGTCCGCCGAGCTCGCCGGCCGGGAGTTCGCCGCGTACGCCTCCGCGAACCGCACCTGCGAGCTGGGCATGACGCGCGCGACGGGCAAGCCGTACCGACACATCCTCGAGCTGCTCGATGACGCGACGCGGACCTGAGTCCGTCCAGGACGGCGCGCTGATCCTCGGCTTCGTCGCGCTCGGGGCCGTCGGTGCGGTGATCCCCGCGTCGATCCCGGCGGTCGCCGAGCGAACCGGCCTCGCCCCGGAGGAGCTCCTCCCCAGCGTCTCGCTGCTGTTCCTCGGCCTCTTCGCCGGTGTGCTGGTCACGGCCGTGCCGCGCCGGGGACGCGCCAGGACGCTGCTCGCGGTCGGTTCCGCCCTCCAGGTCGCCGGCCTCGCACTCGTCGCCTGCGCGACCTCCGCTCCTCTCTTCTTTCTGGCTGCGACCGTGACCGGGCTGGGTTTCGGGCTCGTCGAGGCGAGCGCCACCGCCCTCTCGCGGGCGCGCTCCTCCGAGGGCACCCCCGTCCGGCTGACCGTCCTGAACGGTGCGTCGGCCGTCGCGGCGGCAGGAGCTCCCCTCCTCATCGCGTTCGTGCCCGCAGCCGCCCTGTGGGCGCCGGTCGCGGCGCTCGCGCTGGTTCCGGCCGCCGGGGCCGTGCTCGCCGCGGTCGCGGGCGCGACCTGGCCCGGCGCGGAGGGATCGGCGCCACCGCCGCGGGTGCAGAGGGGCGCCGGACGGCGGCTCTGGCCGGTCGGCGCGGCGCTGTTCCTGTTCGTCGGCGCCGAGACCGTGCTCGCGGGCTGGTCGAGCACCCTGTCCCAGTCGCTGTTCGGTCTCGCCGGCACGACGGCGGCGGTGGGGACGACGGCGTTCTGGACGCTGATGGCCGTCGGCCGCTTCGCCTGCGCGGCGGTCGTGGCCCGTGGGGTTCCCGCGCGGGTGTACCTCCCGGTCGCCGTCGGGGCAGCAGCCGTCGTGGCGGTGCTGTCGGCCATCGTCGGACAGGGTGTCGGCGCGGCGCTCCTGATCGGCGCCGTCGTCCTGCTGGTCGCCCCGGGTTACGCGCTGCTGCTCGGGTCGGCGCTCGCCGCCACGACGCGTGAGCGTGCCGACCGTACGGCGAGCATCCTCGTGGCGGTCGGCTCGGCCGGAGGGTCGGCGGTCTCCTTCGCGGTCGCCGTCACCGTCGGGTCGGCACCCGCGGGAGTACTGCTCGTCATCGCCGGGCTGCTGGCGGGATGCGCGCTGCTGTCCCTGGCTCCGCTGCGATCGTCGCGAGCGACGAGATCCCCGTCCCCGGCGCGTCCGACAGCCGGATCCACGGCCCGCGATAGCTGACCCCGCCCTCCACCGGGCTCGACGCCAGCCACAGCCCGGCGTCGAGGTCCTGGGCGCCGTGCAGACCTCCGGTCTCGGCGAGCGCGGACGCGACGGCCGCCGCGCTCGCGATGCCGACGTGGCTCTCCGACATGCAGCCGACGAACACCGAGACGTCTCGCTGCCGGGCGAGCTCCGCCAAGGCCAGTGCCTCCGCGATGCCGCCCGTCTTCGCCAGCTTGATGTTGATCCGCGACACCGCGCGGCTCACCAGCACCTCGCGCAGCTGGCGCGCGTTCCAGACCGACTCGTCCGCGACGACCGGCGTCGTCGTCCGCTCGCTGACATACGCCAGCCCGGCGATGTCGTCGCGGTGCACGGGCTGCTCGACCAGCTCGACCCCGACCGCGTCGTCCCGCCAGCCGTTGACGATCCGCACCGCTTCGTCCGGCGTCCAGCCCTGGTTCGCATCCACGCGGATCGCGATCGCGTCGCCGACGGCCGCGCGCACGCGCCGGACGATCGCGTCGTCGTCGCCGCCGGCACCGGTCTTCACCTTGAGCGTCGTGAAGCCGTTGCCGACATGCTCGAGCGCGGTTCGGATGAGGTCCTCCGCGTCGTCGGCCGTCACGGCGGCGGACAGGGTCATGTCGGACTCGATGCGGTCGGCCCTGCCGCCGAGGTACCGGTGCAGGGGGAGACCCGCGGTCCGCGCGGCCAGATCCCAGATCGCGCACTCCACGCCCATCCGCGCGGACGGGTTGCCGACGACGGCGCGGGCCAGCCGGGCGGACGCCTCCCGGGGATCGTCGGACGGCATCCCGACGGTGGATGCGGTGAGCGGTCCCGCCACGGCGCTCGCGACGCTCTCGTGGCTCTCGCCGGTCACCCGCCAGCTCGTGGGGGCCTCGCCCCATCCGCTCCGTCCGTCCGCATCCCTGACCTCGACGAGGAGGGCGTCCACCGTATCCGCGCGCCGCACGGAGGTCACGAACGGCCGCACGAGGGGGACGCTCCGGCGGTGGACGATGACGCTCTCGATCCGTGCCATGCGAGCCCCTCGTGTGAAGAATTTACCGACGTGGTAGCCGTTCGGTAAATAGCGTACCGGGCGTCATGGCAGACGGAATCGCACGTCCTCACAAGAGAGAGCAGGGCCGAAGACCGGCCCCGCCCGCGGTACGTCGAAGAGAGAGATCACCAATGAAGCGCGGAATTCGAATACTCATGTCGGCCGCCGTGGTGCTGGGCACCGCGGCGGGGTTCGGTGCAGCGTCTCCAGCCCTGGCGACGCCGGCCGGTGACTCGTGCGCGTCGCTCTCGGAGAGCCGTCAGTATTGGGCCACGGACCTCACCTACTTCAAGGGCGACCTGGTCAACTACAACGAGAAGCTCTACCGCGCGCTGGAGTACCACCAGCGCAAGTACCCCCTCGACACGAACTGGTGGGTCGTCGCCGAGTGCCCGTCGACCGATCCGGACAGGAACGTCGCTCGCGACGCCGTCGCCACGGCGTCGTCCGAACGGGGAGACACCTTCCGGGCATCGAACGCGATCGACGGTGTGATCGGCCAGAACGGCACAGGCGAGTGGGCGTCCAAAGGCGAGTCGACGCCCAGCATCACCCTCACCTGGGACACGCCCCAGGTGATCGACGAGATCAGGGTCTACGACCGTCCGAACTCCTACGACTGGGGCACGAGGGGCACCCTCAGCTTCAGCGACGGCACGCAGACGGAGTACGTCGTCTGGATCGACAACTCCGGAAGCGCTCGGTTGCGGACCTTCGTGCCGCGGGAGGTCACCTGGGTGAAATTCCAGATCGACGACGGAAGGGGCGATGTCGGTCTGTCCGAGATCCAGGCGTTCCACCGTGGGACGACCGCAGCCCCAACGCCGAACCTCGCGCGCGAGGCGACCGCCTCCGCCTCGTCGGTCTACGACGCGCGCTACCCCGCTGCGAACGCGATCGACGGAATCGTCGGCCAGAATGGAGTCGGCGAGTGGGTGTCACGCGGTGAACTGAAGCCGTCGATCACGCTGACGTTGCCGGGCACGCAGACCATCAACCAGGTCACGCTGGGCGACCGGCCGAATCTCACCGACCAGGTGCGCGCGGGCGTCCTCTCGTTCAGCGACGGGTCGACGGTCGAGGTGGGCGCCCTCGGCAACGACGGCACCCCGCGGAAGATCTCCTTCGCCGGCCGTCAGGCGAGTTGGGTGAAATTCCAGGTGACGGACGGCGTCGGCAGCAACGTTGGGCTCTCCGAGTTCGAGGTCCGTCGCAGCAACTAGGGGTCGAGCCGGCCCCCGCGCGGATGCGGGGGCCGGCGACGCTGGCTCGGCCAGGGAGATGTCGCTAGGTTGTCCGCATGGGGAGCGCTGCGACATGACCGACACCACGACCGCTGCTCCCGGCAGGGCCGACGGCCTCTCGTCGTCCGAGGTCGCCCGGCGGGTGGCGGACGGGCAGACGAACGCCTACCGGCAGGATGCGAGCCGGAGCGTCGGCAGCATCCTGCGGGCGAACGCGCTCACCCTGTTCAACGGCATCATCGCGGCGTGCTTCCTCGTGCTCCTCCTCCTGGGCCGCTGGCAGGACGCGCTGTTCGGGTTGAGCGCCCTCGCGAACACGATCATCGGCTCGGCGCAGGAGTTCCGGGCGAAGGCGGCGCTCGACCGGCTGGCGGTGCTGCACGCGCCCCACGCGCGGGTGATCCGCGACG
Source organism: Leifsonia soli (assembly GCF_013408745.1). Lineage (NCBI taxonomy): Bacteria > Bacillati > Actinomycetota > Actinomycetes > Micrococcales > Microbacteriaceae > Leifsonia > Leifsonia soli. Next base: position 2,601,657 of record NZ_JACCBJ010000001.1, on the reverse strand, counting down.
GCGCCGACGCGCAGATCGATGTCGCCGAGGTCGTGATGGGCGACCTGCTGGTGCTGCGCGCGGGCGACCAGGTGCCGGCGGATGCGAAGGTCGTCTCGGCCGGGCACCTGCAGCTCGACGAGTCGCTGCTGACCGGCGAGTCCGATCCTGTCGACAAGTCGCCGGGGGACGAGGTGCTGTCCGGTTCGGTCGTGGTCGGCGGCGAAGGTCTGGCCACGGTCGACCGGGTGGGGGCCGCATCCTTCGCCAACACGCTCTCGGCGCAGGCGAAGAAGTTCTCGCTCGTGGCGAGCGAGCTGCGCTCCTCCATCGACCGGGTGCTGCGCTGGGTGACCTGGGTGGTCGGCCCGATCGCCCTCCTGGTGTTCAACGCGCAGGTCATCGCTCTGGGCGGCTGGGAGGACACGATCTCCAGCGGCTCGTGGCGCCAGGCCGCCGTCAACACGATCGCCGCGGTCGTGGCGATGATCCCGCTCGGGCTGGTGCTGATGACCAGCATCGCCTTCGCCGTCGGCGCGGTGAAGCTGGCGCGGCAGCAGGTGCTGGTGCAGGAGCTGGCGGCGGTGGAGGGACTGGCGCGCGTCGACCTGGTGTGTCTGGACAAGACGGGGACGCTGACCGAGGGCGACATCGAGTTCGACGCCGAGCATCCCCTCGCGGACCAGCCGGACGGCTGGCGGGAGGTGCTCGCCTGGTACGGCGCGGAGCCCGACGCGAACGCCACCGCGCGCTGTCTGGCCGTGCCGTACACGCGGACGGTCGCGTCCGAGCCGACCGGGCGCATCCCGTTCTCGTCGGCGCGCAAGTGGAGCGCGGTGTCGTTCGGCGACGCCGCAGCCCGCAGCTGGGTGCTCGGCGGACCGGAGATGGTGTTCGCCGACGACCGGCTGACGGAGCGGACGGCAGAGCTGGCGGCATCCGGCCGCCGGACGCTGGTGCTTGCACACTCGCCGCTGCCCCTCCCGGACGAGGAGCGCCTGCCGGACGGGCTCCGGCCCGTCGCCCTGCTGACCTTCCGCGAGCGGATCCGATCGGATGCGGCCGAGACGTTGACGTACTTCGCCGGGCAGGGGGTGGCGGTGCGCGTGATCTCGGGCGACAACCCGCAGACCGTCGCCGCGATCGCCCGCCAGGTGGGGCTGGACGCGCCGACCGGCTTCGACGCGCGCGAGCTGCCGTCCGACCCGGCCGAGCTGGCCCGGGTGGTCGAGGACAACGTCGTCTTCGGCCGGGTCACACCCGACCAGAAGAAGGCGATCGTCGTCGCCCTCAAGTCGGCCGGCCACACCGTGGCGATGACCGGCGACGGCGTCAACGACGCGCTCGCCATCAAGGAGGCCGACATCGGCATCGCGATGGAATCGGGCGCCGCCGCGACGAAGGCGGTCGCCCGGATCGTCCTGCTCGACGGCAGGTTCTCCCACCTCCCGAGCGTCGTCGCTGAGGGGCGGCAGGTGATCGCGAACATCGAGCGCGTTTCGATGCTGTTCCTGACCAAGACCGCCTACGCGACGGCGCTCGCTGTGCTGTTCGGCGCCTTCGTGCTGCAGTTCCCCTTCCTGCCGCGTCAGCTCTCGGTCATCGACGGCCTGACCATCGGGCTCCCCAGCTTCTTCCTGGCGCTCATGCCGAACGCGCGGAGGTACGTGCCCGGGTTCCTCGCCCGCTCGCTCTCCTTCGCCGTCCCGGCCGGAGCGGTGATCGCCCTCACCCTGTTCCTCTACTCGTGGTCGGCGGGATCGGCCGGCGTGGGCCAGCCGGAGCTGCGCACCGGGTCCACGCTGATCCTGACCATCGTGGGCCTCTGGGTGCTGACCGTCCTCTCGCGCCCGATCGACGGCTGGAAGGTGCTCATCATCGGCTCGATGATGATCGGCCTGGTGGTCGTCTACACCGTCCCGCTCGTGCGCGATTTCCTGGAGTTCACCGAGGTCTCGGTGGTCACCGCCCTGCTCGTCCTGGTCTTCTCGGCCCTGTGCGTCGGACTCATCGAGATCGTCCGGTTCGTCCATCGACGCTTCGTCCACCGGCACACCGCCGCGCACTCGCCCGTGACCGCCCGGGCGGACGCGGACGACGAGCGCGTGCGTCCCCCGGCCGAGCTGCTCGGCGCCGTGGTGATCTGCTACATCGCGGGCGTGCTCGAGATCCTCGCGGGCATCGTCCTGCTGTTCGTCCGCTACGGGGACGGCCTCAGCAGCCTCGAGCGAACGGTCATCACCGTCGTCGGGGCCGCCACGATCATGCTCGGACTGCTCGTGATCTCGCTGGGCTCCGGGCTGACGCGAGCACGACGGGATGCGCGGGTCCTGCTGACCGGCCTCTTCAGCGTGTCCCTGCTCCTCGGCGCGATCGTCATCATCACGGACGGTAGCGTGACCGTGTTCCGGCTCGTCGACCTCGCCGTCAGCCTGGCCGTCATCCTCGTGCTGTGGACCGGCCGCACGGCACGGTTCTTCCGCGGCACGGCACCCGGCCCCCGACGTCGGCGCGGCGCCGCCTGATGGCGACGCCTCGCCAGCGGCCCGAACCGGCGCGCCGCGCGCACCCCCGTCGTCGGGCGGTCCTGGCCGTCGTGCTGGCGCTCGCCGCGGTGTTCGCCGCCCTCGTCGCGCCTGCTGCCGTGCGCTCCTCGACCGCTGCCGAACTCCGCGCGTTCGCCCGGCTCGACGCCGCGGGGATGGAGGCGATGGTCCGGGCGCAGCCCGAGCGGCTGTTCGAGCTGGCGAATGCGGCCGCGGGGGAGACGGCCCGGGAGTGGCCGGCGCTCCCCAGGGACCAGCGGGCACAGCTGGAACGGCTCCTCCCCGCGTTCATCGGCAACCTCGATGGGGTCCCTTACTCCACGCGCGACAGGGCCAATCGGCATGCGCTGCAGCAGAGCCTGACCTCCGCGCGGGCCCGCGCGGCGTCCGCTGCCGATGGCACGGCCGACCGGCTCTCTCTGGCGGCGTACACCGCCATCCATGCGGCGCTCTCGCCGAAGAGCCGCCCGGCGCGGCATCTCGTCGAGTTCGTCGCGGGCGCCCGCCCGACCGCGGCGATCTCCGTGGGCGATGTCGGCACGGCCGCGATGGTCACCTGGCTCGTCCCCGGGATGGGCACGTACACCACCGACATGCAGCTGTGGACGCTGGCGGCCCAGAACGTGTGGGATGCGCAGCGCGCCGCGGGCGCCCCGGCGAACCACGCGGTGATCGCCTGGATGGGCTACGTCGTCCCCCCGGTCGGGGTGGATGCCGCGCTCGGCGAGTACGCCGCCGCGGGAGCCCCGCTGCTCACGGAGGCGATCCAGGGGGTCCGGGCGGTCCGCCGGGCGCACATCCCGACCCTGAACGTCGTCGCCCACTCCTACGGCACGACGATGTCGGCGGATGCCCTGGCCGACACCCCGTTGGGCATCAACGCGTTCGTGATGCTCGGGTCCGCCGGGATCGAGGAGACCATCCCGACCGCCGCAGCACTCCACGCGAAGGCCGTCTACGCCGGCGAGGCCGTGACCGATGACGAGGCGGACCTCGGCCGCGTGAGCCGGACGGACCCGCGTGAGCCCGCGTTCGGCGCCCGGGTCATGCCGGTGGACGGCGACCCCGCGCAGGGCCTCCTGCCCGTGACCGGGCATGCGCCGATCCTGCACTCGTCGTACAACGACGACATCGCCTCACCGGTGTGGACGGCCATCCCGTCACTCGCGGCGCGCGAGGCGGCGTACCGCAGGCACCTGAGCGAGCACGGCTACCTCGATGCGGGCACCCAGTCGTTGGCGGAGGTCGGCCGTGCCACGGCGACCGTGCTCACGTCGGGTCCGCACCGCACCGTCCGCGCCGACGACCGCGGGAACAACGCGCTCGCGCTGCCGACGTTGCCGCCGCGCACCATGAAGGACTGACGCATCGGGATGCGGTCCTAGACGCCTCCGCCGCCTCCGCCGCCGCCCCCGCCGCCGGAGAACCCTCCGCCCCCGGTGCCGCCGGACGACGAGCTGCTCGCGATCGTCGTGCTGGACGAGATCCCGCTGACCATCTGAGAGAGCACGGCGGCGTTGAAGGCCGTCTGGCCCGCGTACCAGGTGGGTGTCTGCCCGGTCTCCTCGTAGAACCGGCCCAGCTCGGCCAGCCACTTCTTCTCCTCGCCGAACAGGACGGCCCAGGGCAGGAGGCGCTCGGTGAGCTTCAGCATCTCGCGCGGATCGTTCACGGCGACCGGCACCCGCTCCGCGCCCTGGGGCGACTGCAGGTACCGGATGCGGTCGGCTTCGGCGAGCTCCACATACATCCGCAGGCCATCGGCGTACTCGCGGAGGGTCGTGCCCGCGCTGGTCAGCGGCGACCGCGCCACCAGGACGGCGGCGGCGACGAAGAGCACGACCGAGCCGAACAGGATGCCGAACGGCGCCGCCCCGCCGTACTCGCCGGCCATGCTGACCACAGAGCCGACCACGGCGAGCAGGGTCGCGCCCAGCGCCGTGAAGAACACCGCGCGGACCGGTCCGCGCGGTCCGGTCGTGCGGTAGCCGTAGCTGGTCGCATCCTTGTGCACCCGCTTCTGCACCGCGGAGACCGCCCGGGCGACGCGCGGGTTGGACTTCCCCAGCGTCAGCGTCGTGCCCGGAGCGAGCGCGTCGCCGAACAGGGCGCGCAGGGTCTCCAGCTCGTCGGTGGTCGGGCGCGGGTCGCGCAGTGCCTGGCGACCGGTCGCCTCGGTGGAGACCAGCTCCAGCGTGTAGGAGGGCCGGCCGAGAAATCCCGTGGTCTGCAGCACGCGCACCCGTCCGGACACCGCCAGATCGAGGGTCTGCGCCGCGACCGCCTTGCTGGTGCGTCTCGTCAGGTCCGCCGTGAGCAGGAGTCCCTCCTTCGGCGGGACGTACTCCGGGATGATCGTGCCGCGTCCCGGGGCGTCGCGCAGCAGGCGGATGCGCACCACGATCGCGCCGATCAGGGCGAGGATGCCGAGCAGCAGCCCGGCCACGGCCACGTATCCCCAGCCGGTGTCGAACAGCCCGTCGGCGCGCGCCACGAACGTGCCGGGCGCGAACCCGATCGCGAACGTCAGATTCTCGCGCGGGCCGAGCTGGTCGGCGCTGAAGCGGAACCCGTCGGCGGTGCGTTCGACAGTCGCGGGCTCAGAGGAGCCCTGCGCGCCGCGGTACGCGGACGTGGTGCCCTTGAGGGCTCCGGCCAGGCCGGAGCCCAGGTGAACCGTCGCCGTCACGCGGTCGAAGGGCTGCGCCCACGCGGTCCCGTTGGTGTCCCAGTAGAACTCGTCGTCGTCGGTGTCGGCGAAGTGGCGGGTGACGTTCGTCTGCCGGTACGTGATGACGTAGGTCTGGTCGCCGTGGACGTAGTCCTTCGCCGCGATCGTCAGCGACAGGATCCCGTCGGAGGAGTCGCTGCTGTACGGGCGCGGTGTGCCGTTCTGGTCGGTCACCGACACGACCTTCAGGTCGGTCGGGTGCCCGTCGTAGTCCTCGACCAGCTCGCGCCGGATGCCGTGGTTCTGGTCGATCTCGGGGAAGCGCGCCACGAGCGTCTCGACGGTGGTAAGCGTCGAGTGCCCCTCCGCATCGCGGCCGAGCCGGTAGTCCGCGTCGAAGCTCGCGAAGGTGAAGTCGTCGACGCCGGCGGGCGCGGCGACCGGTGCCGGGGCCGGCACGTGCGCCTGCGCGGGCGGGGTGGATGCGCTCAGCACCCCCGCCGTCACGAACAGCGAGGACAGGGCCACGGCGACCGCGGCCGCGGTCATTCGCCGAACCCGGACTCCCACGCTCCCATCCTGTCACGGCGTCCGACACTGGAACGAGTTCTGCCTGCAGTGACCGGCGGGTATCGGTAGCGTGTGCCCATGTTCTCGAAGACCCTGGCCTCGGGCGGCGAGCTCCGCCCGCTGGAACCCTGGCGTGCCGAGGAGTTCGCTGCGCACCTGGACCGCGCCCGCGAGCACATCCGCCCGTGGGTGGGTCCGTCGTTCGTCACCGTCGACGTCCCCGGTGCGCGCGCGACGCTCGACCGGTACGCCGAGCGGGCGGCGCGCGACGGCGCGGGCATCTACGGGATCTGGGCCGACGGCATCCTGGTCGGCGGCGTCATGTTCGTCGAGTTCTCGGCCGCGACGGGCTCGTTCGAGGTCGGATGCTGGCTGGAGCCGGGCGCGGAGGGAAGGGGCCACATCACCAGTGCCGTGCGGGAACTCCTCGCGTACGCGTTCGATATCCGAGGCATGCACCGGGCGGAATGGCGGTGCCGCAGCGACAACGACCGCAGCTCCGCCGTTGCTCGCCGCCTCGGGATGACGCTGGACGGCGTGCTCCGTGAGGCGTGGCCGGTCGGCGACGTCTTCCACGACAAGCAGGTGTGGTCGCTGCTCGCATCGGAATGGCGGCGACCGTCCGCCCGATCCTGACGAATGGCGGCGCCCGGTGCTCGGGTGAACATCGTCCGACACCGAGTGTCACGTCCCGCGATCGTCACGCCGCACCTCTTCACGATTGCGGTCAGCACCTCGAAGGAGGCATATGCTGTGCGATGGTGTGCCGGGAAGTCTGGTCGGCGGATGATCCCGCGACCCTCGGGCTCTTCCGGAATCCGATCGGATGGAGAACACACCATGCCCACTCGCGACACGGCGCAGAGCACTGCCGTTCGAGCGTCGTCCGGCCGTTTGGCTTCCGGCCCTCTGCTGCTCGTGGCGTTCGCGTTCGCTGTGATGGCCGATCCGGTGTCGTCGGTGGCGTACGCGGTCGAGGCGGCCCTGCGTGCGTTGAACGGCGACCTGGCACTGCTGCTGCCGACGATGGCTCTGGTCGTCGCGATCATCGCGCTGGTCATCGTCAACTACCGCCAGCTGGTGGCCCGCTACCCGCAGGGCGGCGGGGCGTCGGCAGCGGTCGGCGAAGCGTTCGGCGACGGATGGTCGTTCGTGCCGGTGGGGGCGCTGGTGGTCGACTTCGTGCTGACCATCGCCATCAGTGCGTCAGCGGGCGCATCGGCTGTGATCGCCTACGCCCCGGCCCTGGCGGCGTACCGCCTGCCCCTCGCGCTCGGTCTGGTGGTCGTGGTGGGGGGCCTGACGTGGTTCGGACATCTCGGACGGCTGCTGTTCGCGGTCCTGACGATCGCGTTCATCGTGGTGGCGGTCGCCGTCCTCGTGTTCGGGCTCTGGGCGCAGCCGGACCCGACGGGAACGATCACCGAGTCCGCAGGTCGCAGCGCCCCGTTGGCGATCGTCCTCGCGTTCCCGGTCGCCATGGCGTTGGCGACCGGCGTGGAGGCTCCCTCGTCGGCCATCGCGCAGCTCGGGCAGCTGGACGACGCCGGGCGTCGCCGATTCGGTCAGGTCACGCTGGTGTTGACCCTGATCGTCGTCGGAACGATCACGTTGGGACTCGCGGCGGAGGCGACGCGCCTGCGGATCGGCATTCCGCCCGCCGAATCCACTCAGATCGCCGAGCTGGCGCGGGTCGCAGCGCCGGCGCCGCTGTTCGCCGCCTTCCAGCTGGTCACGGCGCTGCTGCTGCTGTCCGCCGCGAGCTCCTCCTTCCAGGCCGGACCCGGTCTCCTCAAAGCGCTTGCCGGAGAGCGGGGCTCCGGTGGGGAGAGAGTGGGCATCCTTCCGACAGCGCTCGGCCGGACGAACCGTCACCACACGCCGTACTGGGGCGTTCTGGTCTTCCTGCTGCTGGCCGGTGCCGTGACGGCCGTGGCAGGCGGCAACGACCAGGAGCTCGTGCTCTTCTATGCCGTGTCGGTCTTCCTCAGCTTCCTCGCCGGCCTCCTGGCGATGGCGCGGTTCTCGTGGCGCGAGCGGCGTATCGGCTCCCTGCTGCTCAATGCACTCGGCGCACTCGTGGTGGCGTTCACCCTGGTCGCCAACCTGTCCCGCGGCACACCCATCGTCAGCCTGGTGGTCGCACTGCTGATCGCCGCCGGGCTGTTCGTGCTGTGGGTTCGCAACGGGCGTCCTCCTGGCATCCGCAACATCGCAGCGGAATCCGAACAGGAGGAGTGACACATGGCGTCCGGTGCCTCCGCGACTCCTCTCCCCCCGGGAATGGTGCTTGCGGGAGTCAGCCGATCGTTCGCCGGGGGAGCGGGCATCCACTCGGTCGATCTCGCGGTCGCGCCGGGAACGGTTCACGCTCTGGTCGGTCTGAACGGCGCGGGCAAGTCCACGCTGATGAAAGTGATGCTGGGGATGCTGCGGCCGCAGGCCGGCACAGCCTCCATCGGAGGGGTCGACGTGGGCCGGGCGGGCGTGGAGGTCTGGGCGCAGGTCGGACATCTGGTGGAGGCGCCGCTCGCCTATGCGGAGTTCACGGTCGCCCGGAACCTCGCCATGGCTGCCGCTCTCCACGCCGTCCCGCCACGACGTCGCGCGCGTGTCGTCGACGGCGCGATCGCCGAGTTCGGCCTGGAGCCGTATCGGGGGCGGGGCGCGCGGGTGCTGTCCTTCGGCAACAGGCAACGGCTCGGTCTCGCGGCGGCGCTCCAGCACGACCCGTCGTTCATCGTGCTGGACGAGCCGACGACCGGCCTGGACCCTTCCGGAACCCTGCTGCTCCGCGAGAGCCTCCGGCGTCGTGCGGGGGAAGGAAGCGCCGTGCTGATCTCCAGCCATCACCTCGACGAGGTCTCACGGCTGGCGCAGCGGATCAGCGTCATGAACGCCGGCCGGCTCATCGGGGAACTCGATCCGGCGGCGCCGGAGCTCGAGCGTGCGTTCTTCGCCATGGTCCTGCGCGACGATGAGAGTCGGAACGGCGAGGGTGGTGCCCGGTGACCGCCTCCCTGTTCGCAGCCGCCCTCGGCGTGGAACTGCAGAAGTCCCTGAGGGCGCGCGTACCGGTCGTCGCCGCCATCCTGCTGGTGGGCGGGGTCGTCGCCATCTGCCTCTCCGTCACCGTTGCCGTGGCCGGCGGCGATCCGGCCATCGTCGCCAAGCTCGGACCCGTGGTCGGCGAGGGCGGATGGAACGGGTACTTGAATGCGGCCCTTCAGGTCACCGCCGCAGCCGCGGCCGGCGCGTGCGGCATCCTGGTCAGCTGGAGCGTCGGGCGGGAGTTCGCCGAGGGTACGGTCTCCGGTCTCTTCGCTCTGCCCGTGTCGCGCACGGTCATTGCGGCTGCCAAACTCATCGCTTTCGCCGCCTGGTCCACGACCGTCGCGCTCGCCCTCATCTCCGCGCTCTTCATCGCCGGAGTGCTCGCGGGCTTCGGACCGTTGCCGCGCAACGGCGGTGAGATCGCGGTGCGTCTGCTGGTGCTCGTCCTCGCGACCGCCGGGGTGACGCTCGCAGCCGCGTGGGTGGCGACGCTGACCAGGGGACTGCTGGGTGGCATCGCCGCCACGGTCGTCCTGCTGGCGAGCGCGCAGGTCGTCGTGTTCTCCGGCGGTGGCGCATGGTACCCGCCATCAGCACCGGCACTGTGGGCACTCGACCCCACCCCGACAACGGCCGTCCCCCTCGCGGGGGCTCTCGCGGTCGGCGGAGTGTTCGCGGTTCTCACGCTGCTCTCGTGGAGACGGATGGAGCTGGACCGCTGACCCGTGGCCGTCAGCCGGCCGTCTGCCGGAGCGGCAGCGGGGAGGCCGTCACTCGACGCCGCATCGGCGCCGCCGTGAAGGCCCGGACGGCGTCCCGCCAGGGGCGCTGCGCCCTCCATCCGATCTCAACGGCGATGCGTTCGGACGAGGCCGTGATGTGGCGAACGTCGCCCAGGCGGAAGTCGCCCGTCACCACAGGGGCCGGGCCCCCGAGGGCGTCGGCGATCGCCGAGGCGAACTCGCCGATCGTTCGCACCGTGCCGCTGCCGACGTTGTACGCGTGCACGGCGCCCTCCGGTCGGGTCTCCAGCCACTCGATGGCTCGGACGTTCGCGGCGGCCACATCGATCGCGTCGACGAAGTCGCGGCGCTGCCGGCCGTCCTCGAACACGAGGGGGGCGAGGCCCTGGTCCAGCCGGGAACGGAACAAGGACGCGACGCCCGCGTACGGCGTGCCGCTCGGCATCCGGGCGCCGAAGACGTTGTGGTAGCGAAGCGCGACCACGCGGCCGCCGGTCGAGCGCGCCCACGAGCGGGCCAGCTGCTCCTGGGCGAGCTTGGTGACGGCGTACACGTTGCGGGGCTCGGTCGGGTCGTCCTCGCGGATCAGCAGCGGCTGCAGCGGGCGACCCTCCCGGTCGAGCGGGTCGAAGCGGCCGGCGCGCAGGTCAGCGACGGCACGCACGGGTGGCTGGACCACGGCGTGGCCGTCACGGTACAGGCCCTCCCCGTACACCACCATCGAGGAGGCGAGGACCAGGCGCGTCGTCCCGGCCGCAGCCATCCGGGCAAGCAGCCGCGCCGTCACCCCGACGTTCGAATCGACATAGTCGGGTGCGTCGCCGAAGTCGACGCCGAGCCCGACCTTGGCCGCCTGGTGGCACACCGCATCCGCAGACCGCAGCAGCGCCTCGGGGATCGCGCCGGCATCCGCGACGAGGAGGTCGAGGTCGCCGTGGAGGCTGCTGAACCAGTCGGGCACCTCGGCGCTCGCGTGAACGTCCGGGCGCAGCGAGTCGACCACCGTCACCCGCCAGCCGCGGCCGACGGCGGCCTCCACCACATGCGACCCGATGAAGCCGAGGCCGCCGGTCACGACGAGATGCGTCACCCGGCACCCCCGGCGGAGACGGGGGCGTCGAGCACACGGCGCACGGCGTCGGCAGGGATCAGTGTCCGCGGCCGGTAGCCGGTCGGCACGGCGGTGACGGTGGCCGCGATGGCCGCCCGGATGCGGGGGCCGGCCTGAGCCATCCGCTCCAGCACCAGTGCCGCGTCGGCCGCATCCGCGGTGTCGCCCGCGGCGGTGCCGGCGTCGGTGTCCGTCACGAAGCAGAGGGTCACGAGCCCGAGCCCGAGCTCGGCCGCGAGCACCGCCTCCGGGTATTGCGTCATATTCACGATGTCGGCACCGACCGAGCGGTACCAGGCCGACTCGGCCCTCGTCGAGAACCGCGGTCCCTGGATGACGACCGTCGTGCCCTCCGAGACGACCTCCTCGCCGAGGCCCGCGAGCGCCCGGGTCGCCGCATTCCGGAGGACCGGGTCGAACGGATCGGCCGCGGCGAGGTGCTGCACGTCGCCCTCATCGAAGTAGGTGTCAGGACGGCCGCTGGTGCGGTCGATGAGCTGGTCCGGCACGACGAACAGGCCGGGCCGGGCGCGCTCGGACAGCCCACCGACGGCCGAGGAGGTGATGACGGCGCGGACGCCGAGCGCCGCGAGCGCCCAGATGTTCGCGCGGTACGGGATGCGGTGCGGCGCGAGGGCGTGGTCTTCGCCGTGCCGGGCGAGGAACGCCACCCGGCGGCCCGCCGCCGTGCCGATGCGGATCGGGCCCGACGGCGGTCCGTAGGGCGTGTCGACCGTGACGGTCTCGATGTCGGCGCCGTCGTCGAACAGCCGGTAGAGGCCGGACCCTCCGATGACGGCGATCTCGGCTCCGGTCATGATGTCTCCTCTCGAGTGGCCGCCGGCCGGGGTGCCGCGGCGGCGTCCGCGATGTGTGGGGCGCCGGTCAGCGGAACGGATCGCCTCCAGCGCACGACCGTCACGGTCGCCGCCACAACGACGGCCGCCGCCAGGACGAGCGTCGCGGTCGTGTGCGAAGGGACGAGCGATTTCACCGTCAGAGCGATCGGTACCACCAGCCACTCCCAGCGTCGGCTCAGCGCGATGAAGGGGATGAGGATGAGCGCGTACCAGGGGTAGCTCGGAGTCGTGATGAGCAGTACCGCACCCACCGAGACTGCCTGGGCGTGCCAGGGCGCCCGCGGGTCGGCAGCGCGCCACCCGAGCACCAGCGCCGCGAGGACGAGCGCGCCCGCGAGCGCGGTCGCCCACAGCCCGGGAAGGAACGGGGACAGCAGGGCGAAGCGTCTCCCGCTCTCGTACCCCTCTTCGGTGAGGTACCCGGGGAGGTAGCCGATGACGGCCCAGCCGGTCACCGCCACATAGGGGATGTAGCAGACGGCGAACGTGCTGACCGCGGCGAGCAGCGTGGTGACCGGCCGTCGCCGGGCGAGCGCTGGGGCCGCGATGGCCGGCACGAACTTCGCCGCGGCGGCCAGGCCCATCAGCACCCCGACGAGCGCGGCGCGCCGCCGGCTCCCGCCCGGCCCGAACCATGCGCGCAACCGTGAGCCCGGGCCGCTGAGGCGTCCGGCCAGCGCCGGGACGGCGGCGAAGGTGGCGGCGACCATGAACAGCACTCCGAGCGCGTCGACATGGGAGTTGGTCACCGCCTCCGTCGCCACGAACGGCGACCAGCCCCAGATCGCGGCCCAGCGCGCGTCGAGGCCGCGAGCGCGCATCCCGAATACCAGCAGCACCGTGGTGCCCAGGCTCAGCAGCAGGCCGCTCACCTGGAGCGGCGCGTACTGGGCCTCGACGGGCACCACCGCGCGGACGGCCGCGAAATACGCCTCGGCCGCCGGCGGATAGATCGTCGGAACGTGGGGCCGGTTGAGCGCCGTGCAGAGCAGGTCTCTGCCCGGCACGCTCGTCGTCGACGTGATGCGGCGACCGGCGCAGTGGAGCGAGCCGTCGGCGGCGGGCACCGGCGCCGGGAACAGCCACGGCACGCGGTACGGGTCGAGCGCCTCGGCGGCGGGGACATGCGCGTATGGCGAGATGCCCGCATCCTGCACGATGCCGTCCCAGGCATACCGTGCCGAGTCGGTGCTGAGATTCGGGGGGCCGGCCAGCGCCGCGCACCCCAGCGCCGCCGAACCGGCCAGCACGAGGACGATCGCCGCGCGCCCTCGCACGCGCAGCAGCACCACGAACGCTGCGGCGGCCAGCAGCCAGGCCACCCCGGAAGCGATCCCGAGCGCGAGCTTGTCGCCGGGCACGAACCCCGCGATGCTCGCCGTGGTCACGGCGGTGACAGCCGTCAGGGCAGCGAGCAGCACGCAGACGATGACGACCTTCACGTCCTCGAGTGTGGCCGTTCATCGCGGGCAGTGGAGCCGGATCCGCCCTCCCGTTCGGGGATCGTAAGATTTGCCGCGTCTCCCGCGCGCCGCCTCCGATCACAATCGGAACATGTCCGTCACCGACCGTGTCTCCCGCGCCCTCGAGCCGCGGATGGCCCGAGCCAGGAGGGTGCTCGGGGCCCCGGCACGAACGGCGCGGACGACGGTCGTGATCGGCCGCCTGCTGGGTACCGCCTTCGTCGTCTGCTTCCTCACCGGCCTGTACAGCCACCTCCTGCAGGAGCCGCTGCCGGGCATGCGCTTCCCTCCCTGGCCGGGTCTCTACGCGTTCACCCAGGGTCTGCACGTCACCGTCGGCGTCGCGATCTTCCCCCTCCTGCTCGGCAAGCTGTGGACCGTGTACCCGCGGCTGCTCCTGTGGCCGCCCCTCGGTTCCGCGCGGCAGGTGCTGGAGCGCGCCTCCGTCGCGCTGCTGGTGTCCACCGCGTTGCTCGAACCGGCCATCGGCCTGGTCAACACATACCAGTGGTATCCGTGGCCGTTCCCGTTCCGGCAGACGCACTACGCGCTCGCCTGGGTCATCGTCGGATCGATCGCGCTCCACGTGGCCGTGAAGCTCCCGATCATCGTGCGCTATTGGTCGCGGCGCAGCGCCGCCGAGGACCGGAGCGTGACCGATGACTGACGGCCAGGGCATCAGCCGCCGGGCGCTTCTCGGCACGATCGCAGCGGCCGGCGTTGCGACGGTGGCCCTCACGGCCGGCCAGTCCTTCGGCGTGCTGGCGCCGCTGAATGTCTTCGCGCCGCGCGTGCAGGGCGACGGACCGCAGGGGGTGCCTGTCAACATGACCGCGAAGGCGGCCGGTGTGCTGTCGTCGGCGCGGGCTGCCGACTGGGCGCTGACGGTCCGCAACGGCGACCGCACGGAGACCCTCGATCGCGCCAGCCTGAGCGGCCTGCCGCAGGCGCGCGCCACCCTCCCGATCGCCTGCGTCGAGGGGTGGAGCACGACAGCGCAGTGGGGTGGCGTACGGATGCGGGATCTGCTGGCTCTCGTCGGGGCACCGTCAGGCGCCACTCTGCTGATCAGCAGCCTGCAACCGCGGGGCGCCTATCGCCGGACGACGATGGGGCCGGAGTTCGCCGAGGACCCGACCACTCTGGTCGCCCTGACGCTCGGCGGGCAGACGCTCGATCTCGACCACGGCTATCCGGCCCGCGTGATCGCGCCCGGCCGGCCAGGTGTGCTGCAGACCAAGTGGCTGGCCTCCATCGAGGTGATACCCGGATGACGCGCATCCGCCGGATCATCGGTGCCCTCGGCCTCGCCCTGATCGGCACGGGCATCGTCTTTCTCGTCACCGACCTGCGGATCGCGCAGATCGTCGGGCTCATGGTCTGGCTGGCGGCGGCGGTCGTGCTGCACGACGCGGTGCTGGTGCCGATCGAGACAGCCATCGACCTGCTTCTGCGTCGCGTCGGCCGGCGCCTGCCGCGTGCCGTCACGACCGTCGTGGAGGCGGGTCTGGCCGTCGGCGCCCTTCTCACGGCCCTGGTGGTGCCCGAACTGGTCGCGCAAGCGCGGGGGCCGCGTAATCCCACGGTGCTCCCCGGCGACTACGGCGTGCGGCTGGCCGTGCTCTGGCTGGTGATCGTGGTCGCGGTCGCCGTGACGTCCACCGTCATCGTGTGGCGAGCACGAAGGTCCGCCCGGCGACCGTGACCGTGGTCGCTTCCATCCCGAGGTCCCCTGCGATCTCGCTTGCGACGCGCGCACCCACTTCGGCCCAGGGGAACCACGCGCTGCGGGCACCGGCAGGATGGACCAGTTGAGCCAGGAAGACCGCGTCGCGCTCCGGATCGGTGTGCGTCTCCACGATCATCCGGCCGCCCGGGCGCAGGAGCTCCGACCCGCGGGTGAGGAGGGCGATCGGGTCGCCGCCGATCCCGACGTTGCCGTCGAACAGGGCGACCGCGCCCCAGGTGCCCTCTGCGGGCAGCGGGTCGAACACGGAGCGGTGCAGCACCGGGAGGCCCGCCGACCGCGCATGCTGGATGGCTGCCGGGGAGACGTCGATCCCGAGCGCGATCCTCCCCGACTCGATCGCGGCGCGCACCAGCCGGGCAGGCCCGCACCCGATGTCGAGCACGGGGCCGACCGTGAGCCCCAGCACGTCGCGCTCGCCGTCCGTCGCCGCCGCCAGGTAGGCGGACACGTCGAGCGGCACGGCATCCTCGATGCTCCCATCGCGGGCGACCAGGGCGAGCAGACCGCGTCCGGCGCGGATGGCCAGCTCATAGGGCTCGGCGCCACCGCGTCCGAACTCGGCCGACGGACCGGTGCCGACGTGCTCGGCGCGGAGCAGGACGCTCGAGATCCGTCCGGCGTTCATGCGGGTACTCCGGCCGGCCGGAGCTGGTCGAGCGTCCGGGCCAACGCCGGCGAGCGCAGTGCCGCGGCGGGCACATCCGCCGCAGTGTCGATGTCGGTGAGCGGCGGAAGAAGCCGCACGCGGAGTCCCGCGCTGCGCAGCCGCTCCAGCTGGTGGAAGCCGGTCGCCTCGGTCGACATCGGAACGCCGCGTACCAGCGCACCATCCGGCCGACGTAGCGCCAGCGCCCAGAAGCCGCCGTCCGTCGCGGGACCGAACCACGCATCCACGTCCGGATCGTCCGCGAAGACGGCGGTGAGCGTGTCGGGGTCGACGTGGGGTGTGTCCATGCCGAGCAGCAGGACCGGTTCGTGCAGCATGTCGAACAGCGCCGCGATCCGCGCATCGAGACCGCCCGAGCGCTGGGGCAGCACCTCCCAGCCTGCGGCGGCCGCCGGAGGCACGGCGCCATCGAAGTACAGGATGCGGCGGGACGCCGGAAGCGCACCCGCGACCCGCAGCGTGTCGGTGAGCGCTGCGGTCGCGATGGCCGCGGCCTCGACCGCGGTGAACTCCGGCTGCAGCCGCGTCTTGACGCGCCCAGGGAGGCATTCCTTGGCGATCACGACGACGGCGGTCATCGGGCTGCCTCGGCCAGGCGTCGCCGCGTGTCGCGGACCGCGGTGAGGTAGCCGCGCAGTGACCCGGTCACCTTCGACCGGCCGATGCGGGGGCGATAGGCCATATCCACGTGGCTCAGCCGCCACCCCGCGCGGTGCGCGCGGAGTACCAGCTCGACGGGGTAGCCGCTCCGCTTGTCCCTCACCTCCAGTTCGAGGAGGGCGGCCCGGCGCGTAGCGCGCACGGGGCCGAGATCGCGGAGAGGAAGGCCGGTCCGGGAGCGCAGCATCCACGCGAGCACCACGTTGGCGACCCGGGCCGGCACCGGCCACGCCTGCCGGGAGGTGGGGCGACGGCGTCCCACGGCGAGATCAGCCGTTCCCGCCCGCACAGGGGCGACCAGCGCATCGAACTCGGCCGGGTCGATGGTGCCGTCCGCATCGCACACGATCACGAGGTCCGAGGTCGCAGCCGTGAGGCCTGCATGGACGGCGGCCCCGTAGCCCCTGCGCGGCTCGCTCACCACGACAGCACCCCCGAGGAGGGCGACGTCGGCGCTGCCGTCGGTCGACCCGTTGTCGACGACGATCGCCCGGTATCCCGGAGGAAGGGCGGCCAGGAGCACCGGGAGCGCCTCCGCTTCGTTCAGACAGGGGAACACGACGTCGATCGGTATGGTCACGGTTCGACGCTACGCACCGGCGTGGTCGGCCGGCGCCGGCAGAATCTTACGAAACGCGGACGGTGGCGACCGTCGGGATTCCCGGCGGCCCGACGCTCGAGCTGCCGACCTATGCTGAGCGCATGACCACCCTTCCCACCGGCTCGCCGTCGGTGCGCGACGTGCGCGACCGGCGGGTGCTCGTCGTGGAGGACGACCCCACCGTGCGCGAGGTGGCCAGCGGCTATCTCCGCTCCGCAGGGCTCATCGTGGACGAGGCGGTCGATGGCTTCGATGCGCTCGCTCTCGCGGAGCGCACCCCGCCCGACCTCGTCGTGCTCGACCGGATGCTTCCCGGCGTCGACGGGCTCGAAGTCGCCAGGAGGCTGCGGAGCCGTCGGCCCGTTCCGATCATCATGCTGACCGCGCTCGGCTCCACCGACGACCGGATCGAGGGGCTCGAGGCAGGTGCCGACGACTATCTGGCCAAGCCGTTCTCACCGCGCGAGCTGGTGCTGCGCGTCCAGTCCATCCTGCGCCGCAGCGTCGGCGAACTCGCCCCCGAGGCGCCGTTCGTCCTCGGGGCCTTCGCGATCGACCCCTCCAACCGCACGGTCAGGAAGGCCGGCCGGTCGCTGACCTTGACCGCACGCGAGTTCGACCTGCTCGCCTTCTTCCTCAAGCATCCCAACCAGGTCTTCAGCCGGGAGCAGCTGCTCAAGGAGGTCTGGCGATGGGATTTCGGCGACCTCTCCACCGTCACCGTCCACGTTCGCCGGCTGCGGGAGAAGATCGAGGACGACCCGACGAAACCCCGGCACCTCACCACCGTCTGGGCGGTGGGCTACCGGATGAGCGCCTGAGGAGGCGGCGGACATGCTCTCTCTCGCGGATCTCGCCGTGATCGTCGGCACCAGCCTGGTCGTGGCGCTGGTGATCTCAGCGTTGGCCGTGGCGGTGCTGCAACTGGTGCGCCGCGCGTCCATCCTGGTGCGCCTCGGTGTCGTCGTGCTGGCGGCCGTCGCCTCGATCGTCGGCGGCACGGTGGCCATCGCCCGGGCCATGTACATCTCGCCGCACGACTTCGTGGTGCTCGTCTGGGTCATCGCGGTGGCCGCCGTCGTGAGTCTCGGGGTGGCGGGAGTGCTCGGGATGGGCCTCGTGCGCACCAGCCGCACACTCCGCGATGCCGCTCGAGCGGTCGGCGACGGCGAGGTCGTCGTCGCGCAGCCGCAGGACAGCGGCGAATTCAGCGCCCTCTCCCGTGAACTCGCCGAGATGTCGCGTCGTCTCGCCGAGTCCCGGGAAGAGGTCAGGATGCTCGACCAGTCGCGACGGGAACTCGTCGCCTGGATCTCGCACGACCTTCGCACCCCGCTCGCTGCGATGCAGGCGATGGCGGAGTCGCTCGAGGATGGCATCGCCGCCGATCCCGAGCGGTATTACCGCCAGCTGCGCAGCCAGTGCGCGACCCTTGGTCACATGGTGGACGACCTGTTCGAGCTGTCCAAGATCCAATCCGGGAGCCTGCAGCTCGACTTCGGCCCCCTGTCGCTGTACGACATCGTCAGCGACGCGGTGGCTGATCTCTCGCCTCTCGCCGCCACCCGCTCGGTCTCGCTGAACGAATCGCAGGACGGCGACCTCACGGTGTGGGGGGACGCGCGGGAACTGTCCCGCGTCATCCACAACCTGCTCCTCAACGCCATCGAGCACTCCCCGGAAGGATCCGGCATCCACGTGTCGGTGCGCGAGGCGGCGGACTCGTCGGTCGTGCTCAGCGTGGTGGACGAGGGCGGCGGCATCCCGGAGGAGCACCTGGCGAAGGTGTTCGACGCCGGCTGGCGGGGAAGCGCCGCGCGGTCCCCGCGCGCCGGGGTGGTGTCGGGAGGCGCGGGCCTGGGCCTGGCCATAGTGCACGGCATCGTCACCGCGCACGACGGGGACATCTCGGTCCGCAACACCGAGGCCGGCTGCCGGTTCGATGTGCACCTGCCGCGGTTCCGCACGGCGCCTGCTGGACCGTAGGGCTCGACACCCGAGCCCGCGGAGAACGAGAAGAGCCGACCGTGCTCACGAAGCGACACCTGGTGTCACGTCTCGCCCTAGTTGGGCATTCTCAAGCTAGTTGGGCTTTGAGTGAGGGTCGCCATGAGAAGTGTGGGGCCTTGGGGAAATCACCCAACCTTCGGTCGGCACTGACGGCTGCCTATGGAAATTGCCGACGGCAGCTGGCCATGACTCCTTTTCGCAGGCTGTCAACGGGTCTTGCTTGTGTGTCGGAGTCCATAAGACCATCAGACATGACCATTTCCCGACTCGATGAGCAAGTGCGCATTAACGAGGGGGTGGACCCGAATGCCGCTATCAAGCTCATAGCGGACGCATCCCGCGAAGCAGGCAACGTTCTGGGTAGAGGTAGCGCCGCTGTAGCGCTTTTCAACGACTACCTTGGGTGGGCCGCTGCACAGGAGCGACTACTCACGAACGCGTTTCCCACGTCCGAGGTTCGACGACTCCTGACGTCGCAACGTTATTGGACCATTCAGGTCATGGACCCGGTCGCCTATGGAGCGACGCTGACGGACCTGATTGCCTTGGAGTTGAACGAGCGAATCGGCGGACTCCAAATCGCTGAGGAGATGCTCAAGCGTGAGGTCGCCATTTGGAACGTACCCAGTCTGGACTCCTCGTTTCCGGAGCATCTGCACGCGGCGGTGGTGGACACGAACGTGTTGATGCGGAGTAAGGGCACGATGCCCGACCTTGACTGGTCTGCCCTCACGGACACTCGTAGAGGTCAGCCCATTGCTATCGCTATTCCGGCGGTCGTCGTTGAGGAACTAGACACGTTGAAGCACGCGAACGGCAAGATGGACATAGACGGCGAGTCGCACGATCGCCGGTGGCTCGCCACGCTCGCATTGGGATGGCTTCAACGCACGTTCATGAGTGACTTCCAGCGAGTGGAGGTCCGCCCGTTCTCGCAGGGCGAATCCGGGCCATCTTCTGCCCTCTATGCGGTCTTGATGTTCGAGTCACTCCACCATCGACCTCTGCCTAAGAACGACTCAGAGATCATCGACACCGCGCTGTCTCTTCGACCGTTTGCCAAGAGTGTCACCCTGGTCAGCTACGACCTTCACATGGTTTTCACGGCACGACACTTAGACCTTCGCGCTATCGCGCCACCGGAAGGCGGTTCGTCGGCGTCATGATGGCTGGAGCTTGAGAGGTCAGTTGGCCGCGTTCGCGCCCCGCGTTCCATGAACGATCCGGTGCTCCGGGAAGAACCGATCGGTGCTGCAGCCCGCACATGCGGACCGCGGCATGGCTCGGCCGCCGATCGCTCCATGGGTATGTAACCGTCGGGTCTACTAGGAAAGGAGCGTGCAGTATTAGCAGTGTGGAGGAAGAGGATCGTTTCGATCGCGGCGCATTACTCGGTGAGCTAGTGAAGCAAGTGGTGGGCGACGCCGCAACAGATGATCGCGCCCGCTTCCTTGCCATCGTGGGCTCTTGGGGAAGCGGCAAGACATGGATCCTCGATCGCGTGCGTGGCGAACTTGGTGGGCATACCCGCGAATTCAATCCATGGCTTTTCTCCGACGAGCTGAGCTTGTACCGGGGCTTCGCAGCCTTCCTTTTGGAGCGGATACAAGATAGGCATGCGCGCAAACGCATAGCGACCGCGCTCGACTATCTCGGTCCCTCTATGAAGGGGCTGGGGTTCGATGTGAGCGGAACGGCCATGAAGGCGGCCTCCGCGCTTCGTGGGCTGGATTCTCCAAGCTCAATTCGCGAGGAGTTAAGGAAGAGCTTCTCGAAGAACGCCGGGCCGGCGTATGTGCTTGTGGACGACCTTGATCGGCTGACTCCCGAAGAGCTTCTGCTGTTCTTCAAGCTGATCCGATTGATCGGGGACGTCCCGGGCCTCGTGTATGTCCTTGCTTACGACGAAGAGGCGTTGCTAGAGCTGCTCGCCAAGACGCCCATTGCCGGTAGCCGAGAGCGAGCGAGGCAATATCTCGAGAAGATCGTCGAACGCAAGATCTCTGTTCCACGAATGAGTCACTCGCAGTGGAGCAACGAGGTGCTGGTGCCGCTCGTTGAGTTTGGAATCGCTACTCACCCGATGTACGCCGCCGACGAAGATGCGCAGGAGGAATTCGTTTGGCGAATGGAGTCATTCGGCTGGCAGATGCTGCCCACGCCGCGGATCGCCGCCAGGTTTGTAGACAGCGTTATGGTGCTGCCGCAACGGCTGCATGGCGAAGTGAACTTCCTTGACTGGTGCCTAATCTGTCTTCTTCGCGTTTCTTATCCGGGCGTCTGGCAGTTGGTGGTGGACCACCCGGATGTGTTCGCAGGTGTCTCCGTCGGCTTCCGGTTGCGGACTCTCAACGACGGCAACAAGGTGGTAGCCCGCCAGGTGGCAGGAACGATCGAGTCTGTCGTCGGAGCCACGTACCAGCGCGAAGACGTTATGGAGATCCTCGACTACCTGTTTCCGAACTTTGCAGCTGATCGGAAGGAGGCGCCGTCGGCACGCAGCTACTCCAGTGCAACGAGACAACGAGTCGGAGATCCCGCGTTCTTCGACCGATATTTCGCGTACGCCCTTCCGCCAGGAGAGGTATCGGACGTTGTAGTTCATGGATTGTTGGCCCGGCTGGACCTGGCAGAGGAGGCTAGGCGTGCGGCTGGCGAACTGCGGGCACTTTTCTCAGCGGCCCCAGAGGCGACGATGAACACCATGCGCCGTCGCTGGGTAACTGCGGTTTCCGCCGAAGCTCTCTACCCTTTCCTCTCCGAGTTGGCAGATGCGCCCGAGCTCAGCTACAGGACGGGTCCTTTCGGCGTTAGGGGCGAGAGCCAATTACTTTCGTTCGCTGAGGAGGTATTGAGGCTTGGCAGCCAGACATTTCTGGACGGCCTCGATTTCGCGAGAGCCCAGGCATTGAACCCGCTGAACGTTGGGGTCTTGCTCGATGAGGCTCACCCGTCGGGGGCGCGCCACTATGTGGATTGGATCGAAGCCCAGCGCTCACTCTTAGAGGAGCGAGCGGCGAGCGAGCTCCAGAACGCGGTGTCTCCTCTGTCGGACGAAGGTGTCGACGAATGGTTCGATCGTCTCCGCAGGCTCAACCCGGAAAGATTGCTACGCATCGAAGCCGACGCGCTCGCGTCCGACAGATGGTCTGCTGACGAGATCGCCGGAGCGAATGTGACGTGGAGCATCACTTCACGGCGACCGAACCCAACGCTGGACCGCGTTCGGGTCGCAGGCTTGCTGTCAAATGACCAGTCGATGGTGTCGATGCTGAGGGAGTCGGATCCTGGGTCCTACCCGGCAGCCTGGGATGCTGATCCAGCGTCCGTCGACATCGACGATGTATCCCTACGCCAAGTGGGCTCGTACGTCCTGCGACACTGGGATGAGGCAACCTCCACTGACTGGGATTGAGTCCGCGTCGTCGGCAATCAGCGTGCGAGGATCCGCTCCTCCGGCCGGCACTCTGTGCACCCCTTGGACTTCAGCCGGTGCGGGATCGACTGGTGCGTCTTGTGGCCCGCCGCCTTGCACTTCCAGTAGTACTTCTCTGTCCCAGGGAAGATCTCGTTCGGTTTCTTCGGGTAGTTGAGGTACGGGTGCCACTCCTTGACGAGATTCGGGTGTTCGGTGGCAACGTCGTTGGTACCGCTGACGAGGCGTCGTCGTGAGCAGATGGAGCACTGGTAGCCAGCGGCGCGCCGGTCGATGCGCTGCTCGTAGTCGTGGCCCTTCGGGCAGAGCCAGAAGACCACTTCGTTGGAACCGTGGGTGAAGTGCTCCGGACGCAGGTCGCCGTTGGCGGTAGGGTGCCATTCGGCGGCGACGGTGGGGTGCGTCGCGACGAGGTTCTTCTCAGACTCAGCGTTGGCGTTGCGGATGCACTCCGGGCAGCTTGCCGCGAACGCGGTCGTAGATTGTGGCGCGGTAGGTGTGCTCGTTGGCGCAGACGAAGTCGACGAGCATCTCGCTGTTGGAGGAGAGCTTCGTTGGTGATGTTCTGGCGAGCTCGCTGGGGTGGAATTCTGCGACGACATCCGGGTGCGTTGTCCGGATGCTTGATGATGTGGACGCGTCGTCGGCGTTCCGCTGGCGTCTCGATCCTGGCAAGGCAGCGCGCCCATGCCCAAATAGAACGAGAGAAGCCCGCCTGGCTTGAGAAGCGACACCTGGAGCGAGTGACGGGAATCGAACCCGCGCTATCAGCTTGGGAAGCTGAGGTTCTACCATTGAACTACACTCGCGCGGCCCGGAATCCCAGTAAAACACTGGGAAGTAAGGCTGTGGCCCAGACTACCCGCTCAATGGTTTTTGGCCAAACTCACCGTTTACTCACCGCTTTCGGTTTCCCGTCCTCCGGCCGGCCCGTGTGGTTTCGCGCACTGATGGTCCCATGGGTGACGCTCGACCCTGGGCTCGGCTGTATCAAAGATCGCGCTAACATCACACGTGCTCGGTTCATATTGAGGCTGGAGCCGGCAGATTTGGGGTGTTGCTCTTGCCGGATGAGTTGTCGGATGAGATCAGGTACGGCCGCGACCAGGCGCACCTTCGTATCTTTGTCAGCTCAAAGATGGATGGCTCGCTCGATGACGAGAGAAAGCTCACTGCCAAGGCAGTAGAAAGTCTCGCGGCACATCAAGCGTGGTGGTGGGAGCGAGACGCGCCGGCAGGCGTACTCCACTCAGTGCGCGAGTGCGTACAGATTGCTGCGACCAGCGACGGGTTGATCCTGTTGGTCGCGGGTCCCCTGAGTGAGATCATCAAGGCCGAATACTCGGCAGCCAAAGAGGCTGAAGCTGAGCGCTACATCTTCATCCGAACGCCAGACGAACTTCCTGACGAGGTGGAAACGTTCATCAATGCGGAGCGTGCCTCGGTGGTCACCAGAAACTTTCAGAATGCTGACGAACTAGAGGCGCACGTTTACCGGTCACTCACGAGCTCTGCTATCCGCGCTCACCGC
Organism: Leifsonia soli; assembly: GCF_013408745.1. Taxonomy (NCBI): domain Bacteria; kingdom Bacillati; phylum Actinomycetota; class Actinomycetes; order Micrococcales; family Microbacteriaceae; genus Leifsonia; species Leifsonia soli. The sequence goes on along the minus strand of NZ_JACCBJ010000001.1, from coordinate 2,578,005 downwards.
GAGGTTCAGCTGGAGCGCCGACGGAAGCGGAACGAACGATGAGCCCTCGCACGATTATCCCCGGGCTCCCAGACGACTGGGCGGAGCGCCCTGACGCCGCCGACCTCTTCGGCATAGCCCTGGTCGACGCAATCAAGAATCAAAATGATGATGCGCTCTATGCGTTTCTCGAGCTTGGAGACCGATTTCTAGGCGCGGGGTCGGTTGTCGTGGCCAAGCTCGTGGTCGAAAGTGTGCTGTCGTATCTAGTTGGCGCAGACAGAGGCGCAGGAGGGAGGCGACCTGACCTACCGACGCTGACGCGTTTGCTCATATCGAAGGACGACCCGAGCACCCTCACCTCTGCAGCACTGTCCCTCGCCGCTCGAGTGCTTGATGCAGAAAATCTGCTGCACGATGCGTTGGCTGCAAGGCAAGCAGTCGCGAGAATTAGTGAATCTGGCGAGGACACCTCCGCGCTCGTGTCGGCACTAGTGAGCCTTGGCGCCGCGCAGTTCAGGGTTGGGGACGTTGATGGGGCGGATGGAACCGCTAGGCGAGTGCTCGAACTTGTCGACCACTTGGAGGATCCGTTTAATGTGGCGGCCGTCAGGCTCAACATTCTGCAATATGAGCTTTCTCGAGGCGACGTTGACTCTGCCAAGGATCAAGCGAAGGAACTTCGCCCATACATCCGGGGCCTGCGAAACGGTCACTTTAGTGCGAGCCTCGACCTAGCCGAGTCCTCCATTGATGTCGAGCAAGGCCGCCTTGATCGCGCGCGGGTTCTCGTCGTCAAAGCACTGAGAAGCGCGAGACAACGACATGAGTATCCCCAAATGGTTCTGGCGCTCGGAAATCTTGCCTGGATCGATGCTGCGCTTGGTGACCTGAAGCGGAGCGTTGACTGGCTGCTTAAGGCGCGAGACGCAGCCGTAGAGAGCGGTGATTGGTTCCAGCTACAAGGCTTTGAGCACCGCCGGGGCATCGCACTAGCGCAGAGCCAGAATTACACAGAGGCAATCAATGCGCTGCAACGCGCTGTCGAAGTCGATCCGGGAGACCCGCACGAACGGTCTCGCACAAGGGCCGACATTGCGGCAGTTTACTTGGCCTGGGCGCATTATGAATCGGAAAATGAGGGAGATCCCGACGAGAAGCTCGGACGCGCCGAGAGCGAGGCAGAGTCGGCAATCTCCCAACTGGAGCAGCTAGGAGATTTCGAATGGGCGTCTCGAGGCGTCCGAACTCTGAGGCAGGTGTTTGAGCGACGGTCGTATGGTGCTGCAGAAGTCGACCGGTTTGCAATCGCAGCACAGCGTTATCAGCAGGTGGCACCTCCTTACTCTGGAGAGCTGCTCCGGTCCGCAGGTTATCTCGCGCTCGCGGCGGGGATGGACCAGGAGCTCGCGATCAGCCGGCTAGTTCTCGCTGCCGAGTTGCAGGCCGCAACTCCTCAGCAGCGGGCTTGGATATTGGCCGACGACGCGGCTGAGCTTTCGGATCGATACGGGATCCGGGAGGTAGTCCCTCTGTTTGACGCGGCACTAATGCAGCTCGATCCTCAAGCTGATTCGGCAGCATTTGGGAGCCTGCAGAACGATGCGGCTCTGGCAGCGTCGGACAATGGTGACAACGAGGACGCCATACGCCGGCTTAGCGAGGTTCTCGATATCGCGGACTTCTCTAAGAACCGAGTGTTGGCCGCACTGGCGACGGGCAATTTGGGGGAGATCCACGTTCGCCAAGACGCGAACACGCTCGCTCGTGAATACCTGGAACGGTCCGCGCGGCTTTCTGTCGAGTTGGGTGATGATGCCTCGGCCGCTAGCGCTTGGTCATCTGTCGCCAACTCCTGGGTGGATGAAGGCGACCTGGAAACCGCAGAAAAGGCATCAGGACAAGCGCTTATTCGGGCCGAGCGTAGTAGTTCAAGGGATGCACTTGCTCGAGCAAAGAGCTCGGCGGCCAGCATCAGCTACGCCCGGGGAAAGTACGAAGAATCGCATCGGTTGTGGGTGGAGTGTGTCGGGCTTGTTGAAGAGCGCGACGCGGGCGAGTATCAAGCTTTCGCGCTCGACTCCTTAGCGCGCCTCGGTGAATGGCGACCGTTCAAACGGGAGTTAGACCGGTTCGCTCGTGCCGCCCAGAAGTCAGGTCTTCAAAAGTCGTTTTCCAACAAACTGTATCTCTCGGCAAGGACTTGGCTCGACGAGGGCCGCCCGCGTGCGGCCGGGGTAGTTCTTGCCTACACGGTCCTGCTGGCGCTAGACGGCGTTATGCAAGCAACACGGCAGATGCCAGAATCTGCGGCGCGGACTCAGGCGAGTATTCGAAGCGTGTTCGGCGTTGCCGACGCTCTCGGCGGGGCCGGTGCCTTTCTTTACTTGATCGACCTGCCCGCGAATTCACGCGCGACACTGCGGGCATCATACGAATCGACTATTCGCTCAATCGCTGGGGAGGATGCCCAGTCCGTTATCGACATCGTCGATGACATGCTTGGCGATTTGGCTAACTCTCCTACTCATGCTTAGGCGGCGTTCTCGGTGGCAGAGATACGCCCGCTTCGAAAGAGGCGAAGAGTCGGCGAGCAGCAGCTCCTCCTGTTCGGCGACCTACGAGCATTAGTGACTGTGTAGTTGCTGTACCAGGCGGTGCGCATCCCCGGACGTTCGATAGACACTTGGGTTGTGACCACAGATCCACCACTGCCAAGGCCGTTCGGAGTATCGGACGAGGACGCTATTGGTCTCTGCCGAGACTGGATGGTCTATCTGGGTGCTTCCGACGCGCTCGTGGCTCAAGGTAGCGCCAAGCAGAGCTGCGATTTGTACAGCACGCGTTACTTGGGTTGGGTCGATAACGGTCGCGGAAATGTCGAGGTTGCAGCCATCGAGAGAGCGGCAAGCTTGGCAGCAGAGGATGGGCGCATTCCGTTGGTCTTCCTACGAGGCGGCGTGCGCCCTCTGGCTCAGAAACGCGCGGACGAGCTTGGCGTTGCACTTCTCAATTTTCGAGCCCGGGACAGTGCGCTAGATGGCTGGAACGAGCGCGGTCGAGCCATTGTCGCAAATGGCTTGGCCGCCCCATAGCGCGTCTCCAAACGGCTAGCGAGCCAGAGTCGGCGACGAGACTTGCGCCACTGCTCTAGGACGAGCTCGATCGTCTTGCGCCGCACGCCAGAGCTCGAGCTTCGCCGCCGCGCGGGACTCCTCGATCGTGACCTCAGTCGACTGGCGTTGCATCGTGGCGGCGAGCTCCGTCTTGGCTGCTTCAACGGTGGCAGCGATAACGATGACGTCATTCTGCAAGCGACCGCGGGTGAGTCCGACGTATAGCCCCGCAGCATCTACGCCCGGTCCCACTAGGGCCCGATCGGTAGTTTCGCCTTGAACCCCGTAGACGGTGCTGGCGTAGCCCAGGTGGAGGTGGGAACTCGCATAGTCGTGGGTGATCCGTCGAAGGACAGACGAGTCGCTGACTGATGCCAGCGTGAGGTGCTCGTCCGAAATGCTTCTCACGACCCAGTTCTGCCTGTTCTCTACGCCAGTGCGCGTGTCGTTTCGTCGGGTCTGAACCACGTCTCCGACGAAGACTGGCTGTTCCGATTGTCCTAGAACGAAACGGCGGGAATCGATCGCGCCAGAGGCGATGCGCTGAGCCTGAATTGCCTCGCTGATGTGTTGAGCTTCGGCGTGTGTTGCAGTGACAAGCGCGATCGACTCCGCCCTCCGCGATGAGTCGAGCCAAGCGGCCACCATCGCTTGGTGTGCTTCTGCTTCGCTGGTCACGTGCGTGAGATGCCCGCTATGCTCCAGTTGCTCCGCGATCCCTCGCGACTCAACGGGCCCGTTGGAATCGCGCAGGCGCGCCGACACGTCGGCCCAGTCGGGGTCACGGAATCGGTGGATCTGGGTGAGCTGTACCTTCTCGAACGCAGATCGGCGAAAGAGCGCCATGGCCCCAGAGTGTCCTACTGGGAGTGCTTGGCAGTCGTCCCCGACGACCGCGACGCTGGCGCCGGTGCGGTGGATGACGTCGATGAGGGCGTTGGCGGCCTGGAGCTCGAGCATGCCGGCCTCGTCGACGACGATCCGGTCGCCAGGCCGAATCCGGAGGCGCGGCCCCCGGTATTGCTGGCCAGTCGTAGGGTCGATCTCACCAAGCAGGAGGCGAGTCCATTCGGTGTTTCCGGCGCTGCCGGTGTTCCATCGCCAGCCCTGATCATGCAGGAGCTGATGGAGGCTAGAGGCAGCGCTGCTTGTTTCGCGTCCTGCGACCGTGGAGGCCTTCTTGGTGGGGGCGACGATGATCATGTTCCGTCCATGCCGGCGCAGAGTGGCTCCGGCGACGTTCAGCATGGTGGTTTTGCCGGTGCCGGCGGCTCCAGTGATGGCCACGACAGTCGCAGTCCCTGCGATGGCGGATGCGCCGTCTGTTTGATCGCTGTCCAGGAGTCGCCCGGGGTCGAGCGCGTGAGCGATCGCAGTGATCTCCTCGGTGGGGGCCGCGACGCCAGGCGCTGATAGAGCTTCGATTCGGGTGGCGATCGTGGCCTTCAGCGCTGCGGTGGAGGTCGCCATTCGCGACTTGATGTGTGCGGGGACATCGGGTTCGTCGAGCAGCGTGACGGTGAGCGCACGTGTCGAGGCGACGACCTGGCCGGCTAGCGCTGCCAGCTCGGTGTGCTCGGCGATGACGCCGGTGGCGGCGATGGCGCGGATAGTCCCTGCCTGCAGGTCCATCATGCTGAAGCGTCCACCGGTGCCGGTCGATCGGGCGTCGGCGTCGACGATGGCTTTCGCGGCGAGTAGTTCGAGGTCGAGATCCGCGAGCGACGCTGAGGCAACATCGATTGGGGCGCGCTCCTGTCGGAGAGCGGGGTCCGTCGTCAGGAGTTCTTGTTGGATGACCTCTGCCCAGTCGTCCTCGTTCAAGTCGCTCGGCTTGTTCGGCCGACCGGTGGCCCACGCCCACCGGTCGATCTGGTTGAGCACATCATGCGAGGGTTCCTGGCCTGGGTGCTGTTGCTTCCACCAGGCCGTGCGGGTGACCTTGTTGGCTTCGATCTGCGCGGACCGCTTCGACAACGGTCGCACCAGGTGCTGCAGTTGGGTGATCTCCCCGTCCTCGTTGAGGGTGAACCCTTTGGCGGCGAGAGCGTGGATCCAGGCAGGGTCGGTGCGGGAGGAGAGGTCGCCTTCGGCGTTGATCACGTTCTGGAACCGCAATGCCACCCGGGTGTCGATATTCGACCACTTACCGTCCACCCCTTGGACTTTGACGTTCAACCATAGGTGGCGGTGCTTGTGCGGATCCAACGATCGGGATCGCTCGTGCCGGAGTTCGACGACCTCGATCCGGAGCAGGTCTTCGCGGATGGCGCCGCCTTTGCCGCGGCGGGCGTTGAGCTCGGACTGCCATAGCTTCACAATCCGATCCCGGAGGCGGTCTTGGAGGTCTTCGTACGCGGCGGCCAGGTCCGGGTCGAGCATGGCGGCGATCGAGAACGACTTGGGCGCGTTGATCGTCGCATCCAGAATCAGGTCCGCGACCGGGGACTCGAGATCGCGGCCACGACGCTCGCCGGTGAGCGGGTCGAGTCCGTCGACCCAGGTTTTGAGCTGGTCGCGGGTGAGGAGGTCGTCGCGGATGGCACCGTTCTCGACGATGTATCGGGTCATCACGGCGTCGGCGTCGGCGTAGCCGGCGACGGCGATGACGCCATCGGCGGTCTTGGCGGTGATTGTGGCATCACAAACGCCGCTGAAGGCGTAGTTGACCGCTTGCTTGACCCCGTGGGACTGCTGCCCTCGCTTCCACCTGGCTACTCCACCTCGCACCTGCACTCACCTCCCGCGTTCCGCGTCCTGGGCTTTCCGAAACTGGACAGTTCTGTCCTTTCGAATAAATGTCCTTCTACTTAGAACTTCCGGTTCCAAGGTGGTTTTGGCGCGCATATGGCCCGAAAGTCCGAAACCCGCTAGAAAAGTATTGAAATCGGGCCGTTTCTCCCGGTCGTGATCCGCGTCGGGAGGCCACGCGATCATCGTCCGTCCAACCACCGACGCGGGCTTGAGACGACTGCGCCCCAGCTTGTTCGATCCTGCGGTGGCAGAGGTGGACGAGGGGCGTGCAGGGCGCTTCTGCGGTGAATCCGGCGAGCTTGCCAGCGCAGCCGACGGCGAACTGCGCCGCGGTGCGGTTCCCGAAACGGGTGCCCTCATACCTACACGTTGTGTTTGCCAGCCGGTTTTGACGCGCAAATCTGAAATTCGTGCAATCCGGTCACCGCCCGACCACATCCCGCGGCCGGGCATTCCGGCTTCCCAACACGCCAAGTATCCCGGCCGCGTGACAGAGTCGACAGCCGGTAGGTCAGAGATGAGCGGGCTGCCGCGCGGGTTGACCCAGAGCGAGCCGGGTGAGGTTAACGAAGGGCACGCACGCCGTCTCCGCGGTGAGGGCGGCGAGCCAGCCGATCGCAGTGTGCGGGTCGGCGGCGATCGCCCATCCGTCCACCGCGTACATACTGACGGTCTCAACGCATTCCTGCTTCTCCGCCGCGGTCGGGTTCGAGGACCCTTCCACGCCGATGAGTCCGCCCTGAAGTTCCGGTGCCATGTTGCTGGTGTCGATGATGAAAACCCGCATCCCACTCACTCCCACGGTCGATCGTTTTGAGCGCCTTTCCGGCGAGTGATCGAAAGCGAGTGGGAGGTGCGCAGTGCCGGGTCTGTGGAATAGCGGAGCGGAGTGAGCATATGCCGCGAAAGCCCGGCACGGAGCACCGGGAGGGAGCTACGATCGATCGGCGGAAAGGCCCTCAAACCTCATGAGTACCGCGCCGCCTGCGGCGTCCTCGACCGTCGGCATGCTGCTATGAATGTGGCCTCGTCATCGTCTCGGGTTACGACGCGGGGCCAGTACTCAGACACCCGGCGTCGCCAAGTTGCACAGCCGCAAGTAGAGACCGTTGTCCACGGGGATCAGAGTTGCGCGATGCGGACCGCTCTGCGTCGAACGCCCGGGAGGATGGGGCAAGTCGTGTTGACGCGGGAGCCCTCTGAAACCGGGCCTGGCGCAGGCCGTTTCACTTAAGTGCCTGCGTGCATTCGCTCTTTGCCGGCCATTCGCTTCTTGCTCCGTCGGTTCTAGCCTTGGCCGTTGTATTTGGGTTCTCCCGATCTGCGTCCTCCTCTTGTTGTTCCCGTTTCTTCGCTTGGCGTCTTTTTCACCACGTCTCGCCCGATCTGTTCTTCGAGCCGCTTCAACGCGGTTCCGTTCCCCGACGGCGAAGAGCCCCGATCCGAGTGGATCGGGGCTCTCTTCGCGGTGCGGCTGACGGCCTAGTGAGGCTTTTCCACGACCGCCGAAATCGTGTGCGCTGCCTCTAGTACTCGCGCGGCCGTGTCTCGAACGAGGGCCGTGTCCTCGCCGGCCCAGCCCGTTAGGTAGCCGATGCTGTACGCGCTGGTATCGAACCCGGACAGGCCCGCGACGATGTAGGCGACCGATTCGGCTTCCACCTCCATCCGCCCCCGGTGGGCGCGGTACTCGTCGAGATCCTCGACGTGGCGCAGCTCGATATGCGCGGTCTCGTGAATGAGTGTCTTGGCCGCGTGCTCCATCGCCAGGTTTTCCGCCATGGTCACCCGGTGCAGTCCGGGATCCGTGTACCCGCTCGCGTTCATGAGCGGTGCGCGTTGGACACTCCATCCGTTGGCTTGGAGGTGCGTGGTCAGGGGAGCGATGACGCCGTGGTCGTCGTGGCCGGTTAGGCGGCGGGTTGGGTTCTGGGGGAGGGGTTCGGCTTCTTCGATTGGGTCAGTCTGTGCAATGTCGAACACGGAAAGGGTGGGGAAGTAGCGCACCACTCGTTGTTCGCCTTCGGTCTCGTCTGTGTCGTCGTCGCGGCTGGCCTTCCTCTCGCGGTAGCCGAAGATCTTGATCGCCTTCTCGCCTTTACGAACTTGTCGTCCCTTGGTCTGCCACTGTCGGAAGCCGGCGACGATGGTCGCCTTGGGGTTCTGGGAGAGGATCAGCAGGAGGTTGTTCAGGCTGTAGTTGTGGAAGGAGCGGGCGAACTCGAGGAACGCCCGCCACTGGCCGCTGTCGGCGAGTTGTTGGACCTGCTCCACGATCGACGCGTGAAGTGCCTCCGCTTCTACCTGTCGCGCCTTCGCGCTCCGGATGATGACTTTGCCGCTCATGATCTCGAACTCCCTCATCGTTCTTCTGGCCGTTCCGGCACAAAGATCGATAGCGGGTGGAGGCAGCGGAATGCCCGGAGGCAGCGGTTGCTAAGCGGAGTGAGCGCAGCGAGCGGAGTCTGCAAATAGCGACGACCGGGCCTGGAGCTGCCGGAGCTTGCTATGGTCGGCTGCCGGATCGGAGAGAAGAGTAAGGAAGTCAGCACGCCGAAGGCGTCCGATCGAGCCCTGTCCAATCTGGATGGTGAACGAGTTGATCAGGCCGCTGACTCCTCCTCGGATGAGGTCATGGTCGGTGGACGGTGTCAATGTCTTGGCCGGCAGGGTTATTCGACTTCGACGTTCTCGTATCGCTGGCCAGGGAAGATTGGGCGGCTGTGCGTGCAGCGCAGCGCATTGTGCTCACGATGTCGGATTCGCAGAGCCGCTCGGCCTCCTGCTCTGGTTCGGTTCGGTGTGCTTCGCCCTAGTGGGAAATCAGGCGAGTTCCCCACCGAGTGGAGAGTGCCGCAAGAACAAGCGCGACTGGCCCAATGAGGAAGATCCATCCCCAGGCGTACTCGACGGTGAGGATGATCGCGATGACAGCGATTCCAGCGCCCACTACGCAGATGACAAGCCCCATCAGGGCGCGGAATAGACGCGCTGTCGTGTTCTCCATCGGACTTACCTTACGAGATGACCCGAGGGCGCATGCCCGCCGCCATCACGGCCGTAGGTACGCCCAGCCTTCGCGTTGACGGATCACGAGGTGAGCGATGCCGGAGGGAACAATGACGGTGTCGGCCACAAGTTGCTCGGCGTCGATGTGTTCGCTTCGGAGAGTGTTCCGGCAGGCGTCGACGGTGAGTCCGCGGTGTTGGAGCGTGCGGACGGTTTCGTGGTGCGGGCTGTCGGGCAGAAGGATGCTGGGCGAGCTGCCGGCCGGCCCGATCGTGGTGCACTGCCAGGTGGGCCAGCGCGGTCACACCGCCGCGCGCATCCTCGACCAGCACGGTTTCGACGTCGTCAACCTCGACGGGGGCTACCGCACCTGGGTGGCCGGCACGTCAGTGGCGGTGCCGGTACCGGTCAAATCGGCGTGATGAGGTGGCGTCACGAGCGCTGCTTGTGACGCCACAACCGGCTCGATCTAGCCCGATTCGGGCCATCCTGCAATGAATCAACGATGCTCGAGCGCCCTGAATGACGGAGGATGGTTGCATGAGGATCGAGGTACTGCATATCGAGGAGTGCCCGAACTGGGAGCAGGCGGGTGAGCGCGTCCGCGACGCCCTCGATCGACTCGGTGACACGACGACGGCCGTTGCTTTTCGGCTTCTTCAGACTCCGCTGGAGGCGGCGGCGGTCGCATTCGCGGGTTCACCGACGATTACCGCGGACGGGGCGGATCTGTTTCCGAACGGAGCGCGAACAACCGATCTCGCGTGCCGGATCTATTTCACCCCGGAGGGCGTCGCAGGGCTCCCGACGGTCGATCAGCTGGTGCAGGCGATCTCGACCCATGAATGATGACGCCTTGGTGGTGTGCTCTTGCTGTGGACGCGAGCTGCCCAGAAGCAGAGTTCACTCGCTGGAAGGCGGCAGCGCTCGCATCTGCAGACGGTGCGGCTTCTGGGTTGCCCTGTGGTGGCGTGGCGACCGACACCCGCAATAGCGACACGAGCGCATGAGTGCGCGCCCCGTGCTCTCCTCGTTGCCGTTGGCCGCGCGCGTATTATCTGCGTATGGATGCAGACAAGCCGATATGTGGGCGCCTTCCCGATAGCCAGTTCGTCGAGCTGGCGGTGGAGGTCTTCGCGATGCTGGCGGATGCGACGCGGGTGCGGATCGTCCTGGCGTTGAAGGATGCGGGCGAGCTGTCGGTGAACCACTTGGCCGACATTCTCGACAAGCAGCCGTCGGCGGTGTCTCAGCATCTGGCGAAGCTGCGGCTGGCGCGTATCGTGGCGACCCGGCAGGACGGGCAGCGCGTGTTCTATCGGCTGGAGAACGAGCACGCGAGCCGGCTGGTGTCCGATGCGATCTTGCAGGCCGAGCACTCCCTTGGAGGAACTCCCCGGCATCACCATGCTGTGGCGGCGGCCACGGAGGGGGCGTCAGCATGAGCGGAACCCACACGCACTCTCACGACGATCACGATCACTCCCACGTTCACGACGGCACAAATCATGCTCATCCTCACAACGAGGACCACGAGCATGACCAGGGTCACGGCCAGTCGCACGATCACGGTCACTCGCATGATCACGGCGAGCATTCGCACCCTCACGGTGGGGTGAAGGGGTTCCTCTACGACCTTTTCGTTCCGCACACCCACGATTCCGCTGATGCGGTGGATGACGCGCTGGAGGCGAGCAAGGCCGGTGTGACCGCCGTCAAGGTGTCGATGTTCATCCTGCTGGGCACGACGCTGCTTCAGTTGATCCTGGTGTGGGTCACCGGCTCTGTGGCGTTGCTGGCGGACACGATCCATAACTTCGCGGATGCGCTTACGGCGGTGCCGTTGTGGATCGCGTTCGTCCTTGGCCGTCGAGCGGCCACTCGTCGCTACACCTTCGGCTATGGCCGCGCCGAGGACCTCGCCGGCCTGTTCATCGTCTTCGTGGTCGCCCTCTCGGCGGTGGTGGCCGGGTGGGAGGCGATCGACCGGTTTGTGCATCCGCGGCCAGTGGAGAATGCGTGGTGGCTGGTCGTCGCCGGTGTGATCGGCTTCGCCGGAAACGAACTGGTCGCGATCTACCGCATCCGGGTGGGGCGGAAGATCGGCTCGGCTGCTTTGGTGGCTGACGGTGTGCATGCCCGGCTGGACGGGGTCACGTCGCTGTCGGTCGTGCTCGGTGCGATCGGCGTGATGCTCGGGTTCCCGCTGGCCGACCCGATCATCGGCCTGCTGATCTCCATCTCGATCCTGGTGCTGCTGTGGGGCACCGTGAAATCGGTCGGCGCACGACTGATGGATGCCGTCGATCCCGATCTTCTCGACCGAGTCGAGCGCATACTCGGGACAACGGACGGTGTTACGGGTGTCCGGAACGTGAAGCTGCGTTGGTCCGGGCACCGCCTCCTGGGCTCCGCAGTGATCACCACCGGCGCCACAACCCTCCACGACGCCACCCATGTGGCCGATCGCGCGACCGAGCACGTGCGCAGTGAGCTGCGCAACCTCGACGACTTCGTCGTGACACCGATCGCGGCCGACCACTGATCAGCCCCCGCTCCACTGAAAGGAACAACACGCATGTCCATCGTCAAGATCAACGCCATTCACGTCCCTGCCGGCCGGGGAGCTGACCTCGAGGCCCGCTTCGCCGGCCGCGCACACGACGTCGACCAGCACATCGGCTTCGAGAGCTTCCAGCTGCTTCGCCCGGTCAAGGGGGAGGATCGCTACTTCGTCGTCAGTACCTGGGCGACAGAGGAGGCGTACCAGGCGTGGCGGGAGGGACAGGCCGGGATGACTCACGGCGGATCCAACCCGGTCGCCACTGGGGCCGACCTGCTCGAGTTCGAGGTGGTCGACCTCTGAGTCGACTTCGCTCGACCATGCATTCTCGCGCGGAAGGACGCTGACGATGACCGATCTCGCTCCCGATCGGCGTGCGCTGTTGCGTGCCGGATTCACGCTGGAGTGGAACGTCGTAGGCGTCATGGTGCTCGCGGTCCTCGCCTTGTCGTCCGCCTCCGTCGCTCTCGCCGGCTTCGGGCTCGACTCGTTGGTCGAGATCGGGGCGAGCACGGTCGTAATTTGGGAGCTTTCGGGGACGGGGGAGCACCGGCAGAGGATCGCCCTGCGGCTTATCGGCGCTGCCTTCGTAGCCGTCGCCGGCTACCTCCTTGTGCAAACGGTCGTGGCCCTCGCCGGCGGTCATCGACCGGACGGCAGCGTCGGGGGCATCATATGGACCGGGATCACCGCCGCCACAATGTTCATCCTCGCCGCACTCAAAGCGCGTACCGGTCGAGCTCTGGGTAATCCGGTGCTGCAGAAGGAGGGCAGGGTGACCATGATCGACGGTCTACTGGCCTGCGCCGTCCTTGTCGGCGTCTTCCTGAACACCGTGCTGGGGTGGTGGTGGGCCGACTCGCTAGCGACTCTGGTGATCGTGTACTACGCGATCCGAGAAGCCGTCGAGATCTTTCGTGAAACGTCGGTGGAGGTCAGCACGTGACGAGCTTGGCGCAGGTTCGGCCCCGCTCGACTGCTGTCCGAGGCGGAGTCCGCTGGACGCTGCTGTCCTAGGTGCTCGCGCGCGTCAGTGATTCCACTGGTGGCCGCCTACCGGTCCGGGAAGGGCGCCAGATGAGTCCGCGCCGTGTGGATGTCCATCGACTCCCCGGATGCTTTCGAGGACGAGGGCGGTCAGTCGCGTCGCGGCGGAGGGCTCGGGGAGCATCGCTGCCGCCCCCAAGGCTCCGGTTGCGTATGCGGCGAGCATGGCCGCCTGAAGGTCGGTGCGGGCACGGCCGTCGTGGGCAGCCTCTTCGATGATGTCGGCCAGTAGTTCGCGAACTTCGCCTTCGGCGGGAGCCAGGCGAGCGGCGTCGTGGAGGGCCCCGTGATCCCCGTGTCGATGACCGCGTAAGCGCGCATACCCCATCAACACGTTCTCGAGTCGGTCGGCCGGAGCGCTGTCTGCGGCGATCGTTCGCAAGCGCTGGAGGTGGTTCGCCACCTCGCGCTGTTGCCAGGCGGTCAGAGCCGACCCGACGTCCGGAACGTACCGATACAAAGTCGCCCGCCCCACGCCGCTCGCCTCCGCCAGCGCTGTCATGGTCAGGCCGGCGACACCATCTCGATGCACCAGTTGCGCGGTCGCATCCAGGATCGCCTCCAACACCGCGGACCGGTGCTCGGTCACTGTCTCGCTCCACAACCTGGGCATGAGGTCAGAATACTCCTCGCTGAGACACTTTGACTCAAACCAAACGATGTGTATCAAGCCATCGGCCATGAGTCCACAGCTATGCGGAACCGCGCGTTCTGTTCCCCGTTGACTCAGCTCTGTTCGTAGCCAAGGACGGCCATCATCCCGGATTCGGCGTGGTAGATGTTGTGGCAATGGGTCATCCAGAGTCCGGGGTTGTCTGCATCGAAGAGGACGGTGAGCGACTGGTGTGGGAGCACGATGGCGGTGTCCTTTCGCGGGCCGCCATCGAGCTGGAAGGTGTGGCCGTGGATGTGGAAGGGGTGCCACATCATGGTCTGGTTGGCGATGGTGACCTGGACTCGTTCCCCTTCCCGCACCGCGTAGGCGCCGTCGAGAGGGTTGTTCATGTCGAAGGCTTTGCCGTTGATGCCCCAGTCGTACTTCATCATTCCGCCGGTGAGGGCAATGTCGATGCGGCGGTCGATTCCGCGCCGTCGGAGGGCAGCGGCGGGCGGGGCGCTGAGCACGGCCGCTGTGACCGGTGACGTGTCAGAGGCGGTGTACCCGTTCACGGTGGGTGCAGGGCTTCCGGGGTTGGATCGGAGGACGGCGAAGGCGCGGGCGGCTTTGCCGACGGCGTCGGCGACGATGGGGAAGGCGCCGTCGGCGACGGTGATGATCGCGTCGTAGCGTTCGCCCATGCCGAGGAGGATGCTGTCGCCCGTGACCGGGTTCACCGGGTATCCGTCGGTGTGGGTGACGGTGAGCCGGTGCCCTCCGACGGAGAACCGGAACGCGGTGTCGCCGCCGGCGTTGATGATGCGCAGCCGCACGCGTTGCCCGGGTTTCGCGGTGAAGGTGGCGGGGTCTTCTGCTGGGCGTCCGTTGATGAGGTAGTAGGGGTAGTAGACGTCTCCGGAGTCGCCGCCGAGCAGGCTGGAGGTGGTGCCGGTGAGCAGCTTGCCGTTGCGGGAGGGAGCGCCGCCGCCCATCCCGCCGCCCATCCCGCCCATTCCGCCCATGCTCATTCCCTTCTTAAGCTCGGCGAGCACTTGGTCAGGGGTGGCGGTGACGCCGTCGAGCCAGTCGTCGAGCACGAGCACCCAGTCGTGGTCGTAGCCGAGTGGCTCGTGCGGGTCTTCGACGATGAGCGGGCCTTGGAGGCCGCGGTCGAGTTGCGGGCCGACGTGTGGGTGGTACCAGTAGGTGCCAGGTGCGTCCGCGGTGAACTCGTAGTCGAACGAGCTCCCGGGCGCGATTGCGTGTTGAGTGATCGGGGGCACGCCGTCCATGTCATTCCGCAGGGCGATGCCGTGCCAGTGCACGGTGGTGTCATCCGGGAGATGGTTGGTCACGTGCGCTCGGATAGCGTCACCCGCGGTCGCCCGGATGGTGGGGCCGGGGACCTGACCGTTGTAGGCCCAGGTGGAGGCCGTGCGCGCGGCGAGGTCGATGTTCGTCTTGCCCGCGGTGAGCTGGACGCGGGTTGTTCGTCCGGTGCGTCGTCGGGCCCTCTCGGCCGCGGTGACGGGGGCGCTTGTTGCGGTGAGAAGGTTCGGGCCGCCGGTGCAGGCGGCGAGAGCGAAGGCGGTGGCGAGCCCGGCGCCGCCGAGGAGGACGCTGCGACGGGTGAGGTCCGGAGTGTTCATCGGATGTCCAAAGAGAGCAATCGACCGGAAGGGTCGAGATCGAAGAGGAGGGCGGGCGCCGCCACGAGGGGGAGGGTGACGGCGCCCACGTCTGGTGCGACCGGGAAGGGGTCAGAGGCTGGCGAGAAGCTGCTTCATGGTGGCGATCTCGGCGGTCTGTGTGGCGGCGATCGTCTTCGCCAGCGCGACGGCGTCCGTTGCCTTGCCCTTTTCGGTCTCGGTCGTGGCCATGGTGATGGCGCCTTGGTGGTGCTGGATCATCTGGGTGAGAAACAGCTTGGACGCGTCGGCGCCGGACGCTTTGGTGAGCGCGTTCATGTCCTGCTGCGACATCATCCCGTCACCACCCATGTCCATTCCGCTCATGTCGGACTTCTGCCCCCAGGCGGAGAGCCAGCCGTTCATGGTGTCGATCTCCGGCTGCTGCGCTGCCTTGATCTTCTGGGCGAGGTCAGTGACCCGGGCGTCCACACCCTGCTTGGTCAGGAGGGTGTCGGACATTTCGATCGCCTGCTGGTGGTGGGGGACCATGGCCATGGCGAAGGTGACGTCGGCCTGGTTGTGGTCCGAGGTCGCCGTGTCGGTGCTCGCGCTACTGTGGTCCATTCCGGGCATGTTTCCCATACCGGAGTCGCTCCCCGGAGAGCCGGCGGTGCAGCCGACTAATGCGGCGGCGGTCAGGAGGGCGCCGGAGGTGAGCGCGATCAGTCTGGTGTTCATCTGGATTGGTCTCTTTCGTCGTGTGGATGTGCTGATGCTGGGCAGGCTGAAGCACCACCGCGCGTGCGCGGGGTGCGACGCGCGTCATCTGCGATCGACGGAGAGAGCCAGAAGAGACGGTGGGGACGACCCGATGGTGCCGGCGACCGACCGGATCAAGGTGGCGGCTGCGGCGAGCATCCCCATGCCGAGCAGTGCACGGGTCAGGCCGGGAGCGATCAGCAGGATGGTTGCGGCCAGTAGGGCAAGGGTGCACACCATTGCCGTCATATCGTGCATCGGGTCGCAGCCGTCGGCAGCGCATCCGCTAGTCGTCCCCATGCCAGCGCTCGCCGGGGCGATCGCCGCCGAGTGCGCGCCGGCCCCGTTCGACTGCCCGGGGGCGGCCGCTGCGAGCGCGGCGTGAGACATGGTGAGCTCATGCGGTTGGCTCATCGGTGTGCTGACCACGTGCATGGCCAGCATCCCGGTGAGGATTCCCGCGACGGCGACGAGGAGGACGATCAGGCAGCGCCAGGTGCGGGTGTGTGTCGATATGCAGTCGGCGAGCATGTGTCCTCCTTCCGAGTAACAAGTTAGCGTCGCAGCCTGGATACCCGCCGGGGGTTTGATCAGTACGGGACTTTGTGCCCACTAGCGGTGCGCGATTCAGCCCCAACCTGGTTGAAGAAGTCAGCTGAGGAGGCGGTCATGTACGGGTGGATGATGGGCGGCGCGGGGGCGTGGTGGATCGTGTGGCTGCTCGTACCGTTGCTGATCATCGTGGTGGTCGTCGTGATGGTCGTCACGCTGACCCGGCGCGCCCCGTCCGGTGGCGCCGGCACTGTTCCACCGTCGAACTCCTCGGCGAGGGTAATCCTCGATGAGCGGTATGCCCGGGGTGAGATCGATCACGAGGAGTACATCCGGCGGCGAGACGAGCTCGGGCGCTCAGGCGGTTAGTGCCGGCAGGGTCGGGGCTTAGGAGCGCACGAGGCGGGCGATGGCGTCGCTCGCCTCTTTGATTTTGATGTCGGCCTCGTCGCCGCCGGCTCGTGCGGCGTCCAGGACGCAGTGCTTGAGGTGGTCGTCGAGCAGCCCGACGGCGACCGCTTGTAGGGCGCTGGTGAGGGCGCTGATCTGGGTGAGGATGTCGATGCAGTACTGCTCTTCGTCGACCATGCGGGAAATCCCCCGCGTCTGGCCTTCGATGCGCTTGAGCCGGTTGAGGTACTTGTCTTTGTCGGTGATGTAGCCGTATTCGGTGTGGTCGTGCTGGGTCATCGGGAGTCTTTCGTCAGGGGGTGAGGATGGTGCGGGTGCTGACCTCGGGGGCGAGGTCCAGGCGGCGGAGCAGTTGGGCGTTGAGGGCGACCACGACAGTCGACAGCGACATCAGTATGGCGCCGACGGACATGGGCAGCACGAAGCCGATCGGGGCGAGCACGCCGGCGGCAAGGGGGACGGAGATCAGGTTGTAGCCGGCGGCCCACCAGAGGTTCTGCTTCATCTTGCGGTAGCTGGCGCGGGAGAGCTCGATGACCGAGAGCACGCTGCGCGGGTCGGAGCTGGCCAGGATGACACCGGCGGAGGCGATCGCGATGCCGACGTCGGCCTGGGCGAGTGCGGGGGCGTCGTTGACGCCGTCGCCGACCATCGCCACCTTCCGGCCCTCCGTCTGCAGTTCGGCCACTGTGCTGGACTTGTCCTCCGGTCGCACGTGCGCATAGGTGCGGTCGATGCCGAGTTCGGCGGCGACCGCGTTTGCGACCGCTTCGGCGTCGCCCGTGATCATGACGACTTGCACGCCCAGCTTGTGGAGCGCGTCGACCGCCTCCCGGGATTCCGGGCGCACCTCGTCGGCGAGCTTCAGGCCGCCAATGAGGGTGCCGTTGCGGAGGACGTGGAGAATGATCGCTCCCTCGCTGCGCCACGAGCCGGCCTCCTCTACCTCCGTGGCTCCCGCTTCGTCGAGCAGCCGGGGGCCTCCGACGCGGATCTCTGCTCCATCGACGGTCGCGGTCACGCCGACGGCCGGTGAGGAAGAGAATCCCGCGGCCGGGGGAATGGTCAGTTCCCGTCCGCGTGCGGCGCGGACAATGGCCGTGGCAAGCGGGTGCTCGCTGTCCGCCTCGGCCGCCGCGGCGAGAGCGAGCACCTCGTCCTCGGTCAACGTGCCGACGAGTGCGATCCCAGTGACGGTCGGCTCGCCCTTGGTGAGAGTGCCGGTCTTGTCGAACAAGACGGTGTCGACGGTCCGCATGCTCTCCAGCGCGAGCCGGTCCTTGACGAGGACGCCGCCGCGGGCGGCGCGCTCGGTCGCGATGGAGACGACCAGCGGGATGGCGAGGCCGAGCGCGTGCGGGCAGGCGATCACGAGAACCGTGATGGTGCGCACGACGGCGTCGTCGGGGCTGCCGACGAGGGTCCAGACGATGGCGGTGATGATGGCGGCGCCGAGGGCGAACCAGAACAGCAGTGCGGCGGCACGGTCGGCGATGCGCTGGGCGCGAGAGGAGGAGTTCTGCGCCTCGGTGACCAGCCGTTGGATGCCGGCGAGGGCCGTGTCGTCACCGACGGCGGTGACCTCGACCCGGAGCCCGGAGTCGACCGCGACGGTTCCGGCGGTCACAGCGTCGCCGTCGCCGCGGGAGACCGGGCGGGATTCGCCGGTCACCATCGACTCGTCCATTTCCGCGCGGCCGTCGACGATCCGGCCGTCTGCGGGGACGCTCCCGCCGGGCCGGATGAGTACCACGTCCCCCACGTGGAGATCGGCAGGGGCGACCTTGACGGTGGTGTCGCCCTCGATCCGTTCCGCCTCGTCGGGGAGGAGCGCGGCGAGGGAATCGAGCGCCGAACTGGTCTGGGCCAGGGACCGCATCTCGATCCAGTGCCCGAGCAGCATGATCACGATCAGCAGCGCCAGTTCCCACCAGAACTCGAGTTCGTGGTCGAGCAGGCCGAGCGTGGCCCCCCAGGAGGCGAAGAACGCGACGGTGATCGCCAGGCCGATCAGTAGCATCATGCCCGGTGTGCGGCTCTTCAGCTCGCTGTAGGCGCCGCTGAGGAACGGCCAGCCGCCCCACACGTACATGACGGTGCCGAGCACAGGCGCGATCCAGAGCGCCCACGTCGGCACGGTGTAGCCGAGGATCATCGCGAACATCTGCGAGGTCGCGACGACCGGGACGGCGATGATCAGGTTGATCCAGAACAGCCGCCGGAACTGACCGACGTGGTCGCCATGGCCGGTGTGCCCCGAGTGACTCGCATGGCCGTCGTGGTCCATTGCGGAGTGGTCCATGCCGCCATGGTCCATGGCGGCGTGATCAGCGGCGGTGTGCGCGTCGTGGACCGCGGGTTCGGCGGTCTCGGTGTGCTGGTGGTGAGCGTGCGGGTCGGTCATGAGGTCACTTCCGTTGTGCGAATGCTCGGGTTCGAGTGTTACACCGTGCTCGGCACGATGCTGGTGAAGCTGCGCAGGCGCAGGCTGTTCCCGACGACGAACACGCTCGAGGCGGCCATGGCCGCTCCGGCGAGCATCGGGTTCAGCAGCCCGAGGGCAGCGATCGGGATGGCGGCGACGTTGTAAGCGAAGGCCCAGAACAGGTTCGACTTGATCGTCCGGAGGGTCGTCCGGGAGAGCCGGATGGCGTCGACCGCGCCGCGCAGGTCGCCGCGCACCAGGGTGATGTCCGAGGCCTGGATGGCCGCGTCGGTGCCGGTCCCCATCGCCAGACCGAGGTCGGCCTGCGCGAGGGCGGGTGCGTCGTTGACGCCGTCGCCGACCATCGCGACGATCCGTCCCTCCCGCTGCAGCCCGGCGATCACAGCCACCTTGTCCTGCGGGAGGACGTCGGCGATGACCCGGTCGATGCCCGCCTCGGCGGCGATCCGCTCGGCGACGGCCTGGTTGTCTCCAGTGAGGAGGATAGGCGTCAGACCCAGTTTCCGGAGGCCGGCGACAGCCTCGGCGCTGGTCGGTTTGAGCGTGTCGGCCACGATGAGGATGCCGCGGGCCTGGCCGTCCCAGGCGACCGTCACGACCGTCTTGCCTCCGGCTTCGGCAGTCGACTTGCGGGCGGCCAGCGCCGGGCTGAGTGCGAGCGACCAGTCGGCCAAGAGCGAGTCGCGGCCGACGAGGACGGCGTGTCCCTCGACAACGCCCTGTACGCCCCGGCCTTCGATGTTCTGGAACTCCTCGACAGGAGGGAGAGCGCGTCTCGCCTGCTCGGTGGCGGCCTTCGCGATTGCCTGCGCGATCGGGTGCTCGGAGGCGTGCTCAAGCGCGCCGGCCAGGCGCAGCAGGTCATCGCGGTCGGTGCCGTCCTCCGGGATCGTCTCGACCAGTGTCATCCGGCCGGTGGTCACCGTGCCGGTCTTGTCGAGCACGACGGTGTTGACAGTGCGGGTGGACTCGAGGACTTCGGGTCCGGTGATGAGGACTCCCAGCTGGGCTCCCCGTCCGGTGCCGACGAGCAGGGCGGTCGGCGTGGCCAGCCCGAGCGCGCACGGGCAGGCGATCACGAGGACGGCCACCGCAGCTGTGAAGCCTGCCGCGATCGGGAACCCGGCGATCAGCCAGAGGGCGAGGGTCACGACAGCGATCCCGATCACGATCGGCACGAACACGGCCGAGACCCGGTCAGCCAGGCGCTGCACCTCCGCCTTGCCGGTCTGCGCGTCCTCCACGAGCCGAGCCATCTGCGCCAGCTGCGTCTCGGACCCAACGCGGGTCGCCCGGACGACCAACCGCCCGCCCGCGTTGACGGTGGCGCCGGCGACGGCGTCGCCCGCGACCACCTCGACGGGGACGGACTCGCCGGTAAGCATCGAGGTGTCGACCGCAGAGCTTCCGGAGACGACGACACCGTCGGTGGCGATCTTCTCCCCGGGGCGGACCACGAACTCGTCGTCCACCCGCATCTGCTCGACGGGGATCCGCGACTCCACCCCGCCGCGGAGTACCACGACCTCTTTCGCTCCCAGCTCCAGCAGCGCGCGCAGGGCCGCTCCCGCCCGCCGCTTCGCCCGCTTCTCGAAGAAGCGTCCGGCGAGGATGAACACCGTCACGCCGGAGGCCACCTCCAGGTAGATGTTCGACGTGCCGTTCGAGGGTGCGAGGGTCAGCTCGAAGGCGTGCGTCATGCCAGGCATCCCCGCCGTGCCGAGGAACAGGGCGTAGAGCGACCAGAGGAAGGCCGATGTCACCCCCAAGGAGATGAGTGTGTCCATCGTCGCCGCACCGTGCCGGAGGTTCGTCCATGCGGCTTTGTGGAACGGCCACGCACCCCAGACGACGACCGGTGCGGCGAGCGTCAGGGAGGCCCACTGCCAGTATGTGAACTGGAGCACGGGGACCATCGCCAGGGCGACCACCGGCACGGTCAGCGCCACGGAGATCAGCAGCCGCGTGCGCAAAGAACCGAGCTCCGCGTCGACCGGTTCCGCAGCAGGCTGCTCGGCAGGAGGAGCCGGGCGCGCGGGCACGGCGGCGGTGTAGCCCGCTTTCTCCACTTCCGCGATCAGCGCGGTTACCTCGTATCCACGAGGAGCGGTCACCTTTGCCTTCTCTGTGGCGTAGTTGACCGTCGCGGTGACGCCATCGAGTTTGTTCAGCTTCTTCTCGACCCGCATCGCGCAGGAAGCACACGTCATCCCGCCGATCTCCAGCTCTACGGCGGTGTTCGGCTCATCGGCCGGGGTCGTGATGCTCATTGAACCTCCTCGATCAGAGTGCGGTGCGCGCGGGTCGCTGTGCTGGGTCTTTAGGCGCGTACTGCGGAGTACCCGGCCTCTTCGACGGCGGCCAGCACTGCAGAGTCGTCGATCGGCTCGGCCGAAGTCACGACCAGCTTCCCGGTCTGCGCGCTCACGGTGAGGGCGGTCACGCCCGCCACCTGCTCGACTTCTTCGCGGACGGAGATCTCGCAGTGGCCGCAGGTCATTCCGGTCACCTGGAATTCGGTGGTGGACATTCTCGGTCCCTTCCCGGGCATACCCCCATTGGGTATGCTCACTCGTCTCAGCAATATACCCCTTAAGGGTATTCCCGTCCACCTCGACTTGGCAGGATGAAAGAATGCCCGAGTGCCCGATCAGACGGACCGCTCCCAGCCCAACCCGGCGGGAGTAAGCGCGCCCAGGTGGAGTCAGCGGCGACGGATCCTGATCGTCCTATGCCTGAATTTGGCCCTGATCGTCGGTCTGGTGATCGCGGGTCTTGTTGCGCATTCGGTCAGTGTGCTCGCCGCCGCCGGCGACACTGTGGCCGACTGCTTCGCCCTCGCCCTCGGCCTGATAGCGATCGCGCTCCGCGACCGCGACCCCGACCATCCGCACGCGCAACGACCGATCGCGATCGCCGCGTTGGTGAACGCCCTGCTACTGCTCGCCGTGACCGTGACGGTGACCATCGAGGCGATCTCCCGGCTACAGGAGGGCTCGCCACCGGTGGAGGGACTGCCGATGGTGATCGTCAGCGTGATCACGATGCTCGTGATGCTTGCGGGCGCGTTCGTCCTCGGCCGCTCGGCAGCCGGGGAGGACCTGCATATGCGCTCGGTCCTGATCGATGCCCACGCTGATGCAGCCGCTGCAGCGGCGATCGCCGTCGCCGGCGTCATCATTCTGATCACCAACGACCTCTACTGGCTCGACCCCGTCCTCGCGCTGGGAGTCTCCGTTCTCATCGCGGTCGCCGCCATCCAGCTCGTCATCAAAGCCCTCGCAGTATTGCAGGGCAAGGACGTCGACTTCGACGACGACTGAGTCTCCATGCGAAAACCGCGTCGCGGTCGCCTCGGAGTCCGAGGGCCCAGCCGATCTCGCACGAGATAATCCGGTCGCTGGCGTCTGAGATCGACTGGACGGCGCACCGTGCGCCCCTGCTCCGGTGAACTGTCGAGGAGCCGCCTGCGGCGGCACTGCACCTGTCGACTTGTTTGTCTTTCCGCCGGCCGATCGTAGCTCGTTCCCGGTGCTCCGTGCCGGGCTTTCGCGGCATATCCTCGCTCCGCTGCGCTCCGTTCCGGTATTCCACGATCCCGGCACTGCGCACCTCCCACTCGCTCTCGATCTCCCCGCCGGAAGGCAAACAAGAACGAGAGACAGGGGAGTGATTGAGATGCGGGTATTCGTCATCGACACCAGAAACACGGGTCCGGAACTGCAGGGTGGTCTGGTCGGCGTGGTTGGCTCGACCAACCCGAGCTCGGAGGAGAAGAGCGAATGCGTTGAGACCGTAAGCCGCTATGCGATGGATGGATGGGCGATCGCAGCCGACCCGTTCACGCCAATCGGACGATTGGCGGCGCTGACGGCAGAGCCGGCGTGCGTTCCCTTCGTTCGCCTCAATGACGCCCGCCGGCCCCAGCGGGGCGCGCGTAGCATGGAGACCACGCGTAGTCCCGAGCGGGATTCCGCTGACCTCAACGGATCGCCGTTTCCCGCGCCGACACCCGAGATCCGCTACAGCGGAGTCGGGCTGACTGGCTCGCGTATCGAGAACGGGGGTCGGTGATCATGTCCCGTCCTCCGCTGGTCTCCGAGACGTGGGGCACGGTCACGACGCGCATGCTTGCGCAAGACCGCTGGGCCGCGCGCGCCCGCTATCGCGACGTCGACGGTCGCACACGACAGATCGAACGCATCGGGCGCACCAAACAGAAGGCCGAAGCGCTTCTCCGCGAGGCGATGCGGGATCGCATCAAGCCGCTTGGCGACGGCGAGCTCAACCCTGAGACGCGGCTCGCCGACCTGGCGATCGTTTGGTGGGATGAGTTCAGCCACACCTCACGCTCGAACGGGACACTGCGTCGTTACGAGACGGTGCTAGACAAGTACATCGTGCCCAATCTCGGCGGTTGGATGATCCGCGAGGCTTCAGTCTCGAAGTTGGATCGGTTCGTCAAGCAAACCGCCCGGCTGAATGGTTACTCCAACGCGAGCATCGCCGTCGTCTTGCTCACGGGGATGTTTGCCATGGCTGCTCGGCATGACGCGATCGAGGCCAACCCGATGAAATCGGTCGCGCCGGTGGAGGAACCGGACCATCAAGTCGCCACGTTCTCCCTCGAAGATGTCGCCGAGCTGCGGGAGATCCTCGCTCGCTGGGACGCCGGATTGGACGCATCCGGTCGGCGTCGCGGCACCGATCTAGCGGATCCCGTGGACTTCTTCCTTGGCACAGGGTGTCGGCCAGGCGAGGTGTTCGCGCTGATGTGGGAGGACGTAAACTTCACCATCCAGCCGTTCACAGTCGACATCCACCGGACCATGGCGAAGAACCGCGAAGGTCGCTGGACCGTGCAGAACAAGACGAAGACCGGCGGCGGGCGACGGCTCTTCCTGCCCACGTTCGTGGGAAAGATGCTCCTCCGTCGACGGGTGGAATCCTTTTCAGAGCTCGTCTTCCCCTCCTCGACGCTCACCCCGCGAATCCCCGACAACTTCCGACTTCAGTGGCACATGGCGTTGAAGGGGACAAGATTCGAGGGGCGCGTGCCAAAGGAGTTCAGGTCCACTGTCGCAACCGCGCTACGCGATGCCATTGGCCTGGAGCGGGCTCAGCACCAATTGGGCCACTCGACATACGCCACGACGGAGCAGTCCTACCTGCCGCGGGTGGTTCAGGTGCCCGACTCGACAGCAATCCTCGAACGGTTCAACGTGCGCGGCGATTCCGGCCCCGGACTCGCGTAGCTCACCGTTTACTCACCGCTTTGGGCGTGATCCACGGCGTGTCGCGGAGATCACACGAGTACCCCAATAGTGGGAAAAGCCCCGATCAATGGGGCTTACGAGACCGAGTGTGACTCTCTGATATCCAGAGTGGGAGAAGCTGAGGTTCTACCATTGAACTACACTCGCGCGGCCCGGAATCCCAGTAAAACATTGGGAACTCAGGCTGCCGTCCACACTACCCGGTCGATGCTTTTTGGCCAAACTTCGACGTCGACATCAGGGGTGCAGGTATGCCCAGCCTTCGCGCTGTCGAATGACGAGGTGTGCGATGCCTGATGGAACCACCACCGTGTCCGGGATGAGTCGATCCGGCAGGATGTGTTCGCCGCGGAGAGTGTTCTGACAAGCGTCGACAGCGAGGCCGCGATGCTGGAGCGCACGAACGGTTTCGCTGTGCGGGCTTCCCGGGAGGAGGAGGCTGATGGCGGGCCCGTGGACGACGAGTTCGATCTTTGTCTCCGGTTCGAGCGCATCGATCAGATTGCTGACATTGCGGAGAACGGCAGCGTGCTTCGCCGGGTCGGAGTCGTTGAGGTGGACGACGACGCCCGAGGATGAGGTGGCTCCGGGCACGTCGTTCACGCGAGCGTCATGAAGAGCTTCTGGAGCTCCTCCATGGTCATCGGATCGGAGGTGTCGTCGGGGTCGGTGATGCACTTCTGCATGGCGGTGGAGATGATCTGGAAGCCCGCTTTGTCGAGCGCGCTCGAGACGGCGGCGAGCTGGATGACGACGTCGCGGCACGAGCCGCCGTTCTCGACGGCGGCGATGACGGCGCCCAGCTGGCCCTGGGCGCGGCGGAGGCGGTTGAGGACGGGTTTGATGTCGGCGGTGGTGGTGGCCACGGTGGTCTTCTCTCTCGGTGGTGCCGCACGGGCGGCGTATCGGGGTACCCGCCAGGGTATCCCTCGGGTCAGGCGCGTGCCTTGGCCGTGATCAGTTCGGCCGGATCGATGGCGCGGATCTGACCGATCAGGTTCTCGAGGTCGCGCGCGGCGAGCGCTCCGGGCTGCGAGAACACGAGGACGCCGTCGCGGAATGCCATGAGCGTGGGGATCGAGGTGATCCCCGCGGCGATGGCGAGCTCCTGCTCGGCCTCGGTGTCGACTTTGCCGAACACGATGTCGGGGTGCTTCTCGGATGCCGCCTCGAACACGGGGGCGAACATGCGGCAGGGGCCGCACCAGGCCGCCCAGAAGTCGAGCAGGACGATGTCGTTCTGCTCGATCCGGCTCTTGAGCGTGTCGGCGGTGACGGTGACGGTGCTCACGGTCAGCCGCGTCCGAAGAGCCGGCCGAAGAATCCGCCGCCGGAGGCTGCGGCTTTCTCGGCGTCGGTGTGGTTTCCGTTGCACCACTGGTTCGCGGGGACGCGGCGGCGGACGTCGGCGATGTGCTGGCCGCAGCCGCTCCAGGTGGTCTTGCCGCAGACTTTGCAGGTGGCGGGGTAGCACATGGGTGGGAACTCCTTCGGGTCGGCGCTGGGGTGATCTTTATACCCCCCTCCGTATAGTACGATACGGGGGAGGGTATAGCAAAGTCGCACCGGTCGCCGCCGCAGCCTCTCCGGCCCCGGTGATCCGGGAGGGCGCTGACGCTCGTCAGCCGAGATGCGATTCGAATGCTTGGAGGTGTGCTCGCGAGCCCGCGAGCAGCCGTTGCAGCACGGCGATCGTTGCGGGGTCGGTGGTGGAGGCGAGGTCGGCGTTGAGATCGGCGATGTCCTTCTCCTCGATGGCGACGCCGGCTTTGTAGGCCTCGGTGATGCTTGCGGTCCCTTGCTGGATGAGCTGGTCGTAGAGGCGCTGGATGTCTGGATCCGTGAAAGTGCCGACAGTGCCGGTCCGCGGATCGACGATTCCCTTCGCGTCGAGCAGCGGGACGAGAAGCTGCTGGTGCATCACCTCACTGTCCCGAATGTTGCCGAAGACTTGTGCACCCCACAGGTCCGTGAAGCGCTGGTAGACGTCGTGGGCGAGCTTCTCCTCTTCGACGAGGTACTGCAGACTGGCTGCTGCATCCGCGGGTGCGGCGGTCGATGTCGCGGATGGGGCGGGCGCTGCGCTGGTGCCGGACGGAGTGGCGGCGCCCTCCGGCGAACCGGTGCATCCGGTCGAAGCGGCCAGCGTCAGCACGCCGAGCAGGGTTGCGAGCGCTTTCGTGTTGGTCTTCATCAGGGCCCCCGAACGGTGGTGGTCCTCGAACGCTAACCGGAGTCGCGTGCGAGGGACGGGGCCGAACGTCCCTCCACGGACCGCCTCCGTTCAGCTCTCCGATGAAGCTTCGGCCGCAACCGGCTCGGGCGACCGGGGTTCGAAGGCGGCCACCTCCGGCCGAGGGCGCAGGTACGGGGAGGGTTCGGCACCCGGGTGCCGCCGGGTCTGAACGACGAACAGGGTGAAGCCGATGGCGACGGCGACGAACGAGGCCCACACGTTGGCGGGGATTCCCAGCCATCCGTCGCTGGTCGGATCGATGCGGATGGCCTCGAGCCAGCTGCGGCCGAGCCCGTACCAGATCAGGTAGAGCGCGAGGACTCGGCCCCACTGCAGCTGAAAGCGTCGCTCGACGAGCAGAATCACGGCGACGCCGGCGAGGTTCCAGATGATCTCGTAGAGGAACAGCGGGTGGAACAGTGTTCCCGGGGGCATCCCGGCGGGGAACTTGGGGTTGGTGGCTTCGATCTGCAGCCCCCAGGGGAGGGTGGTGGGAAGTCCGAAGAGTTCGTGGTTGAAGTAGTTGCCGAACCGGCCGAGGGACTGGGCGACGAGCAGGGCGGGTGCGAGCGCGTCGGCGAACGCCCAGAAGCGGAGGCCCGCGCGCCGGCAGGCGATGGAGACGCCGAGCGCCCCGCCGAGGAGGGAGCCGTAGAGGGCGTTGCCGCCGTCCCAGATGGCGAAGACGTTCCAGAGGTTCGCGCCGGGAAAGAAGTAGTCGCCCACGTGAGTGAACACGTGGTAGAAGCGGGCGCAGACGATGCCGAGCGGGACGGCCCAGAGGACGACGTCGAGGACGATGCCGCGGTCGACGCCGCGCCGCCCCAACCGGTAGGACGTGATGAGGGAAGCGGCGATGATGCCGCTGAGGATGCAGAGCGCGTACGTGTGCACGGTGAGGGGTCCGAGCTGGAACTGCGCCCACTGCGGGGGCGGGCTGGGGATGCTGAGGGCGAGCATCATGGTCTCCTGTTCGGCCGACGGCACGGACGGGCCCGCCGACCATGCAGCACGTCGTCGTCCCCGGTCACGTCTCCGAACCTACGGACGTGTCCTGACCAGCGCCCGGCAACCCGTGCGGCGAGGGTGCCCGACACCTGCGAGAGCTCACACGATCGGCTTGTGCCGGCGGTCGATGGCCGCCCAGATGAGCTTGTCGGCTTCGACGATGGCGAGGATCGTGAGGGCAAGGGCCGCCATCATCGCCCATTCCGCGAGGGTGAGCGGAGCGAGCCCGAGAAGGGTCGTCGCTGCGGGCCAGGCGAGCAGCGCTGCGACGACGAGGGCGGACCCGAACGCAGTGGCGAACAGCAGTGGGTTGCTGAAGGGGTTCATGCGGAGCAGCGACACCGTCTCGGCGCGGGCGTTTCCCACCTGGAAGACGTTGAAGATCACGAACAGCACGAGCGCGAGAGTTCTCGCGTGCTCGACGGTGTCGCCGACGTGGAGGGCCCAGCCGAAGACCAGGAGCACGATCAGTCCCATCCACGCGCCGGTGATGAAGGTGCGATACCAGAGGCGTCGTGACAGGATGCCTTCCTGGGGTGAGCGGGGTGGCCGGGAGAGTTCGTCTCCGCGGGCCGGTTCGAACGCGAGGGCGATGTCCTGGATGCTGCTGGTGACGACGTTGATGAACAGGATCTGCACCGGCAGGAACAGCAGCGGCTGGTCGAGGAGGACGTTGATCGAGAGCGCCAGGACGGCGGCTACGGCTGTGGAAAGAAGGAAGAAGGTCGCGTTTCTGATCGCGGCGAACGTGACCCGCCCCTGCTCGACCGCGTGGACGATGGTGACGAAGTCATCGTCGGTCAGCACCAGGCCGGCCGCTTCGCGGGCGACATCGGTGCCGGAGCGTCCCATCGCGACGCCGATCTGCGCGGCCTGGAGCGCCGGGGCGTCGTTCACGCCGTCGCCGGTGACCGCGACGACCTCGCCGCGGCTCTGCAGCGCGCGGACGATGCGGAGTTTGTCCTGAGGGACCATTCGGGCGGCGACGCTGGTCTCTTCGAGTCTCGCGGCGAGCATGTTGTCGTCGAGGGCGGCGATCTCGGCACCGGTCAGCGGCGGCCCCTCGGAGGCCAGGCCGAGTCGGGCGGCGATGGCTTCCGCCGTGGTCGGCTGGTCGCCGGTGACCATTTTCACGGCGATGCCGGCGCCCGCACACGCGGCGATGGCGTCCGCGACGCCCTCGCGCGGGGGATCCGTCATCCCTTCCAGTCCGAGGAACTCGAGCCGCTCGGGGGGAGGCAGCGGGTCGGTGGTGAGCTCGTCCGGCCCCAGTGGCCGGGAAGCGGTCGCCACCACGCGCAGCCCGCCCCGGGCGAGGAGGGCGTTGGCCTCGCTGACCACACTCGGCCGCAGAGGCCGGGGTCCGTGCGATGTCCGCAGGGTGGTGCTCGCTGCGAGCAGCGTTTCCGGCGCGCCCTTGACGTAGAGGACGCGTCGCCCGTCCGGGCGCACCCGGACGGACTGCGAGTAGCCCAGGGCCGGCTCGTAAGGGGTGTGACGCTCCGGGGTCGTTGTCGTCTCCGCCACTTGGACGGCGGATGCTTCCAGGGCGACCCTGCTCATCGCGACATCGACGGGGTCGCCGTGGAGCTCGCCCGCGCTCAGGCGCGCGGCCTCGTTCGTGAGGGCTCCGGCCCGGAGCACGGCGACCGTGCCGGAGTCTGCCGGCATGCCCGGCTCCCAGTACCCGCCGACGGTCCAGATCTGCTCGACGGTCAGCCGGTTCTGCGTGAGGGTCCCGGTCTTGTCCGAGGCGATCACGGTGGTCGATCCGAGGGTCTCCACGGCGGGGAGTCTGCGCACGATCGCGTTGCGGCGGGCCATCCGGGAGATCCCCACGCTCAGGGCGATGGTGAGGATGACGGGCATCGACTCCGGGATGGCCGCCACGGTCAGTGCGACCGCGGTCTGGAACATGTCGGCGACGGTGAAGCCGCTGACCAGTCCCGCGATGAAGAGGAAGAGGACGGCCACGAGGATGGCACCGCCGATCCGCCATTCCAGCGTCCGGGTCATCACCTGCAGCGGGGTGGGCGGAGGCGGAGCCGTCATGAGCTTCTCGATCGCGCCGAGCTCGGTGTCCTGTCCGGTGGCGACGACGACCCCGAGCCCGCGGCCGCTGGCGACGAGAGCGCCGCTGAAGACCATGTCGTTGCGTTCCGCGACCGGCGCACTCTTGTGCACAGGCGTGGTGGTCTTGCTCACGGGGAGGGATTCGCCGGTCAGCATCGACTCGTCGACGCGCAGGCGGTTCGCCTCCACGATCCGCAGATCGGCGGGAACCCGCTCCCCTCCGACCACAGCCACGATGTCACCCGGTACCACCTCGGTGGCCGGGATGACGCGGATGGTCCCGTCGCGACGCACGTGGGCGACGGAGGAGGAGAGGGATCGGAGAGCGTGGACCTCCCGTTCCGCTTTGCGCTCCTGCCAGTACCCCAACGTCACGGTCAGCACCAGCACGACGCCGATGGCGGCGGCGTCCACCCAGTGCTGCTGGATGATCGTGATCAGGTTGGCGACGACCATGATGCCGATCAGCGGGCTGACGAATTGCCGCAACAGCACCACCCACCATCGAGTGGGCGGGGCCACCGGGAGCGAATTGGACCCGTACCGCTGCTGCCGAGTCGTGACCTCCGTCAGGGGCAGCCCCAACGGTGACGTGCCCAGCCGCCGGAGCACGGCATCGGCGCCCATCGCATGCCAGCTCGGAGCCGTCTCGGCTTCCGCCCCGTCGGGCTCGTCCAGGGCACCGGGACGAGCCCACGGAAGCCAACCGGGCCGGTCACGATCTTCGCGCCTCGTGTCGGTCATGCTCTCGAGTGTTGTGGCCCGCTGGGCGGCGGGGGAGAGGCAAAGGTCCTCCCCTGACCTGCGGTTGAGTCGACAGGCGTCGGGCCACTCCTGGAAGGCGGGTGGTCCTCATGCCCGAGCAGAGCTCAGCGCCGCCAGGCGCCGCGGCGGTCGGCCACGACGGCTCCCGCGGCCAGGCGATCGTCGGCCAGGCGATCGTCGGTCAGCCTTCGCCGCCCAGCCGCCCGGTGAGCCGCGCATGGAAGCGCGTGCTGGCCTGGTTCATGCCCTCGACGGCCACGGTCTTGCCGTGCCGGGCGTAGCGCGTTTCGATGGCGTCGAGCGCGGCCACGGTCGAGGCGTCCCAGACGTGCGACCCGCTCAGATCGATGATGACATGCTGCGGGTCGCCCGCGTAGTCGAAGCGGTGGGTGAGGTCGTTGCTGGTGGCGAAGAACAGTTCGCCGTCCACCTGGTAGCGCGCGGTGCCGTCGGCCGGCAGGGTGCGCTCGACCGTCGTGACGGCTGCGACGCGGCGGGCGAAGATGATCGTCGCGGCGATCACTCCGACGACGACGCCGATGGAGAGGTCGTTGGTGGCGACCACGACGGCGACGGTGAGGACCATGACGGTGGTCTCGCCGACGGGCATTCGCTTGAGTGTCGCGGGCCGGATCGAATGCCAGTCGAACGTGCCGACGCACACCATGACCATGACTGCGACGAGCGCGGCCATGGGGATCTGATTGACCAGGTCGTGGAAGACGGCCATGAGGATCAGCAGGAACACGCCGGCCGAGAACGTGGACAGGCGCGTGCGTGCGCCCGACTCGCGCACGTTGATCATGGTCTGGCCGATCATGCCGCAGCCGCCCATGCCTCCGAAGAAGCCGGAGGTGATCTGCGCGATGCCCTGCCCGATGGACTCGCGGGTCTTGTTCGAGCCGGTCTCGGTGATGTCGTCGACGAGCTTCGCGGTCATGAGCGACTCGACCAGACCCACCAGGGCGGCAGCCACTGCGAAGGGACCGATGATCGTCAGCGTGTGCAGCGTGAATGGCACGTGCGGGAAGAACAGGTTCGGCAACCCTGCCGGAACCATCCCGTCGTCGCCCACGGTGGGCACCGCGAGGTTGCCGAGCATGGTGATCGCGGTGATCGCGACCACCGCGATCAGCGGAGCAGGGACCGCCTTCGTGACGCGCGGGAAGAAGACGATGATCAGGATCCCCAGTGCGACCAGCGGATACACCAGCCAAGTCACGTGGATCAGATGCGGCAGCTGGGCGATGAAGATCAGGATCGCCAGCGCGTTCACGAAGCCGACCATCACGCTGCGGGGCAGGAAGCGCATGAGCTTCGCGAACCCGACCGCGCCCAGCGCGATCTGCAGGAGCCCGGCGAGCATGATCGTGGCGACCAGGTAGTCGAGGCCGTGCTCCCGGGCGACGGGCGCGACGACGAGGGCGATCGAACCGGTGGCGGCGCTGATCATCGCCCGGCGTCCGCCGGTGATCGAGATGACGATCGCCATGATCACCGAGGAGTAGAGGCCGACGCTCGGGCTCACCCCGGCGACGATCGAGAACGAGATCGCTTCTGGGATCAGGGCCAGCCCGACGACGAGGCCGGCCAGCAGCTCCCGGGTCAGCACCCGCGGGCGGCGTACCGCGTCGAGCACGCGCACGTTGCCGTCATCGGTCGGTACGCCGACCGTGGCGGCCAGAACAAGCTGTCTCAGGCTCGCAGGCATGGTCCGACTCCTCACCGGCACGCATATCCACGCCGTTCAGCGAATGGGGCCCCGCCCTCTCGGGTTTCGCACACGGGGGACGGGCGAGAATGAAGGAAGGGAGGCGGCGCCGTCGGGGCGCCGACTCAACTCTAAGCGCATCCTCGTGATCCGGCGGATGAGGCCCCTCGGCTACAGCATCGGTCCCAGCCGCTGCCGGCTCCGGCTGGCGGTCAGCGTCGATCTGGCCACCCCCGCTCTGCCGCAGCGCACACGATCCGGTTGGTGCTTCCAGCGAAGGGACTGTGCTCGTCCGGGTCGACCTCCTGCTGCTCATGATCATGATGCGGATGTCGTTCATCCGGGGGTCGAAAGGCTCTCGCCACACAAACGCAGCTCGGCGTACGTTCCTGGCATGCGCCCAACGAGAGAGGACGGCGCCGGGGTGTCTTCGGCGCAGTCCGCAGATGATCGCAGAGGGAGCGTGAGCGCGCCCACCCTCACGTACAGCGTTCGCGCGCGTTCGACCGCTCACGGAGCGGCCCAGGTCGACGCGGGCTCCGAGACGATCCGGTTCGACTCGAGCTGGGCGTCGGGTGCCACAGGCTTGCCGGGCCCAGCAGAACTGCTCGCCAGTTCGTTCGCGGCCTGCCTGCTCAAGAACCTCGAGCGTGCGGGCCGGCTGCTCGACTTTCACTACGGGTCCGCCGAGGTCGAAGTCACCGCCCGGCGGCAAGACGACCCGCCCCGATTCGTCGAGATCGTCTACGAGTTGCGAGTGGCGACCGATGAGCCGGCCCGCCGATGTGAACTGGTCCACCGCAACCTCCAGAAATATGGAACGGTATACAACACGCTCGCAGCGGTCTGCGACGTGCACGGAAGCCTTGTCGCCGAGGCTCATCGCACGGAATGACCATCGCACGGGTATTCACGCCTCGGTGGTCCGAGTTCGCCACCGCTCGCATAGACTCGCGTCTATGGTCGGGGTGCCGGAACCGGATGTGCTGCGGAGCTTGAAGCGCATCAGCGATCCCACCCGCGCCCAGATCCTGCGCCTCCTCCTCGACGCCCCTGATGGGCGCGGCTCGGTCACCCGGCTGGCGGAGACCCTGGGTTTGCGGCAGCCGACCGTCTCGCATCACCTCAAGCTGCTGCGCGACGAGGGGCTGCTCGATCGGACCCAGGAGGGTCGCACCGCCTGGTACGCGATCACGGCGGATCAGCTCGACCTGGTCGCAGAAGTCGTCCGCGATAGACGACCCACGGACGACGATGCGGCGCTGGATCGGGTCGTCGAGGACCTCTCCTCGCGCTTTCGCGGGGTCCTTGCCCGCGAGAGTATCGAGCAGTATGTGCGCGACAGCTACGACCGCCTCGAGGGGCGCGCGCACCGGGCGTCCCTGACCAGCGCGTTCGCCGTCTCCCGCCTCGACGCCCTGCTCCGTGCGACCGGCGCACGTGCCGGGGTACCGGAGGTGCTGTTCGTCTGCGTTCAGAACGCCGGCCGCTCCCAGCTCGCCTCGGCGATCCTGCGCCAACTCGCCGGCGACCGCGTCGTCGTCCGCACCGCCGGATCCGAACCCGCGGCCGCGGTCCGCTCCACCATCGTCGCCGTTCTGGATGAGGTCGGCATGCCACTCGGCGGGGAGTTCCCCAAGCCCCTGACCGACGAAGCCGTCCGCGCCGCGGACTACGTGGTCACGATGGGCTGTGGCGACGCCTGCCCCGTCTACCCCGGTCGCGAATATCTCGACTGGGACGTCCCCGACCCTGTCGGCCGGCCCATCGCAGAGGTTCGCGCGATCCGGGACGACATCGAGGAACGCGTTCGTGGCCTCCTGACTCGGATCGATTCTGAACAGCTCGTGAACATCGCTCCGGCCTCCTGACAAAACCATAGACAAACATCTATGCTTTCTCGTAGCAGAGAGAGGGAGACCCCGTCATGTCCGATAGCAAGCCCACCGTCCTGTTCGTCTGCATCCACAACGCCGGCCGCTCCCAGATGGCCGCCGGGTACATGCGCGAGCTCTCCGGAGGCCGCGTCGAGGTCCTCTCCGCGGGCTCGGAGCCGAAGGACCGGATCAACCCGGTGGCTGTGCAGGTCATGGCTGAGGAGGGCATCGACATCGCGGGGGAGCAGCCGAAGATTCTCACCACGGACGCCGTGAAGGAGTCCGATGTGGTGATCACGATGGGCTGCGGCGACACCTGCCCGATCTTCCCCGGCAAGCGCTACGAGGACTGGGACCTCACCGACCCGGCCGGCCGCCCGGTCGACGAGGTCCGCCCGATCCGGGATGACATCAAGCTGCGCGTCGAGGACCTGCTCGCCGAGCTCCTCCCCGCTGCGGCGTGACGATCATGACCATCGACGCGACGGGGCGCCGAGCCCAGCCGGGGCTGGCCTACCCCGAGCCATATCTGCGCCGCTTGGCGGACGAACTGGCGGCGAAATTCGAGGGCGTCTTCAACCGGGAGACCGTCGAACGGTACGTGCTGGAGTCCTACACGGCGCTGTTGCGCACCGCGACGGTGAAGGCGCACCTGGCGACCCGCACCATCCACTTCGCCACCGAACGGCTGACCGCGCTCGCGCAGGCGACGGGCGCGCTTCCGGTGATCTGGCCGGAGGTGCTGTTCGTCTGCGAACAGAACTCCGGCCGCTCCCAGATGGCCGCAGTCCTCACGGAGTCTCTCTCCGCAGGTCGCGTCCACGTCCGCTCCGCGGGGTTGATGCCTGCCGGCGAGCTGAACCCCGCCGTGGTCGAGGCGATGACCGAGATCGGCCTCGACATCAGCCGCGAGTTCCCGAAGCCGCTGACCGACGATGTCGTCCAGGCCGCCGACGTCGTGGTCACGATGGGATGCGGCGACGCTTGCCCGATCTACCCGGGTAAGCGCTACCAGGACTGGGAACTGCAGGACCCGCAGGGGCGGTCCGTCGAGATCGTGCGCGAGATCCGCGCTGAGGTGGAGCAGCGCGTGCGCGAGCTGCTGAAGAGTCTCGGGGTGACGCCCGCGTGAGCATCGATCCCCGCAGTCGACTCGTCTTTGGGCCCACCGCTGCGAACCCGCCACGAGTACTCGCGTGCGATCGCCTCGTCAGCCGGCGGTGGCGCGGAGGACGTCGGTGGGTGCCAGCCAGCCGACGAGGATGCCGTCCGTGACGACCGGGGCACCGTCCGTGCCGGCCGCTTCGATGACGTGTCCGAGCACGTCGGCGACGGGGTCGCCGGGAGACACGATCTGCACGCTCTCCATCAGCTCGGACACGCGCCGTGCGTTCGCGTCGTCGTCGGTGCGGACGGCCTCGGTCGCATCCGCGGCCGTGAGGATCCCGACGAACTCGCCGTCGTCGTTCACGACCGGGGCGGTCTGCCTGCGGGAGTCGGCCAGCCAGCTGATCGCTTCGTGTGCGCCCGCGGACGCGTGGATGGTGGGTGGGGCCGGGGACATCACCGCGGCGACGGAGACATCCCGGAGGCCGGGCAGCGCGGGAGCGGACAGGTCGACCCCCCGGCGGCTGAGCTTGCGCGTGTAGATGGTGTCGCGGCTGAGGAGGCGGGAGATCCCCGTGGCGACGATGACAGCGAGCAGGAGCGGCAGAATGATCGTGTACTCGCCGGTGAGCTCGAAGAGGATGATGCCGGCGGTGATCGGGGCGCGGGTGGCCCCGGCGAAGACCGCCGCCATGCCGACGAGGGCGAACGTGCCCGCCTGGCCGGACAAGCCGGGGATGACGAGCCCGACGGTCTCACCGGCTGCGGCGCCGAAGGCGGCGCCGATGACGAGGCTGGGTGCGAAGACGCCTCCGGAGCCGCCGATGCCGATCGTCAGGCTGGTGGCGGCCATCTTCGCCACGACGAGCAGCAGGAGGAAACCGATCGTGTACTTCCCGGCGACGCTGCCCTCGAGAACGGGGTAGCCGACCCCGTACAGCTGGGGCATCGCGAACAGCAGCAGGCCGAGAAGGAGGCCGCCGGCGGCGGGACGCAGCCACTCCGGTCCGCGCCAGGCCCAGTCGCACAGGTCCTCGATCGCGTAGAGGATCGTGCTGAACAGCACGCCGACCGCGCCGGCGAGCAGGCCGAGCGCGGCGAAGAGCAGATACTCCCCGGGCTGGCTGACGGTGAAGGCCGGAAGCGCGAGGAAGGGCTGGTCGCCGAGGACGGACCGGCCGACGACCGAGGCGGTGATGGACGAGAGCATCACGGCGGCGAAGGAGCGTGTGGCGAAGTCGCGGAGGATCAGCTCGAGCGCGAAGAAGACACCGGCGATGGGTGCGTTGAAGGTCGCCGCGA
This sequence comes from Leifsonia soli, assembly GCF_013408745.1. Lineage (NCBI taxonomy): Bacteria > Bacillati > Actinomycetota > Actinomycetes > Micrococcales > Microbacteriaceae > Leifsonia > Leifsonia soli. The sequence continues at coordinate 2,541,785 of NZ_JACCBJ010000001.1, read as the reverse complement.
TGCCGCCGGCCGCGCCGCAGGCGACGAGAGTGCGGAGCTGGGACTCGGACATGCGCGTGATCCTGCCGAGCGTGGAGCCGAGCGCCGAGCCGATCTGGACGATGGGCCCCTCGCGGCCGACCGACCCGCCGGACCCGATGGTGATGGCGGAGGCGAGCGCTTTGACCACGGCGACGCGTCCGGGGATGTGTCCGCCGCGGCGAGCGACGGCGTACATGACCTCTGGCACCCCGTGGCCGCGGGCCTCCCGGGCGAAGCGGTGAACGAGCGGCCCGTAGACGAGGCCGCCGACAGCCGGGGCGAGGATGACGAACGCGCCGCCGAGCCACGGCACCCACGGGTTCGCCGGATGGCCGGTCGTTCCGGCGTAGTCGCTCGTGCCTGTGAAGATGAGAGTGGCGGACGTCACCAGCCAACGGAACACCACCGCCGCGAGCCCTGCGCCGGCTCCTACGGCGAGGGCCGCAGCGATGAGGGGGGCGGGTCCGGCCAGCGCGCGGCGCCACCAGTGCGTCATGCGTGCTGTGGATCCGGTCAGGATTCCGCGGATGCTCGCCGGGATGGCCGACACGGCTCTCCAATCATGTAGACATGCAACTGTTGCAGAAATGCATCAAAAGAGTAACACTGGAGGAACCATGCAGAATCACGGCTTCCCGCACGAAGCGACCGAGGCGACGCTCCGGGCGTCGCGGGCGCTGCTCGGGATCGTGGCGCGCTCCGTGGCGGACGCGTTGGAGCAGGTGACACTGCCGCAGTTCCGGGTGCTGGTCGTGCTGGCCGGGTCCGGGCCGATGAGGATGGGCGCGTTGGCCGCTCGCGTCGGGGCGGTTCCCTCGACGTTCAGCCGGACGATCGACCGCATGGTCGACGGAGGGTGGGTGGCCCGGCAGGAGAGCCCGCAGAGCCGCCGCGAGATCCTGGTCGACCTCGCGCCGGAGGGCAGGCTCCTGGTGGATCAGGTCACCGAGCGCCGGCGTCGTCAGGTCGCCTCGGTCCTCACCTCTCTGCCCGCGCAGGAGCAGCAGCAGATCATCGACGCCCTGGAGCTGTTCTCGACGGCTGCGGGCGAGCCGACACCGGAGGACCTGCTGACGCTCGGACTCTGACCAGGGCCGTGCCGGGGGGCGCGGCCTCCACCCCCACCGGAAGAGAGATGCGATGACGGATCCGGAGGCGACCGCAGGGACTGCGGCGACCGCGAGCACCGGTCCGCGCGCAGTGCTGACGGGCGCGAACGTCCTGGGCGCGGGGGCCGCGGCGTTCCTGGTCTTCGGCCCGATCTCGGTCGCGACCCCGGCCCGCGCCTGGCTGGTGCTCGCCCTGTCGCTGGTCTACGTGTTCCGAGTGCTCATCACCACGTACGTGACGGTGCAGCGCCCGGTGACCTACGCGGAGGCCGCATTGGTCGGCGGTTGGATGTTCATCATCCACGCGACGATGGGGCTCGTGAGCGCCCACGTGAGCGCGGCGCTGGACGCCTGGACGGTGCTGGGAGTCGTCCTGTATCTCTTCGGTTCCTGGGTGAACACGTTCTCCGAGCTGCAGCGCCGCGCATGGAAGGCGCGCCCCGAGAATGCGGGCCATCTGTACACGCGCGGGCTGTTCCGCTGGTGCCGCCACCCCAACTATCTGGGCGACACGCTGCTGTTCACCGGTTTCGCGGCGGCGACCGGTTCGTGGGTCGCCCTGGTGATCCCGGCGATCATGGTCGCCGGGTTCGTTTTCGCGGCGATCCCGGCGCTGGATCGCCGGCTGAAGGAGCACTACGGCGAGGAGTTCGTCGCGTGGGCCGCGACGACGCCGCGATACATCCCGTTCGTGTGGTGACGAGCGGACGACGGGATCGGAGTCACGGGGGCGAGGAGGTCGTCATGAAGGTGTTGATCGTCGGAGCCGGCATCGCCGGTCCGACTCTTGCGTACTGGCTGCGGCGCAGCGGTCACGAGCCGGTGCTGCTGGAGGCCGCGCCCGAGTTGCGGCAAGGCGGATACCTGGTCGACTTCTGGGGCGCCGGCTTCGAGGTCGCCGACAGGATGGGCATCGCCGATCGCGTGCAGGACGCGGGCTACCGGATGAGGGAGGTGCGGGAGGTCGACGGCGATGGGCGCCGGATCCTGTCCTTGGACCCGGTCGCGCTGATCGGCCGCAACGGGGCACGCTACGTGAGCGTCGGGCGCTCCGATCTGTCCAGGATCATCGTCGAAGCGCTTCCGGATGACGTGGAGCGGGTGTTCGGCGACACCGTCGAGGAGCTGCACGATGAGGGCGATCACGTCGCAGTGCGTCTGGCGCGCGGCGGCGACCGCCGATTCGACCTCGTGGTCGGAGCGGACGGTCTGCACTCCGCCGTCCGGCGGTTGGCGTTCGGTCCCGAGTCCGGGTTCGAGCGCTCCCTGGGCGTCGCCGTCGCCGTCTTCGATGTCGTCGGCTACCGGCCGCGGGACGAGCTGGTCGCCGTCATGCACACCCAGGTCGGCGCACAGGCCCTGCGGTTGAGCCTGGACGACGACGTATCGATGTTCGTGTTCACGTTCCGCTTCGACGGCCGGATCCCCCTCGACGACGTCGAAGCCCAGAAGTCCCTCCTCCGCGACCGGCTGAGCGGTCTCGGCTGGGAGGTGCCGTCCATCCTGGCGGCGTTGCCGCGTGCCCGGACGTTCTACCTCGACTCCGCGAGCCAGATCCGGATGCCGTCCTGGAGCACCGGACGCGTCGGTCTGGTCGGCGATGCCGCCGCTGCGCCCTCGTTGCTCGCGGGCCAGGGTACGGCGCTGGCGATGATCGAGGCGTACGTGCTCGCCGCCGAGCTGCATGCCGCCGCGGGCGATCACGTCGCGGCCTTCTCGGCGTACCACGACAGGCTCCGCGACTTCCTTCACGCCAAGCAGCGCGGCGCGACCCGTCTCGGCGGCGCGTTCGCTCCGCGCACCCGGCGGGGGCTCTGGATGCGCACGACGGTGATGCGGCTGATGACGGTGCCCGCAGTGTCCGATATCGCCATCGGCCGGAGCCTGTACGACCGGATCGAGCTGCCCGACTTCCGGCCGTGAACGCCGAGGGCGCGCCGAGGGCGCGCCGAGGGCGCGCCGATGGCGCCGCCGCTGCGGCCACGGCCCTATTTCGACGGCGGGACGAGCGAATCGAGCACGTACTCCAGCTGCTCGGCGGTGAATGCGCCAGGATGGCGGATCACGACCCGGCCCGAGGGGTCGAGGATCACCGTGTAGGGCAGGCCGGAGATCCGGTAGCGTCCGGAGACGGACCCGTTCGCGTCGATGGCGAGCGGGTAGTCGATCCCCGCCTGTCGTGCGACCGTGCGGGCCGCGTCCGTGTCGTCGGAGACGTCGATGCCGATCAGGTCCGCCCTGCCGGCGAACTCGGCGGACACCCTCTGGAGGTCGGCGAGTTCGCCGACGCAGGCGGTGCAGGTGCTCGCCCAGAAGTTCAGCACCCGGTAACGGCCGTCGTTCGCGCTCCCGGTGATGCGCCCGGCGCCGTTCAGCGCGGGAAGCGAGAAGGGTTTCGGGATCGCGCCCACCCCGGTGCCGTCCGTCGAGAGGTCGACCGCTGCCGAGCCCGCCACCGTGGGGCGGTGCGCGGCGGGCAGGAGGTCGACGGCCTCCTGGGCCATCGTGTGCGCGAACGGTGCGGTGCTGGCGGAGTCGGTGCCGAACTGACCGAGGGCACGTTCCCTGCCATCCGGGTCGATGAAGAAGATCTCCGTGCCGTGGACCACGGTCTGCTGGGCGGCATCCAGCTCGATCGGCACGCCGTACGCGGCGGCCACGGAGGCCAGGGTCTTCGGGTCGGCCGTGCCGAAGTACCAGTTCGACGCGCGGCCGAGACCGTGGGACTCGCTCCACGCTGCCACGTCGCCGACCGCGGGATGGTAGGGGTTCGCGTTGACGGAGACGAACGCGACCCGGGAGGCCGCCGAGCCCAGGTCCCGGTCGGCCAGGGCCACGTCCTGGGCCAGAAGAGTGCAGAGGTCCTCGCACTCGTCGTCGTTGAAGGTGAGCACGACGCTCCGCCCGTGGAAGGTGTCCGGGCTGATCCGGTCTCCGCGCTGGTCGGTCAGCGAGTAGGCGGGCGCGTTGGTCGCGGCGTTCCCGAGCGGGTCGAGCTGCAGCAGATTCGCGGCAGCCGCCGAGATCCCGGGGGCGGTGGGCGCCGCGGAAGGAGCGGCCGCGGTGCTGGAGGACGGCTGGGCCGCGGCGACGAGGACGGCGCCGAAGCCCACCAGGACGACCGTCGCGGCGGCGACGATCGGCCAGGTGCGCGGTGTGCGACGGTTCATGACTCCTCCGGAGGGTGGCGGTGGGATCGGACGGCGGCGGTGGCGGCGGCCAGAGCGGCGAGGACGACGAGGGCGGCCGCGGCGCCGACCGCCAGGGGATGCGCGGACAACGCCGAGGTGAGCCAGCCGCTGGCCTGCGAGACGAAGACCGCGAGAGAGGGCTCAGTGCCCGGCTCGAGGATCAGCCGCGTTCCGTAGGCGAGCAGGTAGATTCCCACGATCAGCAGGAGCGCGGAGGCGGCTTTCGGGAGGCGTCGCGCGTATCTCCCGGCGACCCGGACCGCTTCGGCGCCGACAAGGGCCGCAAGGATGCTGCAGGCCGCGACGAACAGCCCCATCCCCAGCGCGTAGGAGAGGGCGGCCGCCGCAGAGTCGAGAACGGAACCGGTCGCGGCGGAAGGCGCGACGGCGGCGGCGAAGAGCGGGAAGGCGCAGCCGAGAGAGGTGGTCGCGAACGCTGCGCCATAACCGGCCATCGCGAGCATCCCGCGCCCGGACCGGAAAGGGAGCGCGATCGCGGGCGCGCGCAGCTGCCGGCCTGCGACCCCGAAGACGCCGGCGACGAGGAGGGTCAGGCCGAGTGCCGCGGTGAACCAGGGAACCCAGGCCACCGCGAGCCGGAGCCCGGTCGCGACCGCGATCCCGACGATGGCGAACACCGTCACGAAACCGGCCGTCATCGCCAGTGACGCTCGGAATGCCCGCAGGAGTCGCACGCCCACCGGCGCGGGCTCCGCGCCGAGGAACACGGCGAGGTAGGCAGGCAGCAGAGGGAACCCGCAGGGGTTGACCGTCGCGGCGAGCCCGAGGGTGAAGGCGTAGACGACCGTCGCGCCGATCACCGTGCGCCACCCCGGTCGTGCGCGGCCAACCGCTGGAGGTAGGCGTTGTATGCCAGCCGTTCGGCCTCGCCGCGGCCCGCCGACCGCTCCTGGCGGCGCGCGGCGCGCTCATCCGACCGCTGCCACTGCAGGAAGAGCACGCCGAGCACGAACAGGGTCGGCAGTTCCGTGAAGCCCCAGGCGATCCCCCCTCCCACGGCCTGGTCGGACAGCGGCGCGATCCCCCAGCCGGGGATCGGAGTGCGGTAGAAGCCCACGACCAGTGCGACCGACATCATGAGCATCACGCCGAAGAACGCGTGGAACGGCGCGGTGACCGCCAGCTCCAGGATCCGAACGGTCGGCGCCGCGTACTTGCGCAGCCCGCGGGAGGCGCGCCGGGGCGTCGGGTCGACCCCGAGCACGCACCAGAAGTAGAGGAACCCGATCGCGATGAAGTGCAGCAGCATCAGGTTGTGGCCCCACATCGTGCCCATCAGCGCATCGAAGACGGGCGTGAAGTACAGGCCGTAGAGGCTCGACAGGAAGAGCACCAGCGCTGTGACGGGGTGGGCGACGAAGCGCGCCGGCGCGCTGTGCAGCACGGCCAGGAGCAGGGAGCGTGCCGAGGGCCTCCCCGACGGCCGTGCCGGGAGAGCTCGCAGCGCCAGCGTGATCGGGGCGCCGAGCACGAGGAAGATCGGGGCGAGCATCGTCAGCACCATGTGCTGGACCATGTGCACGCTGAACAGCTCCATCCCGTACCCGTCGATGCCGGTGGCCGTCATCGCGAGCACCGTCACGATCCCGAGCACCCAGAAGACGAGCCGGCTCACCGGCCAGCGGTCGCCGCGCCGGCGGAGCAGGATGACGCCGGTCACATACAGCCCGGCGAGCACGAGCATCAGCACGGGGATCACCGGGATCGGCTGTGGATGCAGCGCGACCATCCGGGTCAGGGTGGGCGGTGCCATCGGCATCCACATCGGTCCGGTCATGGCGTGCGCCGATGGCGGGTCGACGGGAGGCGTTGACCCGGTGAGGAACGGGGGTACGGTGACTGATGCATTCATGCAACTGTTGCAACTCTACAGGACTCTCGCCGCGCCACGAAAGGATCCGATCACGCCTCCGCTCGCTCACTTCCCCGGCTGGTTCGCGGTCGTGGCCACGACCTCGTTACTCCTCGGAGCCGCGTGTGCGGTCTGGGTGGCCCTGGACGTGGTCCGCCGTCCGCAGCCGATGCGGGTGATGGCGGTGGTCTGGCCGGTGACCATGCTCTTCGGCGGCCTGCTGGGCCTGTGGTTCTACCGGGCGCAGGGGCGGGCTCCGAGAGCGGGGCAGGAGCCGTCCGGCCGGCAGACGTCCCTGGCCGCCTCGGTCGGCACGGGCACCAGTCACTGCGGCGCCGGTTGTGCGATCGGGGACCTGATCGCGGAATGGCTGGCGTTCGCCCTCCCCGCCGTCGCCGTGCTCGGCGGCTGGGGCTGGCTGTTCGACGACCCGATGTTCGCGGTCTGGGTGATCGACTTCGTGCTCGCCTTCGTCATCGGCATCGGCTTTCAGTATTTCGCGATCGCCCCGATGCGCGAGCAGAGCGCCGGACGCACCCTGCGAGACGCCGTCAAGGCCGACGCTGCCTCGATCACGGCGTGGCAGGTCGGGATGTTCGGCGTGATGGCGCTCATGCAGCTGCTGGTCTTCCCGGTTCTGTGGGGCGGCCGTGCTGCGGTCGATTCCCCCGAGTTCTGGTTCGCCATGCAATGGGCCATGCTCGCCGGGTTCGCCACCAGCTATCCGGTCAACTGGGTGCTGATCCGCACCGGGATCAAAGAGCGGATGTGAGTCCGCCGCGATGAGAGGAGCGTGATGTCCGGTCTGCCCCTGTGGCTGCTGCTGGCGTTGTTCGTGATCGGCGCGGCGGTGATCTGGGTCGCCGGCGTGTACCTGTCCAAGACCACGGACGCGCTGGACGACCGCTTGCACCTCGGCAGTGCGCTCGGCGGTCTCATCGTTCTCGCGGTCGCGACGAACCTCCCCGAGATCGCGATCACCGTCAGCGCCGCAGCGTCCGGATCGGTGGACGTGGCCGTGGGCAACATCCTGGGAGGCATCGCCCTTCAGACGGTGGTCATCGCTGTTCTCGACCTGTTCGGCAGGCGTGGGCGCGGGGTTGCGCCGCTGACCTATCGGGCGGCCTCGCTCGGACTGGTGCTGGAGGCCATCGTCGTCGTCGCCGTGCTGGCCGTGGTGATCGGCGGCAGTCAGTTGCCGCCCGGCCTCGTCCTCGCCCGGTTGAGCCCGGACGTCGTCCTGATCGCGATCATCTGGCTGGTGGGGCTGTTCCTGGTCCGCCGCGCCGGCCACCATCTTCCCTGGCATGAGGACGGCGCTGCCCCCGACACCAGCCGGGCGCATCCGTCCGGCAGCGGGACGCAGAATCAGGACCGGATCGCACGGATGAGCACCGCGAAGATCGCGATCATCTTCGGCGTGTGCGCCCTGGCGACCCTGGGCGCCGGCGTGCTCGTGGAGACCGCCGGAGATGCCGCCTTCGGTCGGCTGGGTCTCTCGGGTGTGCTCTTCGGTGCGACCGTCCTCGCGCTGGCCACCTCTCTGCCGGAGATCTCCACCGGCCTGCAGGCGGTCAGGCAGGGCGACGACGGTCTGGCGATCTCGGACATCTTCGGCGGGAACGCGTTCCTCCCGGTCCTCTTCCTCGTCGCGACCCTGATCTCCGGCACAGCGGTCCTTCCGCAGGCGAACGCCGCGGACGTGTTCCTGACGGCGCTCGCCATCGTGCTGACCCTCGTGTACGCCGTCGGCCTGATCTTCCGCCCACGCAGGCGCGTCCTCGGAATGGGGGTCGACTCGGTCGCCGTGGTCGGTCTGTATCTGCTCGGGATCGGCGGATTGGTCGCCATCACCGTCAGCTGATCGTCACGCCGCGTGCGCGTCCGTCAGGTCCTGCGTTCGAGCTGCTGCACGTCCCAGTAGACGCAGGCGACGAGCGAATGCGCCGGGCATGCGGGGACCCCGGAGTCGTCCGGGGTCGCGACGCGGCGGAATTCTCCGCGCGCCTTCTCCAGCAACCGCGTGAACTCGTCGTCCGTGACCGTGCAATGGTCCGCTTCGAGCCATTCCCGGAGCAGGGTCTCCACGTCCTGGTGATAGACGCGCGAGTCCGCCCAGACGCGCTGGACGATCCCGGCGATCTGATCCTCCCGGGGCGCGGCTTCCGCACCGTCCATCACCGGGAAGTGCGTGCGCTTGTAGTGTTCGGCGTTCATGGGTTCGTCTCCCGTCGTTCGTCGGATTCCCGGTCTCCTGCGCTCACACGGGGCTGCCGTCGTCGTGCCGCCGCGTCCGCACACCCGGGAGCTCCGTGTCGACGAGGTCCTCGTACGAGGGGGTGCGGTCGATGAACTCCCGCACGATCGGGCAGAGGACGGTGACGGTGATGCCGCGCGCGCGGAGGTCGTCAAGAACCCGGCGGATGAGTTCGGTGGCGACGCCCTGGCCCCGGTACTCCGGGAACACTGCGGCGGCGACGAGGACGAACCGCTTCTCGTCGGCGATGGAGTAGGTCAGACCGCCGATGACGGTGTCTCCGGCGATCGCCTCGTAGGTCGAATCCTCGTGGTTGTCCACGACGAAGAAGTCGATCGCGGAGGAGTGGTCCTCCCTCACCTCATCGATGAGCACCAGCTGATCCTGGGTGAGGGTTCCGACTCCGTCGGGATACCCGGCTTCATCCGGGTACTCGAATTCTGCGTCAGGCATGTGGTGATCCTCTCTTCGGGAGGTGGTGGTCAGGAACGGACGTCGATGACGGTCTTGCCCCGGCGGCGCTGGGTCGGATTCAGCGCCGCGACGGCGTCGTCGAGCGGCGCGATCTCGTCGATGTTGCTGCGGAGGCGGCCGTCCCGGACGCGCTGGACGATCTCCGTCAGGTGCGACGGCACCGACTCGACGACGAAGTCGATCGACAGGCCCTCCTCTGGCCGCACGCCGCCTAGCCCGGTGACTGTCACGAGTGTCCCTCCGGGGCGGATGAGGAGTGCGGACTTCTCCTGGATCTCACCGCCGATGACGTCGAAGACCAGGTCCACTCGTCCGATGTCGGCGAGGTCGTCGTTCTCGAGGTCGATGAATTCATGGGCTCCGTAGTCGAGGGCTTTGCCCCGGTCGGCGGCGCGCCCGGAACCGATGACATGGGCGCCCGCCTCCCGCGCGAGCTGGCTGACCATCGTTCCGACCGCGCCAGCCGCTCCGTGAGCGAGGACCGTCTGCCCCGACCGCAGGCGGCCGTGCTGGAACAGGCCCTGCCACGCGGTGAGGCCGGAGATCGGCAGGCTCGCCCCGACGGTGAACTCCACGTCTCCGGGAAGAGCCGCGAGATTGCGGGACTCGACCGTGACGTACTCGGCCAGGGTCCCGTCGCGGTGCCAATCGGTGATGCCGAAGACCCGTTGTCCGATCGTGAGCCCGGTCGTGCCGTAGCCGAGTGCGGTGACGACGCCGGCCACGTCGTGTCCGAGGATGGACGGCGACCTGTCCCGGCCGGCGCGGTCGACCCAGGTGGACGGCCATTCCAGCTCGGTGGGAACGTAGGCGGCGGCGTGCACCTCGACGACGACGTCGTTGATGGCCGGCTTCGGCTCCGGACGATCCACCAGGGTCATCCCGGCAGCTCCCGCCGTCCGATCTGTCACGACTACGGCCTTCATCGGATACCTCCTTGCGTGGACGACCGCGAAGCGGCCGTGCCTATCTCCAGGTTCGACCCTCTGGCCGAATCCGGGAACATGCTAAACACAAACAGGACTAAAAAGTCCAGTTTTGTGATGGCTCTGGTCACATGCTGGCGGTTGAGCGAAGAGGGTGCCCCTACGTCGCGAGGCTCTCGATGTGGCTGATGGCCATATCGAGCGATGTCGCCATCGGCGTGACGTCCCGCGCGGTCTGGGCGAGCACGTATCCTCCCTGCAGTGCGGCCAGGAGGCCGACCGCGAGACCCTCGACGGGCGCGTCGGGAGGGAGGGCGCCGTTCGCGCGCAGGCGCTCCATCGCTCCCGAGAGGAGATCCTGCCACTCGGCGAACAGCGCCATCAGGCTCCGCCGGGCGACGTCGTCATGGTCGGACACCTCGGAGGCGAACGATCCGAGAGCGCACCCGTACGCGCCGTGACGCACCGCATTGTTCTGCACGAGGGCGTCGCGCCACCGTCGCAGATCGGCGAGGCTCGTGACGCCACCGAGACTGCTCTGCTCCCGCTGGATGACGCGCTCGCCCATGAGCTCGATGGCCGCCCGGACGATCTCGTCCTTGTTCGCGAAGTGCCGGTAGAGCTGCGACTTGCTGACCCCGCTCGCCGTCATGATGTCGTCGAGCGTCGTGGCACCGACGCCGCGCGTGTACATCAGATCCGCTGCAGCGCTGACGATCCGTTCGCGCGTCTTCGCTCCGCGCGCAGTCAGGCGCGCGGGCGTCGAATCGGAGGCCGCCGTCACGTCTTCATGCTACGCGCGCGCACAACAGGGCTGGCGAAGCGGCGGGGGAGGGCGGTCGCCCTCCCCCGCGGCGCCGTGGGACGACGTCAGTCCGCCGCGTCCTGAACCTCGTTCTCCAGCTTCTCCTCGTCGACGGCGATCTGCTTCTTGGTGATGCCGGTCGCGTTGGTCAGCAGCCGTTCGATCTCGTCCGCCTCGCTGGGGTCGACGACCACCACGATGCCCGAGCTCCCCGCGTGCAGGGTCTCGCTGATCGCCTTGAGGTCCTCGGCGGACGACTTCTTGGAGATGTGGCCCGCGAGCGCGCCGATGCCCGCCCCGCCGGCGCCGCCGGCCAGGAGAGCGCCTCCGAGCGCGACGGCCGGGAACAGCGCGACGACCAGTCCGCCGGCGAGCCCGATGGCGAGCCCTTTGCGGCCGCCGTGGTGCTTGCCGCCGTCGTCCCGCTTCGGGATCGAGACCTTCCCCTCCGTGTCGCGGACCACCACCGCCGCGTCGAACGCCGCATGGTGGCCGCGCTCCTTGTAGCGGGCGTGGAGGCGGTCGAAGTCCGCCACCGCCTCGTCCTCGCTCGCGTACTGTGCGGCGATCGCCACATAGGGTTGATCGGTCATTTTTCCTTCACCTTTCTGGAAGTCGGCGCTGGTGCGCCGACGATTGCTGCTCCCGGGGAGCCGCCGGCCGACGGTCAGTCGTCCGGAGTCGCGACCTGCTCGAGCCGGGCGCCGCCCGGCACCGTGCCAGGGACGGTCTTCTCGTAGAGGAAGGCGGCCGCCTCGGGCCACGAACTCGCCTCCGCCAGCCGGTACACCGCCACCGCCTGCGCGCCCTCGAACGTCGTCGCGGCGCGGATCAGTGCGGGCGGCGTCTCGCTCAGCACCGGCAGCTGGGCGCTGAAGTCGTCCTCGTCCTCATCCGGGTGCAGGAAGAGGGCCCGGTACGTCCCGGTGCTCACGCGACATCTCCTGGCGGCTAGCGGCGAAGTTCTCGTCCGTGCACGGTGACGGCGTAGATCACCAGCACGTCGAGCGTGATCGCGATGGCCGACCACCACGGTTGCGCCGGAAGCGACATCACGTGGGAGACGGCGCTGACCGCGGCGATCACCACGGCCACGACGCGCGCCCACATCGCCCCCCGGAGCAGGAAGAGGCCGGCCAGCAGCAGGAGCACGCCCACGATCACCGACCACCACCCCCACGCCGCGACGTCGAACGACGCCACCCCGCCGCCGGAGCCGACGAAGTAGGCCGTATTCGGGCCGATGATCGCCATGATCCCGTAGAACAGGTCGATCGCCGCCCCGATGAACAGCATGACCGCCGCGAAATAGGCCCACCCGACCCAGCCGGTGGTTCTGGCATCCGACATCTCGCACCTCCCAGATCCTGTTGGCGGAATGGTGCGCCCCTGAGGGGGCTCCTGGCTATGCACCACTTCTGCGGATCCGGCCGCGCACATGGTGTCTAGCCGTGACGGGCTCGCCCGGGCACACTTCCGCCATGAGTGAAGCCGACATCACGGCGCCCACCACGCTCGGCCCGGGCCGGGTGCCCGGCGGGATGCCGTTGAAGATCCATCTCGACGAACCGGCGTACGCCGCCCTGGTGCGCATCGCCCAGCACCGGCGGACGACGGCGGCGCGGATGGTGGAGGACCTCGTGCTCCACGCCCTCTCGCGTGCCGCCGCGCCGCCGCCCGTGGCCGGCCCGATCACCCGGCCTCACACCACCTACGACGACGCGACGCAGGGATTCCGCCGCGACTGACGCGCGCGAGCACGGCCTGCGGACGACGACGGGTGCGCGACGATTCCCACCCGATAGGCTGGCCCCGTGCTTCTCTCCGATCGCGACATCAAGGCCGAGCTGGGTGCCGGGCGGATCTCTCTGGAGCCGTTCGAGGCGGAGATGGTCCAGCCGTCGAGCATCGACGTGCGGCTCGACCGGTTCTTCCGGCTCTTCGACAACCACAAGTACCCGTTCATCGACCCGGCCGAGGACCAGCCCGAGCTGACCCGCTTCGTCGAAGTGGATGCGGATCAGCCGTTCATCCTGCACCCCGGCGAGTTCGTCCTGGGCTCCACGTTCGAGCTGGTGAGCCTGCCCGACGACGTCGCGGCGCGCCTGGAGGGCAAGAGCTCGCTCGGTCGGCTCGGACTGCTGACCCACTCCACCGCCGGGTTCATCGACCCGGGGTTCTCGGGTCACGTGACCCTCGAGCTGAGCAACGTGGCGACGCTCCCGATCAAGCTGTGGCCGGGCATGAAGATCGGCCAGATGTGCTTCTTCCGTCTGTCGTCGGCGGCCGAGCGGCCGTACGGATCGGCGGAGTACTCGTCCCGGTATCAGGGGCAGCGCGGGCCGACGGCGTCCCGGTCGTATCTCAACTTCCACCGCACCGACGTCTCCACCACCGAGGCGGGGCGACCCGCCTGACCCGCACGCCGACCGAGAGGGGCACCATGAGCGAGACCACCGACGCGGCCTTCGCACGGGCTCTGATCAGTTCGGGGCCGATGGCGGAGAACCCGCAGCGGATGCACCTGTTCGGCCGGCTGGTCGGCAGCTGGAGCGCCGATGTCCGGCGCCTGGACGAGCGGACCGGGATGTGGACCGAGTCCGCCGAGGAGTGGATCTTCGCCTATACGCTCGGCGGTCGCGCGGTGCAGGACGTCCTCGTCATCCGCGACGAGACCGACCCGGAGGGCACCCGCGGGCGCGGGTCGACCGTCCGCGTGTACGACACCGCCCTCGGTGCCTGGCGGGTCAGCTGGTTCGGGGCGGCGACGGGGGACTTCTGCACGCTCGTCGCGACCCCGCACCGCCGTGACGGCATCCGGCAGGACGGCACGCAGACCGACGGCCGCCCCATCCGCTGGAACTTCTCCAGCATCACCGACGAGTCGTTCGAGTGGGACGGCTGGGTCTCCGACGACGAGGGCCGCACCTGGTGGCTCGAGCAGCACATCGACGCCACCCGCACCGGATGAGGGGCGCGCGGTGTTCGACGACTTCGACGAACCGCAGCTCGACCGCGCGGTCTGGCTGCCGCACTACCTGCCCGCCTGGAGCTCGCTCGCCGAGACGCGCGCCAACTACCTGATCCACGACTCCCGCCTGGAGCTGAGCATCCCGCCCGATCAGGGGCTGTGGTGCGCCGAGGAGCACCAGCCTCCGCTGCGGGTCTCCGGGCTGCAGACCGGCAATTTCTCCGGGCCGGCCGGCTCGACGATCGGACAGCAGCCGTTCCGCGAGGGGCTGCGGGTGCGCGAGGCGCAGGAGGAGTTCCGCGGCTGCCTGGTCGAGCGCGGCACGGTCGGGATGCGCGCCTCCCTCTACCTCGGCCCGCGATCGATGGCGTCGCTCTGGCTGGTCGGGTTCGAAGACGAACCGGAGCGAAGCGGCGAGCTGTGCGTGATGGAGGTGTTCGGCCGCGACGTCGAGGAGGACGCGGCGCTGGTCGGGATGGGGTTCCATGCCTTCCGCGACCCGCGCCTCGCCGAGGACTTCGAGCGCGTCCGGCTTCCGATCGACGTCACCGAGCCGCATGCCTACGAAGCCCGGTGGGATGGGGACGAGGCGAGCTTCCGGGTCGACGGCCGGGTGGTCCGGCTGCTGGACGCGCCGCCGCAGTACCCGCTGCAGCTGATGCTCGCGGTCTTCGACTTCCCGGACTGGCCGGACGAGCGCTCCGGCGGGAGCGCGTTCGTGCCGACCCTGTCGGTCGACCGGGTGTGGGCGAACTGATTCGTGCCCGCACGGATGCCCCTCCGGGCATGACGGGAACCTAGTTATCCACAGTCAATTTCACAGGTGGAAAATAATGAGCACGACTCACAGCTGACCCGAAGCTTCGAGGCTCCGGTCGGCGTAGAGGGCGGGGAGCTGGAGGGTCAGCCAGGGGCTGAAGGCCCACGGCGTCGCGTCGACCGCGGAGAGCAGCGAGCGCGGGTCGGCCCATGCCCATTCGGCGACCTCGCTCGCGGCGGGCGCCAGTTCGCCGACGACGGTGGCCGTGTAGACCGGGCACACCTCGTACTCGACGATGCCGGCGGCGTCGACCGCGCGGTACCGGAAGTCGGGGAGCGCGATCGTCAGGTTGTCGATGCGGGCGCCGAGCTCGTCCTGCGCGCGGCGGCGGACGGCCTCCTCGATCGCCTCGCCGGGGCCGGGGTGCCCGCAGAACGAGTTGGTCCACACTCCCGGCCACGTCGCCTTACTCAAAGCGCGGCGGGTGACGAGGATGCGGCCCTCTCCGTCGAAGAGGTGGCAGGAGAAGGCGAGGTGCAGGGGAGTGGACTCCGTGTGCACCGTCGCCTTGTCCGCCGTGCCGATGGGCGTGCCGTCCTCGGCGAGCAGTACGACCTCTTCGCGGGGTGGGGTCATGCGTCCATACTAGGCGCGCCATCCTGCGACCCCGCCGGGCGTCCCGGCTGCCAGCCGAGGTTGCGCGCCATGGTCTCCAGCGTGCTCATCGTGGTCGCGTAGTCCTGCTCAGAGATGCCGTTCGCCAGTTCGACCCGGACGGCCTGGACGCGGGCGAACGCCTCGTCGTGCGCAGCGCGTCCCTCGTCGGTCAGCGTGGCGCGGTCGCCGTCGAACCAGACCCAGCCGCGCTCGACGAACTCGGCGAGGACCCGGCGGACGCGGTGCGCCGCACGGCGCTCGGCGCGACCGTCGCGGTCGAACGGGTGGTGACGGTGGCCCCACGGTCCGCCGAACCCTCGAGCGGGGCCGGGGAACGCGTATCCGCCGGGGAAGGGCCCGCCGGCGTGGGCCGCGTACGGGCCGAACGGGTGGCCGGCGCGGACGGCGCCGAAGGCGAAGCCGCGGTCGAAACCGCGCTCGTAGCCGCGCTCGAAGGCGCTCGGGAGGCCGTTGTGCTCGTGGCGCTCGTGCTCGTGGCGCTCGTGCTCGTGGTGCTCGTGCTCGCCATGGTGGGCGTGCTCGTCGTGGTGCCGGTCGCCGTGGGGCCGGCGCTCGTCGCCATCGTCGGGGGAGGTCGGCCGCTCGTCCCGCGGCTCCTGGCCGCGCCAGCCCGGGTGGTACCCGTGGCCGTGGGCGAATCCGCGGCCTCCGGCGTTCTCCCGTCGATCACGCCGGCCGCCGTGGGGCAGCCGCTCGGCGAGCTCGTCGGGTGTCGCCGGCCCGTCGGCGAGGGTGTGGAGGATGCGCCAGCTTCCGCGGCGCAGCCCGAGGTCGGCCAGCGCCTCGCGCATGCGTTCGTGCTGCCGGCCTTCGATCACGCCGAACCAGTATCCGGGCGGCGTCTGTGTGGAGTCGTCGATCTTCGTCATCGCTGACTCTCCTTTCGATGTATGTACTGTTACAAGTAAATGTATAGTTACATGCATGAGCGATGGACGTCAAGAGGATGCGCCGATTCCGCCGGAAGCGGACATCGTGGCCCTGGTCGAGAACGCCCTCCTGGCGGTGCGGCGCGATCAGTCGCGCCGGCGACCGCCGTGGGGAGAGGGGATGCCGCACGGGCACGGCCACCACGAGGGCCGCGGCGGTCACTGGGGCGGTCCCTTCGGCGCCGGTCCGTTCGGCGCAGGTCCCTTCGTCCCCGGGTCCGGCGGGTCGGGCGCGACCCCGGGTGGTCCCGGTGCGCCCGGCGGCGCGCCGTTCGGAGACTCCGCTCGTCCGGGCCCCGGTCGCCGGGGGCGCGACGGCTCGCTCGGCCGCATCGCCCGGGTGCGGATGCTCGAGGCGCTGGAGGCGGCGGAGGCCGACGACCGCAATCTGTCCGTGAGCGGGGTGGCCGCCGCGATCGGTGTGGACCAGCCGCGCGCGAGCCGCCTGGTGCAGGAGGGCGTAGAGCGCGGTCTGGTGCGCCGGGTCCCTGACCCGTCCGACGCGCGCCGTGCGCTCATCCAGCTGACGAGCTCTGGCCGGGCACAGCTGAGCGAGCTGCGGTCGCACCGCCGCTCCGCCGTGGAGGCTGCACTGTCGGCGTTCACCCCGGAGGAGGCGCGCACCTTCGCGGAGCTGTTCGACCGCTTCGTCCGGGCCTGGCCGCGCCCCGGCGAGACCGAGTCTGAGAGCTGACCGGCCCCTCTTGCCGCGACCCCGGCCGCTCCCTATCCTGGGGCCCTCCCGGCTCGCGGGCGACGGCGCACCCGGTCGCAGGAACCGCCTCACCTCGCTTCGCTGACGAAGGTCGTCGAGTGGCCGGGGTGCTCAGGAACGAGACCTCCGATGACCGATGACGCCGCATCCACCCCCACCGTCGTGCTCGTGCACGGCGCCTTCGCCGACGCGGGCAGCTGGGCGGGGGTGGTCGAACTCCTGCTCGCCGAGGGCGCGAAGGTGCTGGCGCCCGCGAATCCGCTGCGCGGGCTGACCGCCGACGCCGCCTACATCCGCAGCGTGATCGAGCAGATCGACGGGCCGGTGCTGGCCGTCGGCCACTCCTATGGCGGCGCCGTGATCACCAACGCAGCGACGGGTCTCGCAAATGTGCGCGGCCTCGTCTACGTGGCCGCGTTCGCGCCGGACGAGGGCGAGGCGCTGGGGGATGTGGAGGCCGGCTCGACCGACAGCGTGCTGAACTCGGCGCTCAAACCGGCGATGTATCCGACCGACGGAGGACAGGCCCCCGAGCTCTACGTCGACCCCGCGCGGTTCCACGAGGCGTTCGCCAGCGATCTGCCCCCGGATCAGTCGGCCGTGCTCGGAGCGTCGCAGCGGCCGGTCGCCGCGGCGGCCTTCGCCGAGAAGACCGGGTCTCCTGCGTGGAAGGGCCTGCCGTCGTGGGCGGTCGTCGCCTCCGGCGACAAGGCCGCCGGAGCCGACGTGATCCGCTCCATGGCCGAACGGGCGGGCGCCGACGCGATCGAGCTCGAAGGCTCGCACGTGATCATGATCTCGCAGCCGCGGGCGGTGACCGACCACATCCTCAAGGCGCTCAGAGCGGTCTCCTGATGTCGGATGCGCTGGCCGGCCGGCTCCGGCGGACGGAGGTGCAGCACGAGCCGTCGTCGATCCCCGGGCGCGAGATCGTGCAGGTGCTGACCGAGATCCCGGAGGGGGTGGAGTCGGGATGGCACATCCACCCCGGCGAAGAGGTGGGCTACATCGTCGCCGGTGCGGTCGAGATGCGCATCCACGATCGCCCGACCCTGCACCTGAAAGCGGGCGACGGGTTCCTCATCCCGCCCGGCACCCCGCACAATGCGCGGGATGTCGGGCCCGGCACGGGCGAGATGCTCTCGACCTACATCGTCGAGGTGGGGGAGCCGCTCGCCGTCTTCGTCGACGAGGGCGACCCGGTCACCGGCTGAGCCGCGCGCCGCACGCCGCGCGACCCGCATCAGGCAGCCGAGCGGCGCGGAGCCTGCACCGGCAGCAGCAGCGCGAGCCCCGCCGCCAGCACGAGCACGATCGCCAGGATGCCCCAGTACTGCGCTCCGCCGACCGCCACGAACACCGCGAACAGGGTCGGCGCCAGGAACGACACCGCGCGCCCGGTCGTCGCGTACAGCCCGAACACCTCGCCTTCGCGTCCGGCCGGCGTGACCCGGGCCAGGAATGTACGGCTGGCCGACTGCGCCGGCCCGACGAAGAGGCAGAGCACCAGGCCGCCCACCCAGAAGGCGGCGGCGCCGAGGTCGTGCGTGAAGAACACTGCGAGGCCGGCGACGATGAGCCCGATGAGCGAGGTCACGATGACCGACTTCGGCCCGAAACGGTCGTCCAGCCGGCCGGACAGCAGCGTGCTGACCCCCGCGACGACGTTCGCCGCGATGGCGAAGATGATGACCTGTCCGCTGGTGAACCCGAAGGTGCCCTGGGCGAGGATGCCGCCGAACGTGAAGACGCCGACCAGGCCGTCGCGGAACAGGGCCGACGCGATCAGGAACAGGACCGTGTTGCGGCTCTCCTTCCAGAGCCGGCCGATGTCGCGCACCAGCACCGCGTACGAGCGGAAGAAGCCGACGCGCGGGGTGCGGGCGTTCGGCGGGATCTCGGGAACGACGAACAGCACGGGGAGCGAGAAGATCAGCGTCCAGGCCGCCGCGATCAGCGCGATGATGCGGATGTTGAGGCCGTCCTCGGTGGGGACGTGCAGCAGACCGCCCGACCCGGTCACCATCCCGAAGTAGACGATGAGGAGCAGGACGATCCCGCCCAGGTAGCCGGCGCCCCAGCCGAACCCGCTGACGCGGCCGACCGTCTTCGGCGTCGACACCTGCACGAGCATGGCGTTGTAATTGACGGTCGCGATCTCGTAGAACACCGTCCCGATCGCGACGAGGGCGACGCCCAGCAGGAAGTACGACGGCTCGCCGACCACGAAGAACATGGAGGCGGTGACCAGCACGACGACGCCGGTGTTGACGCCCAGCCACAGCTTGCGGCGTCCGGAGCCGTCCGTCCGCTGGCCGAGCACGGGCGCGAGCAGCGCGACGACGGCACCCGCCAGCCCGACGCCCCACGCGAGCCCGCTCGACAACACGGCGACAGCGGCGTCGTAGGCGGCGTGCGCCGGCCCCGAGCCGCTCGTCTCGGCATCCCGGGCGGCCACGATCGAGGGCGAGACGAAGAGGCTGCTGGTCAGATAGACCGTGAAGACGAACGTCGTGATGACCGCGTTGAAGGCGGCGCCGCCCCAGTCCCAGGCGGCCCACGCCACCACCCACCCGCGCGGGATGCGGCGGTCGGTCGCGCTGTCGGCGAAGAGCGGGCTCGCGGTCGTCACCAGGGCGTCGTCGTCGACGCCGCGGGGGTCGGCACCTGTCATAGCCACAGCGTAGGGGGTGGCGGGGAACGGCCGGTGAACGGCACGGCTCCGCGACCGCACGGTGCGCTTTTGGGTGGCCGCACGGATTCAGGGGCGCAGCGGCCCACCGGTATCGTGACGAGCATCCGACCCGTGGAGGTTCCATCGTGAGCACCGTCTCGTCCGCTCCGAACCCGTACGCCTGGGTGCGGCATCTGCTCCCCCGCGTCGTGATCGGCGCGCTGATCGCCGCCGCCCTCGTCGGCGTGTACGCCGTCATCCTCGGGCGGTTCGACGACACCTGCTGGCGGCTGATCGGCACCATCGCCCTGTTCGTCTTCTTCGCCCTGGTCTCCTGGTACGACGCCGACGTCTCGGCCCGCAGGGCGCCATGGTTCGGCGCGGTCAGCGTCGTCACCTCGGTGTACCTGTTCGGGATCGGGCTGTGGAAGGTGTGGGTCCCGGACGTGCAGCCGGTCGACGGCCTGTACGGCTCCGACGCCTACGACCCGTGGTGGCAGCCGTTCTCCTGGTTCCTGCTGGTGCTGGTGACGCGCATCGGCCTGCTCCACATCCACCTGGTGCTCAACACGCAGCGCCGGTTCACCGGGCCGATCATGAGCAAGGTCACGGTCGCCACCCTCGTGCTGGTCGGGCTGCTGACCGCCGGACTCTCGCTTCCGCTGATCTGGACGCGGGTCGACTTCGGCGAGACCTACTGGCGGCTGGTGGCGGTGGTGGCGATCCTGGATGCGCTCGGCACCGTGCTCATCCCGCTCACCTACTCGCTGTTCGGGCCGAAGGCGGTGCGTCCCGCCCCGTCCGCGTATGCGGCGCCGGCGCCCTCTGCCGGTCCGGGCGCGATGCCGTACGCGCAGCCGCCGATGCAGGCTCCCACGCAGGGCCCGGCGGTCGCGCCGCCCGCGGCGCCGGCCGGTGCTCCCGGCTGGACGCCGGCCCCACCTCCGACGCCTGCCGGAGCGCCCGGGACGGCCGCAGCACCCGCGTCTGCCTACCCGCGCCTGGACGCCTCCGGCGGCCTCCGGCTGGAATGGCCGCGCTACATCAACGGCCAGCCGCTTCCCGCACGGCCGGACGGCACCCCCGACTTCACCGGGGTCGTCGGCTACTGATCGCTCAGCGCGACGCCGGGAGGCTGTAGACGGTTCCGCGGTCGTCGCCGCGCACCTGCCGGTGCAGGTCCTCCATCGTCAGGTCGAGCTGGCTCGCCGTGCCCGCCGCGGCGGTCAGGTCGCGCAGCAGGCCGGCCGGGACCTCGCCGTCGTACTTGTAGTAGATCTTGTGCTCGAGGCTGGCCCAGAAGTCCATCGCGACCGTCCGCAGCTGCACTTCGACCGGCACCAGCACCGGCCCTTCGCTGAGGAAGACGGGCACCTCGACGATCACGTGCAGGCTCTTGTAGCCGTTCGGCTTCGGGTGCGCGATGTAGTCCTTCACCCGCAGGACGCGCACGTCGTCCTGCGCGGTGAGCAGGTCGAACACCCGGTAGACGTCGGAGACGAAGCTGCAGACGATGCGGATGCCGGCGATGTCGGTGATCGCCTCGCGGATCGCGTCGAAGCTGGGCTCGCAGTTCTTGCGGATCACCTTCTGCTCGATGCTCTCCGGCGATTTGAGGCGGCTCGAGATGTGCTCGATCGGGTTGTAGTCGTGGAGCTCGGCGAACTCCTCGCGGAGGATGCTCACCTTGGTCGAGATCTCGTCGATGCCGAACTTGTACGGCATGATGAACCGCGCGAAATCGTCCCGGAACGCCTGCACCTCGCTGAGGGTGGCGGGGTCGATGTTCTGCAGCGCCTCGATGGCGCGCGTGGAGAGAAGCGGGGCGGCGGCGGGATCCGTTTCCATGATCTCGACGCTAGCGACGGTGCTTGTGCGGCCGGTGTGAATCACTGCGGGCCGGCATTTATTGATATTGTTGTATTAATTCGTACTTCAGTTCCAATTTCTGCTACATTGTGCGTACGAATCGTCGGCGCTCGCCGGCGGGGTGATCAATAGGGAGGTCATGCGGATGGATGCACGCACGTACGGGAGCGAAGCTTCGAAGAAGACCGGCCGAAAGACCCGCGCGCTCATGGTCGCTGGGGCGACTATGGCTCTGACCTGCGGGGTCGCGACATCGGTGGCTCCGGCCAGCGCGGCTCCGTTGCCCTACCAGCACGTAGGCGTGCTGTACTCGAGCAAGATCTATCACTACGCTGACTCGTTCGGTGAGATCCGGCACTATGTGTGCGCACAAGGGAAGACCATCGTTGCGAATTGGGCCAGGCCTGGCGCGTGGTCGGACCAGGGTCTGAGCTACGCCGGTGTCACGTCGTACGGGGTCACTGGACGATAAGGAACGTCCGCATGCGGGTCTTCGTCATCGTCGGCGCGGCGGCCACAATCGTGGTCGCCGCGCTCGGGGGGTGCGCTTCGGCCGGACACCCGTCCTCCGGAGCGTCGTCCCCGGCCTTCCAAGGGCCGGTTCCGTCATTCACCGGGCCGTGGGCGTCTGAATTCGAACAGGCTTACCGCTCGACGAACAGCGACGCTGTCCATGAGATTCTCGCCAAAGGCTCGATCACGGATCGGGATTACGCCGAAGTCAGCGCTGAATATGAGCGGTGCATGGCCAACAAGGGGTTTCCCACGCGTGTTACGGGGCCTGGGGGCGAGGCTGAGATTGATGGCGGAGAGGACAGTCTGAAGGCAGACGAGGCATGCAATGGCGACTTCGCGATTATCGCTTCGCTACGTGGAAGCATCCTCCGCAATCCTCAGAATCTCGACGAGAACGAGATCGTCGTGGCCTGCCTTGTCGCCAATGGTGTGGTGCCCCAGAGCTACACGGCGAAGGAGTACGAGTCGAATCTGGAGTCGCAGACGTTTCCGTTCTCGATCGACGACGCGGAGTTCACACGATGCGCCAGGGATCCGCTGGGCCTCTCGGGTGACTAGGACATCGTGATTCGGATCTCAGGGCCGGTGGGGGGTCTTCTAGCCTTCCTCCTCCTCGCGGCGGGAGCACTTGCCGGTGCATTCGTCCTTCCTCTCTCGCCTCCACAGGGAATCGTCGCAACCGCGAATGTGTCATCTGCGTCGGCGAAGCAGCTTGACATCACCGACGACCAGGCTGCGACCCTCGCCATCACCGCGGGCCCAGAGCGGAAACTCGTGGTGAACGTATCGGGGACCTTGACGGCCACCTCGTGCACAGCGGGTGGGCGGGCCGAGTCCGGGCAGTCAGGTCTGGCGGTGAACGATGTTCCCATCATCTATCTTTCGACGCCGACTCCGCTCTGGCGCGACCTGATGGCAGGGGATCACGGTCCTGACGTCCAATCTCTTCAGGATGAACTCCGTCGACTGGGTCACGGCGTTCGCGCGGACGGACGTTTCGGACCAGACACGCTGAGATCCGTCATCGCATTGGCCAAGAATGCGGGAGTCGCGGATGTGCGCACCTGGACAAGCTTTCCCGTGTCACGATTCGCGTGGTTGCCGGCTCCGACAGTCGAAACCATGACGTGCTCCCTCCAAGTCGGCGACCAGGTCGTCGCCGGTGACGCGGTGGCGGTACTGCCGCCCGGCATCGAGAGCGCGCGGCTTTCGCCCGAGCCGCGCGATGTCGTGCCAGGCGAACGAGTCGTGGTCGTCGGTGACCTCGTCCTGCCCGTCGATGACTCGGGCAACGTAGCGTCCCCAGACGATCTCGCAAGACTTGCGGCATCGCCGGCATATGCGGCGTACGCGGCGGGCGCCACCGCGCCGCAGGCCTCGCAGGGCGGGTCCGACCTTCAGCGAAACGGTGCGGCCGGAGGGGTTCCTGTGACCTTCCGTCTGGCGCGGGGGCTGAGTGTCTACTCCGTTCCGGCGGCCGCGGTCTACGCTGCTCGAGGTCGAAGCGCCTGCGTTGTCGCCGATGGCAAGCCGGCCGCTGTGACCATAGCTTCGTCCCAGTTCGGCCAAACGCTGATCCAGCCTGAGGCGTCCCAATCGATAGCGGAGGTGTCCTTGAAGACGTCGCAGGCGCCGCCGTGCCGGTGAGATCGCGCGACATGGTTCCGCGGAATATCACCGCGACCGGGCTATCGCATGCGTTCGGGACATCACCGCCTCTGTTCTCCTCGCTGAGCTTCCGGTTGCAGCCGAATGAGGTCTATGCGCTGACGGGACCATCGGGTTCGGGTAAGAGCACCCTCCTCAGCATCCTCGCGGGCTGGACCCAACCGACATCGGGAGACATAGCGCGGGTGAACATCGAATCGATCGCCTGGGTATTTCAGAATCCCCACGGTGTCGCCGCTCGGACGGCGGAGGATCACGTCGCGCTCCCTCTCCTGGCGCGGGGTCGCGCGCACGGCGACGCACGATGCGAGGCCCGCGAGAGGTTGGCGGCGGTCGGGCTGGCCGGACGAGCGTTGGCGCGGTTCAGTGAGCTGTCAGGCGGCGAGGCACAGCGCTTGATGCTCGCACGCGGATTGGCCTCGAACCCTCACCTTCTGCTCGTCGATGAGCCGACGGCGCAGCTCGATCCGGTGACGGCCGATACCGTGAATACCGCAATCCATTCCTTGGCCGATCAGGGCGCGATCGTCGTCGTCGCGACGCACGATCAACGGACGCGTGACGCGTGTACGAGCGTTATACGGCTCGGATGACGATGCGGCTTCCCACGATCGTGCGTGAGGCCCTTCTCAATGTCCGATCGGGGACGGCGCGAGCGGGGCTCTTCGCGCTGGTGCTCGGTGCGGTGGCCGCAGTACTAGGTGGAAGCGATCTGGTGGCCATCGCATCGATTGAGCACGAAGCAGACCGATTCCGCAAGGATGGCGGGTCGACGATCATCTACCGGTTCCCGCAGGGCATCGACGGGGCGGCATGCGATGGTCTGCGCTCTGTCGACGGTGTGGCCGCCGCTGGAGCCGTTCGGCAGCGCGAGCGCGGGTACACTCCAGCTGCGCTGCCGCGTGAGCCGATCCCCACGTTCGACGTCTCCCCGGCATTCGGCGGCTTCACGGCTCTCCGCGATGAGGCCTCGGGCGCCGGGGTACTCATCTCGGAGGACGTGGCCGAAACGACGGGCGCGAGCGTCGGCACCGTGCTGCATCTCACAGATGGCCGCCCGCGGGTCACGGGGGTCTTCTCGTATCCGAATGATGGCCGAAGGCCAGGCTACGGCTATGCGATCTTCGTCCCGTCGGATGTGCTCGCGCCCTACGACGAGTGCTGGGTCGAAGCGTGGCCCGTTTCAGACCGGCTCCTCGCTGTGATGCCTACTGCCCTGGTTGGCGCTGGAAGCGCTCCAACCGCTTCCAGCGACGACACGCGGGGCCCCCAGCTTCAGCAGCTGAACGCCTCCCACGGAAGCACATTCGACGGCGCCGTCGCTTTCGAGACACGTGTTACACGAATGAGCACCGCAGTGCTCGGTCTCGTGGGCTTCGTGCTGGGAGCAGTGTCTGTCGGCCGTCGGAAGCTGGAACTAGCCAGCGGTCGTCACGCCGGTGTGAGTGCCACGGCCTCTAGTCTCCAGCTGGTCCTAGAGACGCTGGTGTGGGCGGCCATGGGTGCACTCGTCGCGCTGTCTCTCCTCTCGCTGGTCATAGCGACCGGCGGCTCCTCGTCGCCCGATGTCCTGTGTGGTGTAGCGGCCCGTGTGCTGATCGTCACTCTGATGGCGCCTGCCCTCGGGGCATTCGCTCGCGCAGCGACCATCAGGGAAGCGCACCTCTTCGCCTATTTCAAGGCGAGATAGCGACGGTGCTTGTGCGGCCGGTGTGAATCGCTGCGGGCCACGCGGTGCCGGGCCTAGGGTGACGCTATGGCCAACACGCTCACGGGAGACGCCGACCTGTTCCTGCCGGAGTTCGACGACCCGCCCGCCGAGCCGGGCGGCCTGCTCGACGAGTGGCTCCGCCGCGCGAAGGATCGCGGCGTGCGCGAGGCGCTCGCCGCGACCCTCGCGACCATCGACGAGGACGGCGCGCCGGACGCGCGCACCGTCGCACTGAGGCGGCTCACGGGCGACGGCGTCGAGTTCGGCACATCGTCGGACAGCCGGAAGGGACGCCAGCTCGCCGCCGACCCGCGCGCGGCCGTCGTGCTGTACTGGCGCGAGCTCCTGCAGCAGCTGCGGGTGACCGGACGCGTCGAGCGGCTCGGCGAGGCGGAGTCGGACGACCTGTTCTCGCGCCGCACGCGCGAGGCGCAGGCCGCCACGCTGGTGAGCGAGCAGGATGCCCCGCTCGACGACCTCGACCGGCTGCGCGACGCCGCGCGCGACGTCCTGGCCGCCGACGGCCCGATCGGCCGCCCGGAGCGCTGGTACGCGTACCGCGTGGTTCCCGAGCTGATCGAGTTCTGGCACGGCAGCCCGGACCGCCTGCACCGCCGCCTCCGCTACGTGCGGGGCGACGGGGGCGCGTGGTCGGTCTCCCGCGTGCAGCCGTAGTGGTCGGGGACGAAGCGGTGGACGGGGACGAAGCGGTGGATGCGACGGCCCGGCCGGTCCTCATCCTGTACTGCGCGCTGCCGGGAGCCGGCAAAACGACAGCAGCGCGCGAGCGGGAACGCGAGACCGGCGCCATCCGGTTCAGCCCCATCCGGTTCAGCACCGACGAGTGGATGGCCGAGCTGGGCCTCGACTACTTCGATCCGCTGCGCGATCGCGTGCAGGCGCGGCTCGACCGGTTGTGGCGGCAGCTGCTCGAACGCGGGCAGAGCGTGATCCTCGAGGACGGGTCGTGGACGCGGGCCGAACGCGACGAGCTCCGGCGCCTCGCGCGGCGTTCCGGGGCGATCACCGAGCTGCACGTCTTCGACATCCCCGTCGAGGAGCTGTGGCGACGACTCGAAAGGCGCAACGAGCGTCCCGGCCGTGGTGAGGTGCCGATCACGCGAGAGCTGCTCGATGAGTCGGTGCAGAGGTTCGAGGCTCCCGATGCCGCGGAACTCGCGCTGTTCGACCGTTGCATCGTGCACACGGGTGGATCGTGATCGCCCCGCCCGGTAAGGTAAGCCTTACCTAATCTTGCGACGGGAGCTCCGATGGCACGGACGAACATGCAGGCGACACGCGTGAAGCCGGAGCGCTCCGAGTTGCTCGTTCTGCATGTGCTCCGCCGCGAGCGGATCTCGTCCGGATTCGTCCGCGTGACGCTCGGCGGCGGAGATGTCGAGCGGTTCGTGCCCCAGGGGTACGACCAGTGGTTCCGGCTCTTCATCCCGGTGGGCGACGACTCGAGCCTCGATCGGCTCCCCACGAAGCTCGACGCCCTGGCCTACGCCCGCTACCTCGCCATCTCGAAGGCCGTGCGCCCGGTGCTGCGCAACTACACCGTCCGTGCTTACCGGCCCGATGGTCCGGAAGGTCCAGAGCTCGACGTCGACTTCGTCCTGCATCGGGCGGCCGACGGCTCCAGCGGTCCCGCTGCGGCCTGGGCGGAGGGATGTGCGCGAGGCGACGCGGTCGCCATCATCGACGAGGGCCGCACCTTCGCTCCGGCGGCGGAGATCGCGCACCTGCGGATCGTGGCCGACGAGACCGGGCTTCCCGCTGCGGCCGGAATCCTGGCCTCTCTCGCCGAGCGATCGAGCGGCTCGTCCGGCGTCGAGGGCACTGCCGTCATCGAGGTCCCGAATCCGGACGACGTGCAGGAGCTCATCGCACCGGCGGGGATGGACGTGCGCTGGGCTGTCCGGCGCGGGCGCGGTGGTGTGCCGGGCGCGCTCGCCGCCGATGCCGCGCGGTCGCTCGCGGTGCCGGCGGTGCGCTCGTACGGCTGGGTGGTGGGCGAGTCGGAGCTGGCGGTCGGGATGCGCAGGCACTGGGTCTCCACCGGCACGGCGAAGGCCGACATCGTGTTCTGCGGGTACTGGAAATCGCGGCACTGACGGGGAATACCCGCCTCTTCTCCAAAGTTGAGTCTGGTGTACTCAAGTTTCGGGTCCGACGTCTTGACAGCATCCCCTCGCGGGTGACAGTCTTGAGTCGTCGAGGCTCAAGTCTTGACCCCAGACTTTCACGGCCACAAGCCAGCAACAAAGGAGAGAAGCACACATGTCACGTGCAGTAGGAATCGACCTCGGAACCACCAACTCCGTCGTCTCGGTGCTCGAGGGCGGCGAGCCCACGGTCATCGCGAACGCGGAGGGCTTCCGCACCACCCCGTCGGTGGTCGCCTTCACCAAGGACGGCGAGGTCCTCGTCGGCGAGACCGCCAAGCGCCAGGCGGTCACCAATGTCGACCGCACGATCTCGTCCGTCAAGCGCCACATGGGCACCACGTGGACCACCGAGATCGACGGCAAGAAGTACACCGCTCAGGAGATCTCGGCGCGCATCCTGCAGAAGCTCAAGCGCGACGCGGAGCAGTACCTGGGCGACACGGTGACCGACGCGGTCATCACGGTCCCGGCGTACTTCAACGACGCCGAGCGTCAGGCCACCAAGGAGGCCGGTGAGATCGCGGGCCTCAACGTGCTCCGCATCATCAACGAGCCCACCGCTGCCGCACTCGCGTACGGCCTCGACAAGGGCAAGGAGGACGAGCTCATCCTCGTCTTCGACCTCGGTGGCGGCACCTTCGACGTCTCGCTCCTCGAGGTGGGCAAGGACGACGACTTCTCGACCATCCAGGTGCGCTCCACCGCCGGTGACAACCGGCTCGGCGGCGACGACTGGGACCAGCGGATCGTGGAGTGGCTGATCAAGCGCTTCAAGGACTCCACCGGTGTCGACGTCTCCAAGGACAAGATCGCGCTGCAGCGCCTGAAGGAGGCGGCGGAGCAGGCCAAGAAGGAGCTGTCGTCGAGCATGTCGACCAGCATCCAGCTGCCCTACCTGTCGCTCACCGAGAACGGCCCGGCCAACCTCGACGAGACGCTCACCCGCGCCCAGTTCGAGCAGATGACCAGCGACCTCCTCGACCGCACCAAGAAGCCGTTCCAGGACGTCATCCGTGAGGCCGGCATCAAGGTCGGCGACATCGCGCACGTCGTGCTCGTCGGCGGATCGACCCGTATGCCCGCCGTCTCCGAGCTCGTGAAGCAGGAGACCGGCAAGGAGCCCAACAAGGGCGTGAACCCGGACGAGGTCGTCGCCGTCGGCGCCGCCCTGCAGGCCGGCGTCCTGAAGGGCGAGCGCAAGGACGTCCTGCTCATCGACGTCACCCCGCTGTCCCTCGGCATCGAGACCAAGGGCGGGATCATGACCAAGCTCATCGAGCGCAACACGGCCATCCCGACCAAGCGCAGCGAGACCTTCACCACGGCCGACGACAACCAGCCGTCCGTCGCGATCCAGGTCTTCCAGGGCGAGCGCGAGTTCACCCGCGACAACAAGCCGCTCGGCACCTTCGAGCTGACCGGCATCGCTCCGGCCCCCCGCGGCATCCCGCAGATCGAGGTCACCTTCGACATCGACGCCAACGGCATCGTGCACGTGTCCGCCAAGGACAAGGGCACCGGCAAGGAGCAGTCGATGACGATCACCGGCGGGTCCAGCCTGCCGAAGGAGGACATCGACCGCATGGTGCGCGAGGCCGAGGAGCACGCGGCGGAGGACAAGAAGCGCCGCGAGTCCGCCGAGACCCGCAACCAGGCCGAGCAGCTCGTCTACTCGATCGAGAAGCTGATCAAGGACAACGAGGACAAGCTCCCCGAGGACGTCAAGAACGAGGTCCAGGGCGACGTGGACAGCCTGAAGGCCGCTCTGGCCGGCGACGACGACGAGGCGGTGAAGACCGCCCACGAGAAGCTCAGCTCCAGCCAGCAGAAGCTCGGCGAGGCGATCTACTCCTCGGCGCAGCCGACCGAGACCCCGGCCGGTGAGGCGGGCGACGGCCAGCAGGCCGGCGCGTCCTCCTCCGACGATGAGGACGTCATCGACGCCGAGGTCGTCGAGGACGAGGAGAAGAAGTAATCATGTCGGACCAGAACGGCGGCTCCCCGGAGCCAGAACACGAGGAGCCGGTCATCCGCGACAAGCGGAGGATCGACCCCGAGACCGGGAAGGTCCGGCAGCCCGAGGGTGAGCAGCAGGCCGACGAGGGTACCGACGCCGGCGAGCACGACCTCGCGCACGAGGAGCTCGTCGACGTCGGACCGGCCGAGACGCAGGAGGAGGGGCCCATCCTGAGCGATGACGACCTCGACATCCTGTCCGGCCAGACGACGGCAGAGCAGCTCGCGGCGGAGCGTCTCGCCGACCTCCAGCGGGTGACCGCGGAGTACGCGAACTACCGCAAGCGCACCGAGGCCAACCGCGAGATCGAGCGTGAGCGCGCGGTCGGCGACGCCGTGAAGGGGCTCATCCCCGTGCTCGACGACCTCGAGCGCGCGGAGAAGCACGGCGATCTGGGAGAGGGCAGCGCGTTCTTCACCATCGCCGCGAAGCTCCGGACCGCGGTCGAACGCCTCGGCCTCACCCCGTACGGCGAGAAGGGCGAGCCCTTCGACCCGCAGATCCACGAGGCGATCTTCCAGCAGCCCACCCCCGGCGTGACGGCGGACACCGTCGCCGAGGTGGTCGAGACCGGCTACCGGCTGGGCTCCACCACCGTCCGGGTGGCGAAGGTCGTCGTCGCGGTGCCGGCCTGACCCGGCGGAACGGCGCACGGCATGGCGGAGCGGCGGGGAATTGTTCCCGCCGCTCCGCTCGGCCCGTGCGCGCTCGATTCATGCAGACTTCATCCACGAACAACAACGACTTGAGAGGAGGCGCCCGTGGCTAGCCAAGACTGGTTCGACAAGGACTTCTACAAGGTCCTTGGCGTCTCCAAGGACGTCAGCGAAGCGGACCTCAAGAAGACCTACCGCAAGCTCGCCCGCAAGTACCACCCCGACTCCAACCCCGGCGACGCCGCCGCGGAGGCGAAGTTCAAGGAGATCAGCGAGGCCTACTCGGTGCTCAGCGATCCCGAGGAGCGCAAGGAGTACGACCAGATCCGCGCCATGGGGACCGGCGCCCGCTTCACCGCTCCCGGCTCGGGAGCCCAGGGCGGCTTCGACGACGTCTTCGGCGGGATGTTCGGCCAGGGCGGAGCGGGCGGCCAGCGCTACACGTTCCAGCAGGGCGGCGGCGACTTCGACGACGTCTTCGGCGGGCTCTTCGGCAACGGCCGGTTCGGGACGACGACCGGCGGCTTCCGCGGTTACGGCGGCCCGACCCGCGGCCGCGATGTGACCGCCCACACCACCATCGACTTCGTGACCGCGACGCGCGGCGAGACCATCACGCTGCAGGCGTCCGACGGCAAGCCCATCAAGGTCAAGATCCCCGCAGGCGTCGCCGACGGGCAGAAGATCAAGCTGCGCGGCAAGGGCCAGCCCAGCCCGGATGGCGGAGAGGCGGGCGACATCGTGCTCACCGTCTCCGTGCGCAAGCACCCCGTCTTCGAGCGCGACGGCCTCAACCTGCGCGTGAACGTGCCCGTCACCTTCGCGGAGGCCGCGCTCGGCGCGACCATCGAGGTGCCGACCCTCGGCGGCGATCCCGTCAAGCTGCGCGTCGCGCCGGGGACCCCGAGCGGCCGTGTGCTGCGCGTGAAGGGTCGCGGCGTCGAGACCAGCAAGGGCACCGGCGACCTGCTCGCGGTCGTCCAGGTCGCCGTCCCGTCGCACCTGTCCGGTGAGGCGAAGGAGGCGCTCGAGGCGTTCGCCGCGAAGCTCCCCGACGAGAACCCGCGCGAGGACATCCTGGCCAAGGCCCGGAGCTGACGATGGACGAGCACAGCCAGGTCTTCGTGATCTCGATCGCGGCGGAGCTCGCGGGCATGCACCCGCAGACGCTTCGCCAGTACGACCGGCTCGGACTCGTCAGCCCCAGCCGGACGGCCGGCAAGTCGCGCCGCTACTCGATGCGCGACATCGAGAAGCTGCAGGAGATCGCCCGCCTCGGCTCCGAGGGCGTCAGCCTGGAGGGCATCCGCCGCATCCTCGAACTGGAGGATCAGGTGGGCGAACTGCGCGGTCGCGTGCGGGAGCTGGAGAGCGCCCTCGCGGACGAGCTCCTGAACCGCCCCGGCCGCCGCGTCTTCGCGGCAGGCTCCGAGGGCGAGGTCGTCTCGATGCGCGCAGGCACGCGCGTCCGCCGCAGCAACCAGCTCGTCGTCTGGCGCCCCCTCGAGCGCTGACTCTTCCCCTCCCCGAGTCGCGACATCTGGTCGCAATCCGCCCCGAATAGGGGCATCGACTCACGACTCGATCGGAGCCAGAGGGGGCTAGCGAGCTAGAGGGAGGAGACGCCCTGGCCGACGTACAGGGTGTGTTCGATGTTGTGCGCCTCGGTCGCCGCGATGTCGCCGTCGATGCCGGCCCGCACCTCGCGCATGAGCTTGTGCAGTTCGGCGTGCTTCTCCGGCAGCCGCGCGTGACCGGTGCTGTCCCACAGGTTCGAGACCGGCAGCGTGTCCCCGGCCTCCACCGCGAGCGTCCACTCCTCCGTCGTCGCGACGGCGGCGAACTCGGACTGCATCGTCACCAGCACGCTCCGGTGGAGGGCGTCCGCCGAGATCGCGCCGGCCTCGTTGACGAGGTCGAGCGTCCCCGTGGCATCCGACAGGAACTCGACCGTGAACCCGAGCTCCGCCGCATCCCGGGCCGTCCCCGCGCAGCAGTGCTGCGTCATGTATCCGGCGATGGTGACCGTGTCGATGTCGTTGGCGCGCAGCCACTGCTCCAGGTCGGTGCCGGGGAACGCCGAGACGCTCCCCTTCGTGACCAGGTGCGCCGGCTTCCTATCGATGATCGTCTCGTGCAGAGCTGCGCCGTCCGAGCCGCGGGCGAACACCGGCGAGTCCTCGTCCTCGATGTGCTGCACCGCGACGACAGGAACGCCGTGGTCGTCTGCGGCGTCCCAGGCCACCTCGATGTTGGGGATCGAGGTCATGAGGTCCGGATGGCAGATCTTCAGCTTGCCGGTGACGTACTCGTTCTGCAGGTCGATGACGATCAGCGCGCGCTTCATGCGTGAACTCTAGTGAATTGCGGTCAGCGGTTTCGAGGCAGTGCGCGTGCGATGCCCGGCGTGTACAGCGTCGTCAACGTGCTGCACGGATTCTGGCTCTCCGGCAACGTCAGGCTCATCCGCGTGAGCTGAGCCTCCTGACCCCGGCCGGTGCGCCGTCACGGAGCACCAGATCCGCCCCGGATCTCCTAGGCTGGTGCTCGAGGATGCGTCTGCCCACAAGGCGGGGCACCCGCGCGACGAAGCACACCGACTCCCACGAGGAAGCGACGATGAGAGCCCTGTTCAAGAGCGAGGCCGGGCCCGGCCTCCAGCTGGTCGACGTCCCCGAGCCCGCGATGGGGCCGGAGGATGTCCGGATCCGCGTCCTGCGCACCGGCATCTGCGGCACCGACCTGCACATCCAGCGCTGGGACGACTGGGCGGCATCGGCCGTGAAGGCCCCGCTCATCCCCGGCCACGAGTTCTTCGGCGAGGTCGTCGAGACGGGGGAGCTGGTCCGCGACGTCGAGGTGGGCGACCTGGTGTCGGGCGAAGGGCACATCGTCTGCGGAACGTGCCGCAACTGCCGAGCCGGACGCCGCCAGATGTGCATCCGCACTCAGGGCGTCGGCGTGCAGCGCGACGGCGCATTCGCCGAGCAGCTCGTCCTCCCCGCGACCAACGTGTGGGTGCACCACAGCGCCATCGAGCCCGAGGTCGGCGCGCTGTTCGACCCGCTGGGCAACGCCGTCCACACCGCGCTCGCCTTTCCCGTCGTCGGCGAGGACGTGCTGGTCACGGGATGCGGTCCCATCGGCCTGATGGCCATCGCCGTCGCCCGTCACGTCGGCGCGCGCTTCATCGTCGGCACCGACATCAGCGCGCAGCGGCTCGAGCTCGCACGCGGGATGGGCGCCGACTTCACCGTCGACGTGTCGCAGCACGACATCCACGAGGCGCAGAAGGCGCTCGGGATGCGCGAGGGCTTCGATGTCGGCTTCGAGATGAGCGGCGCCCCGACGGCGCTGCCCTCGATGATCGAGAACATGAACCACGGCGGCCGGATCGCCATGCTCGGCCTCCCTGCTCAGCCAATCGCGGTCGACTGGGGCATCGTCGTGACGCACATGCTGACGCTGAAGGGCATCTACGGCCGCGAGATGTTCGAGACCTGGAACGCCATGGGCGCCATGCTGCAGACCTCGGCCGAGCTGCACGACGCGATCGCGTCGATCGTCTCGGACCGCTTCCCCGCCCGCGAGTGGGAGAAGGGGTTCGCCGCCGCGGCGTCCGCAGGCGGAGGCAAGGTCATCCTCGACTGGACGGAGGTCTGAACGTGTACGGGAGCTTCCGGGAGCACATCGCGACGCAGCTGCAGGAGATCGAGGAGGCCGGGCTCACCAAACGGGAGCGCAGCATCCACGGTCCGCAGTCGGCGCTGATCACCGCCGACGGCCAGGAGGTGCTCAACTTCTGCGCCAACAACTACCTCGGCCTCGCCGACCACCCCGCACTCCGGGATGCCGCCAAGACCGCCCTGGACGACTGGGGCTACGGCATGGCGTCCGTGCGCTTCATCTGCGGGACGCAGGAGCAGCACCTCGAGCTGGAGCGGCGGGTGTCGCGGTTCCTCGGCACCGAGGCGACCATCCTGTTCTCCTCGTGCTTCGACGCGAACGGCGGCGTCTTCGAGACGCTGTTCGGCGCGGAGGACGCCATCGTCTCGGACGAGCTGAACCACGCATCCATCATCGATGGCATCCGTCTCTCGAAGGCGCAGCGGTACCGCTACAAGAACCGCGACCTGGCCGACCTGCGCGCGCAGCTGGAGGCGGCGCGGGATGCGGGGGCGCGCTTCACGGTCATCGTCACCGACGGCGTCTTCTCGATGGACGGCTACATCGCCCCGCTCGCCGAGATCTGCGATCTGGCGGACGAGTTCGGCGCGCTGGTGTTCGTCGACGACTCGCACGCGGTCGGTTTCGTCGGAGAGCACGGCCGCGGA
This sequence comes from Leifsonia soli, assembly GCF_013408745.1. NCBI lineage: Bacteria > Bacillati > Actinomycetota > Actinomycetes > Micrococcales > Microbacteriaceae > Leifsonia > Leifsonia soli. Next base: position 2,507,460 of record NZ_JACCBJ010000001.1, on the reverse strand, counting down.
ACACCCGAGTTCTGCGGGGTGTCCGACCGCGTCGACATCTACACGGGGACCTTCGGCAAGGCGCTCGGCGGCGCCTCCGGCGGCTACGTCTCGAGCCGCCGCGAGATCGTCGACCTGCTGCGCCAGCGCTCGCGACCGTACCTGTTCTCGAACACGCTCGCGCCGTCCATCGTCGCCGGCACCCTCGCGGCGCTCGATCTGCTGGAGCAGTCCGACCACCTGCGCGAGCAGCTCGTGACCAACGCGGAGCTGTTCCGGCGGCACATGACCGAGGCCGGCTTCGACCTGCTGCCGGGAGCGCATCCCATCGTCCCGGTCATGTTCGGGGACGCGGCGCTCACCGCCCGGATGGCCGACGAGATGCAGCGCCAGGGCGTCTACGTGACCGCCTTCTCGTACCCCGTCGTCCCGAAGGGTCGCGCGCGCATCCGCGTGCAGCTGTCGGCGGCGCACACGGAGGAGGAGATCCGCCGCTGCGTCGATGCGTTCATCGCGTCGCGCGCCGCGGTGGCCGCATAGCGCCTCCACCAGGGGGTGGGCGCGTCCCGAGCGACGCCGGATCAGTCGTCGGCCGAGGCGCGCGCCCGGCGCAGCGTCACGCCCTGGCGGGCGAAGAACAGCCCGAGCGCGATGACGAGGAACACCGCGAGGGCCGAGAGATCGACGATCGCGACGGTTCCGGCGACGGCGGCGGCCTGCGTCAGCCCGCACGCCTGCGCCGTCTGGTCCGCTGCGCAGAGGAAACGGTCCCCGGCGCCCGTCGCACCCGTCTTCAGCCACGATCCGATCAGCTGGTTGTAGCCGGTGGCCAGGCCCTTGACCAGCGTCGGCCCGGAGTGGCCCTCGCCGGGGACGGCCCAGTAGGTGACCTTCCAGCCGGCCTTCTCGGCGGCGGTCGCCGTGTCCTCGACCTGCTGGCGGAAGTGCGGGTCCTCCGCGCCGGCGACGAAGATCCCGACCAGGGGATGGGGGTAGTCGTTCGCCGCGAGGATGTTGGCGGGCCAGGTCTTCTCGTATGCGACCTGGTCGCCGCCGAAGTACTTGTCGCGTGTCACCGTCGGCCGGTACTCGCCCGGCTTGTCGGGCCCGGAGATGTCGATGACGGCACCCCACGTCTCGGGATGCTTCGCGCCGAGGTACGCCGCGCATTCGCCTCCGTGCGAGAACCCGGCGATCACCCGGTCGGCGCGGTCCTTCGACACCGCGAGGTTCGCGTCGATCCAGGCCGGAACATCCTGCGACAGGTAGGTGTCGAGGTTGCCCGCCGACGTGTCCGCGCATGGCGGGTTCTTGTCCACCGCGCCGAGCTGGTCGACCACGAGCACGAACGGGGCCTGGTTGAGCCGGTCGTCGCCCAGGCTGTGCAGCGCATCGAGGGTCGCCCCGAGGGTCGGATTGCCCGGCTGGCCCATCATCATCTCGACGACGGGGCGCGTGCCGGACGGGTCGCGCAGCCAGCCCGGGGGCACGAACAGGTGGGCGTCGCGGGCGACGAATCCCGAGGCGGCCTCCGGGATGCGGACCGCCAGCTGGTATCCGTCTGCGAGCGTCTTCGCGGTGACCGGGATGCTGCGCCCCGCGATGGTCGGCTGGGCGAAGGCCGGTGCCGCCGCCACGCCGACGGCCACGATCGTGAGCACTCCGGCGACGCCCGCGACGACCGCACGGACGGCGCGCGCGCCCGCCGACTGGATGAGGTCGCCGATCGCCAGCGGAAGGACGGTGGCCGCCAGGACGAGGACGAACCATCCCGCTCCGACGAGGTCCGGCCGGGGGAGCAGGGCGACGCCGAGTCCGACCAGGACGAGGGCGACGATCTGCCCGGCGATCACCGCGATCACGGTCGCGGTCGCCCGGAACCGCCAGGCCCGGCGTGCGAACCGGTAGGCGGGGTACGCGCCGACCAGGACGAGGGCGGCGGCGAGCCAGGCGAACGCGGACATCCCCGCCAGTCTAGGGGTCGGCATCCGCGCGGCGGGATCGTCGACGAGTACGCGCCCGTCGTCGCCGGTCCGAGACGATCGACGCGATCGAGGACCTCCTGTTCTGCGGCGACCGCGGGGTGTCGCGGCGCATCGTCGAGCTGTCCACCGAGGTGATGCGCTTCCAGCGGGCAGTGGACCCGGTGAAGGATGTGCTGCGCGGCCTGCGCGATGGCCCGATCGGCCGTGAGGAGGACGAGGGTCTGCGCGACGCTGGTGGGCCAGCAGCAGAACGACGAGGTGAAGAAGATCTCGGGCTGGGCCGCCATCCTGTTCACCCCGACCCTCGTTCGCGCTCCTGCTGATGCTCGCGATGGGCGTCGGGCTCTCCGTGGTGTTCAAGCGCAAGGGCTGGATCTAGCCGCGCGTCACGACGCCGCCACCCGCACCCGCTCGTGGCGCACGCGCAGGCCGTCGAGGAGCGCGGCGAGCCCGGTCTCGAACGCGGCGTCGGCGGGCGGCACCGCACCGAGGGAGGCGATGCGGGCTTCGTACGCCGACGCGAAGGCCGGCACCGCGTCCTCCGCTCCGGACGGGTCGAACATGTCGGCGGGGGCGATGGCGTCGAGAGCCGAGCCGAGGATGAACGACTCGACGGCGACGATCGTCGGAAGCACCTCCGGCTCGGGCCATCCGGCGCGGACCATCGCCGCGACGACCGTGTCGTACATCTGCATCGTGCGGAGCGCGCCGGTGAGCGGAAGGGTGGCGAGCAGCGCGACCGTCGGCGGATGCGCGGCGAACGCGACGCGATAGGAGTGCGCCCACACCCGCATCGCCGCATCCCAGGGTTGCGTCTCGAACGCGCTGACGTCGATGCGGTCGGAGACGAGCTCGCGGACGCCCGCGATCACGTCCTCCTTGCCGTCGACGTGGTTGTAGAGGGCGCTGGGCCGCACGCGGAGCGCCTGCGCGAGCCGCGCCATGGTGAACCCGTCCGCGCCGGACTCGTCGAGGAGCCGGAGCGCCGCCTCGGCGATCAGCTCCCGCGTCAGCACGGCGGTCCGGGGACGCCCGACCCGACGCGCCGGGCGATCGATCTCGGCCATGCTCTTCCCCTCCGGCTCGATCACACCCTAGTATCTGACGAAATAAAAGAACGTCGTTCATTTATCTGTAACACGGAGGCTGCATGAGCACGACCGTCTTCACCGGTGGCACCATCCTGAGCAGTTATCGCGCAGACGCCGACGAGCACACCGCCGTCGCCGTCGAGGACGGGCGGGTGATCGCCACAGGAGCCGACGCGCTGGCCCTGCGCGCCGCGGCGGCCGAGACGGTCGACCTCCTCGGCGGCGTGCTCGCACCCGCGTTCGGCGACGGGCATGCTCACCCCCTGCAGGCCGGGATGGAGAGGCTCGGACCGCAGGTGCGGTCCTGCGCGTCGGTGGACGAGATCGTCGCGTGCGTCAAGGAGTGGGCGGACGCGCATCCCGAGCAGGAGTGGATCTACGGCGCCAGCTACGACGCGACCCTCGCCCCCGACGGGATGTTCGACGCGCGCTGGCTCGACGCCGCCGTGCCCGATCGGCCGGTCGTGCTGCGGGCGTGGGACTACCACACGGTGTGGGTGAACTCCGAAGCGCTTCGCCGGGCCGGGATCGACGCGAGCACCCCGGAGCCGGCGCTCGGCCGCATCCCGCGCCGGCACGACGGGTCGCCGCTCGGCATCCTCCAGGAGCCGGGAGCGGTCGACCTGCTGCTCCCACACGAGCCGGGACGCACGCACGAGGAGCGCGTCGAGGCCCTGCGACGCGCGACCGCGGAGTACGCCGAGCTCGGGATCGCCTGGGTGCAGGACGCCTGGGTCGAGCCGGCGGAGGTGGAGGCGTACCTGGAGGCGTCGACGCGCGGACTGCTGTCGACGCGCGTGAATCTGGCCCTGCGCGCCGACCCGGTGCGGTGGCGCGACCAGGTCCCCGGCTTCGTCGAGGCGCGCCGCCGCGTGGAGGAGCTCGGCGACCCGCTGCTGACGGCCGGCACCGTGAAGGTCTTCGTGGACGGCGTGATCGAGAACCACACCGCCGCCATGCTCGCGGACTACACCGACACCCCCGGCGACCGCGGACTCCCCAACTGGGATGCGGCCGAACTCACCGCGGCTGCCGTCACCTTCGACAAGCTCGGCTTCCAGCTGCACCTGCACGCGATCGGCGACGCCGCGGCGCGGACCGCGCTCGACGTTTTCGAGGCGGTCGAGAGCGCCAACGGCGTGCGCGACCGGCGCCCGGTGATCGCGCACGTCCAGGTCGTCGACCCGGTCGACCTGCCCCGCTTCGCCGCCCTCGGCGTGATCGCCAACTTCGAGCCGCTGTGGGCCCAGCTCGACCCGATGATGGTCGCCCTCACCCTCCCGCGCCTCGGACCGGAGCGCGAACGACTGCAGTACCCCATCCGCACACTGCTCGCGTCGGCGCGCGTCTCCTTCGGGAGCGACTGGCCGGTCAGCAGCCCCGACTGGCGCCCCGGCGTCGCGACGGCGGTCACCCGCCAGACGGACGACCGCGTGCCGGAGGCCGGATGGACCCCCGCCGAGCGCATCCCGCTCACCGATGCGCTGGAGGCCTACTCCTCCGGCGTCGCCCACCAGGCCTTCGCCGCCGCGCGCGGCGAACTGCGGCCGGGGTCCGCCCCCGACCTGGTCTGGCTCGACACCGACCCGCGCCACGTGGACCCGCACGATCTGCGATCCGTCCGCGTGCTCGGAACCTGGGTCGCCGGCGTCCGCCGGGCGCCCGCACCCCTGCACCACTAGCCCCTGCACCACTCGACCCCTGCACCACTCGAATCAGAGAGGCAGCACCACATGACCACGACCGATCTGCCGCCCCAGCCGCGGCTCAAGAGGGCGCTCGGCCCGACGGCCCTCGTGCTGTTCGGGCTCACCTACCTCGCGCCCGTCACCGTCTTCACGACCTACGGGATCGTGACCCAGTCGACCGACAACCACCTCCCGTCCGCGTACGTCGTCGCGCTCGTCGCGATGCTGTTCACGGCGCTGAGCTACGGCGCGATGGCGCGCGCGTTCCCGGTGTCCGGTTCGGCCTACACGTACACCCAGCAGACGTTCGGCGGCCACGTCGGCTTCCTGACCGGGTGGACGTTGATGCTCGACTACCTGTTCCTGCCGATGATCAACTTCCTGCTGATCGGGCTGTACCTGAACACGCAGTTCCCGGACATCCCGGGGTGGGTGTTCGCCCTGGCCTCGCTACTCCTGGTGCTGGTCTTCAACGTTCTCGGCATCACGCTGGTCAACCGGCTCAACGTCGCGATCGTCGCCCTGTCGGTGCTGCTCGTGGTCGTGTTCGCGGTGCTCGCGATCAAGGAGCTGCTGACGAACCCGTCGTCCGAGACGCCGAGCCTGATCGAGCCGTTCCTCCCTGGAAAGGGAGGTCTCGGGCCGGTCTTCGCGGGCGCGGCCGTCCTCGCCCTCTCGTTCCTGGGCTTCGACGCGGTCTCCACGCTCTCGGAGGAGGCGAAGAACCCGAAGCGGGACATCCCTCGGGCCATCGTGCTGACCACGCTCATCGGCGGCGCGATCTTCATCGTCGTCTCCTGGCTCGGCGCCCTGGTGTACCCGGACTGGCGCGACTTCGCCGAGGTCGACTCGGCCGGCGTCGACCTCATGGCCAAGGTCGGCGGCACGTTCCTGACGTCGTTCTTCGTCGCCGTCTATGTCGTCGGCGCCTTCGGATCGGGGATGACGACCCAGGTCAGCGTCTCGCGCATCATCTACTCGATGGGCCGGGACGGCGTCCTGCCGCGCATCTTCGGCACCCTCCACACGCGGTTCCGCACCCCGTGGGTGGCCGCGCTCGCGGTCTCGGTGGTGTCGCTGCTCGCTCTCGTGCTGACGCTCGACCAGGCGGCGACCATGATCTCCTTCGGTGCGCTGGCGGCGTTCTCGATGGTCAACCTCTCTGTCATCAAGCACCACCTGTTCCCGAAGGGCGGCCGTGCCGCGCCGTCGGCCGGCGAGTGGGTGCGCTACGGCGTGCTCCCCGCGATCGGCTTCGTCCTCACGGTCTGGCTGTGGACGTCGCTCACCGCCACGACGTTCATCGTCGGTCTGTCGTGGATGCTCGTCGGCGTGATCTACCTCGCCGTGCTGACCCGCGGGTTCCGCCGCAGGCCGCCGACGATGGACTTCTCCGAGAAAGAGGAACTGGAGGAGGAGGCCGCCCGGGCCTCCTGACCGCCCCGGCGCCGCATCCGTGCGGGTCACGCCCTCCTGTCGCCCTCTGGTTGACTGGGGGCGTGACCCCTGCTGCGCCCGGCTTCCCCTACGACCGCCTCCGGCGGCGGCCGGACGTCGAGGCGCCGAACCTGTTCGCGGCCGACGCGGCGGACCGCCTCCTGGCCGAGATCGCCGGCGATGCTGTTCTGCAGCCGGGTCTGGTGGTCATCGGAGACGCATACGGTGCGCTGACGTTGGCCGCCGCCGCGCGCGGCGCCCGTGACATCCGCGTCCACCAGGATGCGCTGACCGGCGAGCGCGCGCTCGACGCCAATGCCGCCGAGCTGGGGCTCGTCGGAGCGTTCGAGCACCGGCCGCTCGACGAGGCGCTCGTCCGCGGAGCGCGCACCGTGCTGCTCCGCCTCCCGCGCAGTCTCGACGCCCTCGCCGAGATCGCGACGCTGATCGCCGAGCACGCCCGCGCCGACGTCGTCGTGCACGCGGGCGGGATGCTCAAGCACATGACCACGGCCATGAACGGCGTGCTCGGCGAGGTGTTCGGCTCCGTGGAGGCGTCGCTCGCCCGCCAGAAGGCGCGCGTCCTGACCGCACGGGAGCCGCATCCCGCCGCCGCGACGGTGCTGGACCGCTGGCCGGAGCGATCCCGGGACGCCGAGACGGGCTTGTGGGTGTGCGCGCACGGCGCGGCGTTCGCGGGGACCTCGATCGACATCGGCACCCGCTTCCTGCTCGGCGTGCTCGACCAGGCGGTGCCGGATGCGCGCGCGGCGATCGACCTCGGCTGCGGGACAGGCGTGATCGCCTCGGCCCTCGCCGCTTCCCGCCCCGGCGTCCAAGTCATCGCCACCGACCAGTCCGCCGCCGCCGTCGCATCGGCCGCGGCGACCGCGACGGCGAACGGCGTCTCGGAGCGGGTCACGGTGGTCCGGGACGACGGGCTGTCGTCGCAGCCGGACGCCTCCGCCGAGCTGGTGGTGCTCAATCCGCCCTTCCACATCGGCGGAGCCGTCCACACCGGGATCGCGCACCGCCTCTTCGCGGACGCCGGGCGGGTGCTCGTGCCGGGCGGCGAGCTGTGGACGGTGTGGAACTCGCACCTCGGCTACCGCGCGGCGCTCGAGCGCGCGGTCGGGCCGACCCGGCAGATCGCCCGCAACTCGAAGTTCACGGTCACGGCGTCGCGCAAGCCGGTCTGAGGCGCCGCCTGCGTCAGGGGTGCAGGACCTCGCGCACGCCGGAGACGACCATCCCGTCCGCGCCCAGTCGGAGTGCCTGATCCGCAGCCGCGCGGGACGGGACGATGTGGGCGAGCACCGGACTGCCGCTCGCGGTGAAGGTGCGCCACGCCTCCTCGCCGCCGTTGTAGTCGAGTCCCAGCCAGCTCCAGCGATCCCGCGTGGAGGCGAACAGGGCCGGGTCGGAGGCCAGCTCGGCGCCGTAGTAGTAGCCCCAGGTGCGGTATCCGCGGCCCCGCGCATCCACCGGCCATTCGCGAGCGGTGCAGTAGCCCTTGGCGACGAACGTGTTCGTCGGATGGTCGACCGTCGCCATCAGAGCGAAGAGCTCGCCGAAGTGCTCGGGCGGCACCACCTTCGGATCGACGAAGATGGTGTGCGTCGATCCGTAGGCGGCGACGAGCTCCTCGAAGCGGAGGTACGGCTGCGGCGCCTGGCGCGGATCGTTCGTCTCGGCGGCCGAGATGCGATGCTGCCCGACCTCCTTCCAGGTGTGCTCAGCGGCGACGAAGCCGGAGGTTCCCGAGGTGCGGTCGAGCGTCTCGTCGTGCAGCCCGAACCAGACGCCGTCCGACGTGCGGGCCAGCGAGATCTCGAGGGCGTTGACCCCGGCCGACACCGCGTTGCGGTACGCCTCCATCGACATCTCCGGCCAGTCGAGCGAGCCGCCGCGATGGGCGACGGTGAAGCCAGGGCGCTTCAGGAGGCGGTCGACGTGGAGCCCGTCCTCCGGCCCGTCCAGCAGCCGGGGCAGGAGGTACGCGCCGCCGCCGGCGAGCGCCGCAGCGCCGATCACACCGCCGACGACGCCGCCGATGAGGGTGCGCCGCGAGATGCGTCGGCGGGGCGGCGGGGCGGCGGTCTCCGCGTCGTCGGGCATGCGCAACCCTAGGCATCTCTCGGGTCGCCGATCAAGCGACCCGCTCGGGGGTGGAGCGCCGGGCCGCAGGCGACCCGCCACCCGTTCCGTCGTCGATATGGATATTCACAACGTTTTCAGGAGGCAATCAGCGAATCGGCAACGGAATCCGTCGAAGTAGTCTTGTCCTCCCGGCCGGATGTTGCTAACGTCCCCCTGTCGCACACCGACGTCGCGCCTCGTGCCGCCGGCACGCGACCCTCGAAGCCAGGGAGAGCAATGACGCAGACCAGTTCCCGGCCGGACGCCCCGCACGGAGGCGGCGCCGAACAGAGCCGGGGAGAGCACCATCACGCCCTCGCCGCCGACGGCGTGAGCGCCGCCGGCTCCATCGTGATGGCCGTCGCGGGCAGCGCGCCCGCCTACTCGATCGCCGCCACCACCGCGACGCTCGTCGGCGCCGCCGCGCTCGGGGCCCCCGCCGCCCTGCTGTGGTGCGGCATCCCGATGCTCGGCATCGCGTGGGCATTCCTCTACCTCGGGCGGCTCGACGTCAACGCCGGCGCCGCGTACTCGTGGGTCGCGCGGGCGCTGCACCCCATCCTCGGCTTCCTCTCCGGCTGGGCGCTGGTGATCTCGGCGACGATCTTCATGGTCGCTGGGGCCCTGCCGGCCGGCGCGATGACCGTCACGCTGTTCGCGCCGGAGCAGGCCGGCAACGTTCCGCTGATCACCGGGATCGGGGCGCTCTGGTTCCTCGTCATGGCGGCGTGCGTTCTGTTCGGCGTGCACGTCACCGCTCGGGCGCAGTGGATCATGTCGGTCATCGAGGTCGGCATCCTCGTGCTCTTCGCGGTGCTGATGATCGTGCGTGCGGCGACCTCCGCCCACGCCGGCCCGTCGTTCTCCTGGGACTGGCTGGGCTTCCAGCACCTCACCGGGCAGGGCGTCTTCGTCTCGGCCGCGCTGATCGCCGCGTTCTACTTCTGGGGCTGGGATGTGGCCGCCAACCTCAACGAGGAGACGAAGGACGGCCACCGGAGCGCCGGCTCGGCCGGCATCATCGGCGTGATCATCGTCTTCCTGCTGTTCGAGATCTTCACCATCGCCACCCTCGTCATCCTCCCGGCCAAGACGATCGAGGCGAACAGCGCCAACGTGCTCTCCGTGCTCGGCGACGCCGTGTGGCCCGGCATCGGCGGAAAGCTCCTCGTGATCGCCGTCGCGCTGTCGACCATCGCGACGCTGGAGACGACGCTGATCCAGGTGACGCGCACGCTGTTCTCGATGGGACGCGACCACACCATCCCGAAGGCGTTCGGCCGCATCCATCCGAAGTGGCGCACGCCCGCCTTCGCGACGCTGGTCGTCGTCGGCGTCTCGATCGTCCTGTTCGTCGGGTCGAACTTCATCGGCAACGTGGGCGACATCATGGGCAGTGCCATCGCCTCGATCGGCATCCAGATCGCGTTCTACTACACGCTCGCCGGGGTGGCCGTCGTGGTCGCGTACCGTCGGGTGCTGCTGAAGTCGGTGAAGAACTTCATCCTCATCGGGCTCTGGCCGGCGGTCGGCGCGGTGTTCATGGGCGTGATCTTCGTGGTCGGGATCGTGCAGAACTTCCAGGGCGACGCGATCGTCGTCAACATCCTCGGGCTCGGGCTGATCGTCCTCGGCGTCGTGCCGATCGCGATCTTCTACCGCAAGGCGCGGGAGTACTACACGCGTCGTCCGCTCGAGCTCCCCGAGGAGCTCGACGCCGCGGCACCCCCGAACATCGACGACCGCGACCCCGCCGCCCGCTGACCCCCGACCCGCCCCCGTCGAGTACGCACAAATTGCACGTCCCCGGAGCCGGGAGCGTGCAATTTGTGCGTACTCGACGGTGGGGGGTTAGGCGTGGGCGAGGGAGGGGGACGGGATGGGACGCGGGCGGAAGGTGAGGATGGCGGCGGCGGCCACGAGCGCCGCGAGGACGACGGCCCAGCCCGCGGCGAGGAAGACGCCATCGGGGCGGACGATCGACTGACCCGCGAGCGCCTGCACGGTGACGAGCGCGAGCCCTGCCGCGTAGGCGACGGTCGCCACGACCACGAGGCGCGTGCGCACGCGGTCGTCGGCCAGTGGACGCCAGCGACGTCCCGCCCACCCGAGCAGCACGGCGAACAGCGGGAGCAGCTGCAGCGCCTGCATCCCGATGAAGTGCGGGATGCGGAGGTCGCCGCCGACCGTGCTCCAGCCGAGCACGGGGAGGCCGGGCCCTCCGTCGGCCAGGCCGACCGTGTGCGCCCCGACGATGCCGCGGAAGCCGGCCAGCTGCGCCGCGGTCGGCCCGGTCATCAGGTACGCGAGCCCCAGCCCGGCCAGCGCGATCACCGCGCCGACGCGCACGGCGATCGTCGTCGACCGGGTGCTCAGCCGGAGGAAGAACACCGCGATCGTCGTGACGAACGTGCACACGTAGAGCGTGGTGATGGAGATCGCCATGACTCCCCAGATCGCGCTCGCGAGCGGGCTCGAGACGTTGAAGTGGCTGGTCGTCCCCGCGGCAGCGGCGCCGACGATCAGCACCTGCTCGACGATGAGGGCGACGGCGACGACCGTCCCCGCGGCGTGGGTGATCCGGCGCCATCGCGGCAGGTTGGCGATCAGCCAGGCCCAGGTCACGCTGTACAGCAGGATGGACAGCGAGAACTTGAGCGGCTTGGCCCACGCGTCCACTCCGGTGATCTGGCGCGGGTCGACCAGCAGCCCGACGAGGCAGACGATCGTGCTGACGATCATCAGGGCGGCCACCGTCATCAGCGGACGGTGCCAGGCGAAGACGGCCTTCATGAGCTTCTTCTTCTTTCTTCGGTGACGACGGCTTGGGCCATGCGACGCAGGCCGAGGGAGAGGGTGTCGCCGAGCACGGTGCCGATCACCATGAGCTCGGTCATGCGCGACGGGTCCGGCAGGACGGCGACCGCGCCCAGATCGGCCTCGGCGTGGATGCGCGCCGCCGCCGCGTAGCGGTCGAGGTAGTCGTCCGGCAGCGGATACCCCGCGCCGGCGAACGCGTCGATGACGCGCGCGGCGATCTCGCGGCCGATGTTGTCGTCGCAGTCGGCCCACCCGGCGCGGGCGGCCACCGCATCCACCCGCGCGAGAGCCTCGGGGGTGGGGTCGGCGACGTCGGGGACGGCGGACCGCGAGAGCGCCTGCTGGGCGACGTCGAAGGTGTGGGCGATGGGGGCGCCCGGCTCATCCAGTACGGCGAGGATGCTCTTGACCGAGGCGATCGAGAGCTTGCCGACCTCGAGCATGGCGCGGATCAGGCGTAGCCGGCGCTCGTGCTCCTCGCCGTAGAGGGTGCGGTTGCCTCCCACTCGTTCCCCAGCGGGCAGGAGCCCTTCCCGCACGTAGTACTTGATCGTGGCGGCGGGAGTGGCGGAGCGTTCGGCGAGTTCGGTGATGAGCACGTTGGTGATAGTAGCACTACCGGTAGCGCCACTACCAGTACGGATCGTGCCGACCCGCTAGCGTGGGGCACCAAACGAGGAGGTGGTCCTGTGGGGAGGACGGTGTTGTACGGGTCGGTGTCGCTCGACGGCTTCATCGCCGACGAGGACGACCAGCCCGGCCCGCTGTTCGACTGGCTGCTGAACGGCGATGTTCCGCTGGACGACGGAGGCGTGCTGAAGGTGTCGCGGGAGTCCTATGACTACGTCCGCCCGTACTGGGATGAGATCGGCGTGACGATCGTCGGGCGCCACGTCTTCGACACGACGGACGGCTGGGAGGGGACGCCGCCCGCCGGCGTCGAGCACGTGGTCGTGGTGACCCACCGCGGCCGGCCGGAAGGCTGGTTCCCCGAAGCGCCATTCTCGTTCGTCGACGGCATCGAAGCCGCCATGCGTGCCGCCCAGGAGCTCGCGGGCGACCGTGTCGTCGAGGTCGCCGCCGGGGACGTCGGCGGTCAGGCGCTGGCCGCCGGGCTGATCGACGAGGTGCGGATGGAGGTCGCGCCGGTTGTGCTCGGGTCAGGCAAGCGGTACTTCGGGTCCGTCCGCGGGCCGCAGCTGCTGGAGGGACCGGAGGAGGTCATCCAGGGGGACGGCGTGCTGCACCTGCGCTACCGGGTGCGCCGCTGAGCGCGCGCTGACGCCCGGGTGCGCACCGCTCTCAGGCCTCGTCGTGCTTGCGGCGCGACGGCGAGTCGAGCAGCGACAGCACGAACAGCAGCGCCAGAAGGGCGAAGATGCTGAGGGCCGAGATGAGATCGCTCCAGGTGAACGGGATGAGCGCACCGTCGATCGAGAGCACGAACACCGTCTCGACGACGCCGAACGCGATGAAGAAGAGTCCGAGCAGCACGCGGGTGGTCCGGATGTTGTGCCCGCGGCGGTGCACCTCCACCCGTCGCAGCTCCACCATCAGCGTCAGCAGCAGCAGCGGCAGCACCTGCGCGAGTGTCGCGGCCGTCTGGCTGTCCATCAGCACCACGCGCAGGTCGGCCGGATCCACCATGGCGACAGGCTACCGCTCCTCGTGGGAGCCGCGCGGAGGCGGTTCGGCCCGGGTCTCGCTCCACGGGTTCGAGAGCGCGAACACGCAGAGGATGGCGAGGAGCACGAAGATGCTGAGCGCTGCGAGCAGGTCGCTCCACCGGTAGGGCAGGAGCGACCCGTCGATCGAGACGACGAACAGGGTCTCGATCACGCCGAAGCAGAGCAGGAAGCACGTGATCATCGCCCGCGTCCGGGTGCGGCGGCACCAACCGGGCCGCGCTCTCCGCACCTCGACGATGAGGGCGAGGAGCAGCAGCGGAAGGATCTGCGACAGTGCCGCAGCCGTATCTCCGTGAAGGAGCGTGAAGTCGTAGGTCATTGCATCCGACATACCAATAGAGTACGTCTCCGTCGAAGCAAGCCCCTGGATGGAGTTCCACGTCGGCCGAATTCGCCCGCGGATCCGGGAATTACCCCTCCCGGAATAAAGTTGAGCCTAGTAGACTCAAGTTTGCCCACAGAGAAATGGGAAAGGAACCACATGGCGAACATGCAGGGTGCGCCCTCCACTCAGGAGGAGGCGAAGAGCGCTCTCGAACAGTACGGCGTGAACCTCACGGAGATCGCCAAGAGCGGCAAGCTCGACCCGGTCATCGGGCGGGATGCCGAGATCCGTCGCGTCAGCCAGGTGCTGACCCGGCGCACCAAGAACAACCCCGTGCTCATCGGCGAGCCCGGCGTCGGAAAGACCGCGGTCGTCGAAGGCCTCGCCCAGCGCATCGTCGCGGGGGATGTGGCCGACTCCCTCAAGGGGAAGCAGCTGGTCGCGCTCGACCTGTCGGCGCTCGTCGCGGGCGCGATGTACCGCGGCCAATTCGAGGAGCGGCTGAAGGCCGTCCTCAAGGAGATCAACGACGCCGAGGGCCAGATCATCACCTTCGTCGACGAGCTGCACATCCTGATGGGCGCCGGCGGCGGGGAGGGGTCCGTCGCGGCCTCCAACATGCTGAAGCCCATGCTCGCCCGCGGTGAGCTGCGGCTGATCGGTGCGACGACGCTCAACGAGTACCGCGAGTTCATCGAGAAGGATGCGGCCCTCGAGCGCCGGTTCCAGCAGGTCTACGTCGGCGAGCCGTCGGTGGAGGACACCGTCGCGATCCTTCGCGGGCTGAAGGGCCGCTACGAGGCGCACCACGGCGTGACCATCGAGGACTCCGCCCTGGTGGCCGCGGCATCCCTCTCGAACCGGTACATCACCGCCCGGCAGCTGCCGGACAAGGCGATCGACCTGATCGACGAGGCCGCGTCCCGCCTGAAGATGGAGATCGACTCGGCCCCGGTCGAGATCGACACCCTGCAGCGCCAGGTCGAGCGCATGAAGCTGGAGGAGTTCGCCCTCAAGAAGGAGAAGGACGACGCCAGCAAGGAGCGCCTCGCCCAGCTCCGCGAGCGTCTGCGCCAGCAGGAGGACGAGCTGGAGGAGCTGCAGGCCAGGTGGCGTGCCGAGAAGGCGTCCCTGAACCGCGTCGGCGAGCTCCGGTCGCAGCTGGAGGAGGCCAAGACCCGGCGTGACGTCGCGCTGCGCGACGGCCGCTACCAGGAGGCCTCGCGCATCGAGTACGAGACCATCCCGGGCATCGAGCGGGAGCTCGCGGAGGCCGAGCAGGCCGAGCACGAGCACCCGCGCATGGTGAACGAGCAGGTCACGGCCGACGACATCGCCGCCGTGGTCGCGGCGTGGACCGGCATCCCGGTCGACCGCCTCACCCAGGGCGAGACCGAGAAGCTGCTCAACCTCGAGCACGAGCTGGGCCGCCGCATCATCGGCCAGAAGAAGGCCGTGCAGGCGGTGGCGGATGCGGTGCGCCGCACGCGCGCCGGCATCTCCGACCCCAGCCGGCCGACCGGCTCCTTCCTGTTCCTCGGGCCGACCGGTGTCGGCAAGACGGAGCTGGCGAAGGCGCTCGCCGCGTTCCTGTTCGACGACGAGAAGGCCATGGTCCGCATCGACATGAGCGAGTACGGCGAGAAGTTCTCCGTCTCGCGTCTGGTCGGTGCGCCTCCCGGGTACGTCGGCTACGAGCAGGGCGGTCAGCTGACGGAGGCCGTTCGCCGGCGTCCGTACTCGGTGATCCTGCTCGACGAGGTCGAGAAGGCGCATCCCGAGGTCTTCGACGTTCTGCTGCAGGTGCTCGACGACGGCCGGCTGACCGACGGCCAGGGCCGCACGGTCGACTTCCGCAACACCATCCTGGTGCTCACCTCGAACCTCGGCAGCCAGTACCTCGTCGACCCGACGCTGACCCCGACCGAGCGCGAGGAGGCCGTGCTGCAGATGGTGCGGCAGGCGTTCAAGCCGGAGTTCGTGAACCGCCTCGACGACATCGTCGTGTTCTCCGCGCTCACGCAGGAGGAGCTGGGCGAGATCGTCGAGCTGGGCATCGACCACCTGATGCAGCGCCTCACCGAGCGGCGGCTGGAGCTCGCGGTCACCCCGGATGCGCGGGCCTGGCTCGCCGAGCGCGGGTACGACCCCATCTACGGCGCCCGTCCGCTCCGCCGGCTGATGCAGCGCGAGATCGAGGACCGTCTCGCCACGGCGCTGCTGGCCGGGGAGGTGCGCGACGGCGACCTGGTCCGGGTGGATCTGGATCGCGAGGCCGACCACCTGACGGTCGAGGCCGTCCGCGAGTAGTCCGGCGCGACGAAGGCCCCCTCCCGATCGGGCGATCGGGAGGGGGCCTTCGTGCGCGTAGGCTCGAAGCATGCGTGCTGCTGTCATCCACGGAGAGCGCGATGTGCGCCTCGAAGACGTCCCCACCCCCACCCTCTACACCGGCTCCGGTTCCGACGGCCTCGACGCCGTTGTCCGCGTCGTCGCCGCCTGCGTCTGCGGCAGCGACCTGTGGCCGTATCGCGGTGTGACCCCCACGAACGAACCGCGCCGGATCGGCCACGAGTTCGTCGGAGTCGTCGAGGAGGTGGGTGAGAACGTCCGCACCATCCGTCCGGGCGACTTCGTCATCGCGCCCTTCTACGACTGCGACATGACCTGCGTGAACTGCCGCAACGGCGTCAGCACCTCGTGTCTGCACGGCGGCTGGTGGGGTTCGGAGGACCGCATCGGCGGCTTCGCGGACGGCGGCCAGGGCGAGTACGTCCGCGTGCCGCACGCCGACGGCTCGCTGGTCGCCACCCCCGAGTACCCGCGCGCCGAGCTCATCCCGAGCCTGCTGACCCTGTCGGATGTGATGGGCACCGGCCACCACGCCGCGGTCTCGGCCGGGGTCACCGAGGGAAGCACGGTCGTCGTCGTCGGCGACGGAGCGGTCGGGCTGTGCGCCGTCCTCGCCTCCGCCCGCCTGGGCGCGTCGCGGATCGTGGCGATGTCGCGGCACGAGACCCGTCAGGCGCTGGCGCGCGAGTTCGGCGCGACCGACATCGTCGCCGAGCGCGGAGACGCCGGGGTCGCGGCGGTGAAGGAGCTGTTCGACGGGATCGGCGCGGACTGCGTGCTCGAGGCCGTCGGAACGAAGGAGTCGATGGACCAGGCCATCCGGTCGGCCCGTCCCGGCGGCATGGTCGGCTACGTCGGCGTGCCGAACGGCGGCCCGGAGCTGCCCGTCCGCCCGCTGTTCCAGAGCAACATCGGCGTCAACGGCGGCGTCGCCCCCGTGCGGAACTACGTGGAGGATCTGCTGCAGGACGTCTGGTCGGGGGCCATCGAGCCCGGTCGGGTGTTCGACCTCGAGGTCCCGCTGACCGACATCGCCGAGGCGTACGCGGCGATGGACGAGCGCCGCGCGATCAAGACGCTCGTGCGCCCGTAGCGGCGGCGTTCCCAAGAAACACGACGGCGCCCGCCGGGGATGAGCATCCCGGCGGGCGCCGTGTCGGTGTCCTGTGCGGATCAGCCGTGCAGCTCGGCGATCTCGTCGAGCGGCCGGCGGGTGCGCGGCGCGGCCTCGCGGGTCCGCAGCGGCTCGGGGAGCGACTCGGCGTCTCCGAGGACGCCCAGCGCGGTGACGGAGACGGGGACGAAGCGCTCGCCCAGACCGAAGGCCTCCTGCAGCGCGGCGGCGTCGAATCCGCCCATCTGGTGGGCGTGGAGTCCGTCGTGGTGCGCCTGGATGGTCAGGTGCGCGACGGCCTGACCGAGGTCGTAGGTCGCCCAGCGACGCTCGGCGCCCTGTTCGTCGACCACCTCGGCGGCGGCGACGATCAGCACGGCTGCTGAGCCGGCCCAGACGGTGTTGAAGCCGGCCAGGTTGGCGACGATCGTGTCGAAGGCGGCGGTGCCGCGCCGGGCGACGATGAAGCGCCACGGCTGGGTGTTGGCCGCCGACGGCGACCAGCGTGCCGCCTCGAGGGCGGAACGGAGTGTGACGTCGTCGACCTCGATGGTCGGGTCGAATGCCCGGGGGCTCCAGCGCTCGGCGAGCGTGGGGAGCAGGGGCGCGGACGTGTCGGCGGCGCGGGCGGCTGCTTCGGCGATGGACATGGAACTCCTCCGGGGTGGTTGCGTGGGGGTCTACCGGCTCCATTGCCTGGCTATACGCATGTAAACGCATCGGATTCGGGGAAATTCCCGCTGTCTATCCGCGACGACTCCGTGCACGGGATGCTGTGCTCGACCGCAGGTTGGGTGGTCCAGACCGAGAGGTGGATGCGATGTCCGAGATGCAAGTCCGTTCCGGATGGGTGGGGTGGGCGCTGTTCGCGGCCGTGCTCCTGCTCATCGCCGCGATCCTCGATGTGTTCTACGGGATCGTCGCCCTGTTCGGCCCGTCGACCGGCTACTTCGTCTCGTCGTCGGGCATCCAGACCTTCAGTCTCACGGCGTGGGGCTGGTGGTCGATCGTGCTCGGGCTGCTGATGCTGATCGCCGGCCTCTCCCTCATGCGCGGAGCGCTGTGGGCCCGTATCTTCGCCGTCTTCATTGCGGCTCTGCACGCCATCGGGCAGCTGATCGCGTTCCCGGCGCAGCCCTGGTGGTCGATCGCGATGGTGACGATCGACCTCCTCATCATCTACGCGGTGACCGTCCACGGCAGGGAGCTGCGGCGCGACTGAATCGGGGAAGACAGGGGGCGAACGCCCGTCGGCGCAGATGTGCCGACGGGCGTTCCGTGTGAACGGCACATGTCGCACGTGTAAAAGTTCGTAACATTCACAGAGTCCCCCAAGGACCCTCTTCCGGGGTACAAGATTCGAGCATCCCGGGCGTGCCGCGCTTCACCCTGGGGTGAAGCCGATGGCAAGGCATTTCTCCGCCCTGACCGGCCCGTCTCCTCCGCACCCCCAGCGGTATCAGCCGCGTTCCAGGCGCCTCTCCGGGTGTCCGCGTGTCTGCGGACACCGCAGGGAGGGGGACGCCGCGACACGCTGAGGATGCCCGTTCCACCCCCACTTGCGGGGGCCCCGTGACCCCACGTAGAACTGAGCACACCCGAACCCGACCAGATCCCCAGTGCTGTGGATGCCGCACCCCCACCCCACCGTGAGAGGTCCCGTCCGTGTTCATCTTCCTGTTGCAGCTCCGCCACATGCTGGGCGGGCATCCCGAGTTCTACCTCTTCGCGATCTATTCGGCGCTGATCTGGGTCATCTGGATCGTCAAAGTGCTCATGTCCCGTCGCTACCGGGGCTACACCGGCGAGTTCCACGGCACGACCAGTGTCGTCGTGCCCGTCGTCGACGAGCCCCTCGACCTCTTCCGCGACGTCCTCGGCCGCATGGTCGAGCAGAAGCCGGGCGAGATCATCGTCGTCATCAACGGCGCCCCCAACCCCGAGCTCGCCGAGGTGTGCGAGGAGTTTGCACCGCTGGTGCGCTGGGTCCACACGCCCATCCCCGGCAAGCGGAACGCCGTAATGATCGGCACCAAGATGTCGACAGGCGAGATCACCGTCCTCGTCGACTCGGACACGATCTGGACAGAGGGCACGCTGTCGGAGCTCGTCAAGCCGTTCGCGGACGACCGCGTCGGCGGCGTGACCACCAAGCAGCGCATCCTGGAGCCCACCCGCAGCTGGATCACCCGCTGGGCGGACTGGCTGGAGAACTCGCGGGCCCTCTACTCGATGCCCGCGCAGAGCGCCGTCGGCCAGATCGGCTGCCTCCCCGGCCGGACCATCGCCTTCCGCCGCTCGATCCTGATGCGGGTCATGGACAAGTTCATGACCGAGAAGTTCCTCGGCGTCTTCCTCGAAGTCTCCGACGACCGGACGCTGACGAACCTGACGCTGAAGGAGGGCTACCGCACCGTCTACCAGCACACCAGCCTCGTCTACACCGACGCCCCGCTGAAGGTGAAGAAGCTCTTCAAGCAACAGCTCCGCTGGGCGCGCGGCAGCCAGTACAACACCCTCCGCATGCTCCCGTGGATGCTCGGGCACGCTCCGGTGCTGGCGTTCTTCTTCGTGATGGACATCATCCTTCCGTTCATGCTGGCCGGCGTCATCGGCGGCTGGATCTACCGCTCGATCACCGGCGGCGGCTACAACTTCTACGAGGGCTTCCTGAAGTCCTACGGGATCGAGGGCGGCATCCTCACCGTCGTGGCCTTGATGGTCGCCTCCTCGGTGATCAGCATGTCCATCCGGCAGATCCGCCACCTCTCCGAGAAGCCCAGCGACTTCTTCCGCCTGCCGGTCTTCATCATCGTGTCGACGTTCTTCCTCATGCCGATCCGCCTGATCGGGTTCTTCCGGATGGCGCACGCCAGTGGATGGGGCACCCGCGCCGGTGCCTACGCCGGCGGTCCCGCCGAGATCAGCTCCGAGGAGGAGATCGCGCAGCACTCCTCCGGAGCCGGCCCGACGGGCACCCCTGCATCCCACGGGCTGCCCGACGCCGTCGGCGGCATGACCACCGCGACGGCCTTGGCCACCCGCACCCAGCTCGCGACGCGGGCCGAGGTCAAGGCCGCCACCCAGGCCCCTGCCCCGCGGAAGGCCGTCCGCCGCCGGCTCAACCCGCTCGCCGCCATCCCGTACCTGATCGGAATCGCGATCCTGACCCTGGAGGCTCTCTTCCTTGTCTGACCAGACCGCCCCCACCCGGACCGCCGCCTGGTGGTCCCAGTCCAAGTCCCGCTCGCAGGCGACCGCCGCCGCGGCCATCGTCCTCACTGCCGTGCTGGTCGGGATCTCGGCCTACGTCTGGGTGTCGCCGACCGGCGCCCCCCTCCGCAAGGCCGTCGACCAGGCCGCCGAAGTGGTCACGCCCTTCGCCGCCCAGAACGCCGAGCTGAAGCGCAACCTCGACAGGGCGACCGAGACGATCGCCTCCCAGAAGGGCAAGCTGACTGCGCTGCAGAAGGCGACCCTCGCCGCCCAGGCGGCCGCGGCCAAGCAGCTCGCGACCGCCCAGCAGAAGGCCGCGGCGGCCGAGAGCCAGCTCGCGAGCGTGAAGGCGCAGCTGTCCGCCGCCCAGGCCAAGGGCACCTCCGGCTCGACGTCGGGCTCGACGGCCGCGGGAAACCATGGCTCCGGTTCGTCCGGCGGGAACGCCGCTGCGCCGATCACCGCTCCCGCCCGCGCCGACCTGGTGAACCCCGCCAAGCGCTTCTACGGCATGTACACCGAGCAGGCGCCGTTCAACTGGGCGACCTTCGACTCCACGAGCGCGAAGGTCGGCGTCTCGCCCAACCTGGTCGGCTACTTCAGCGGCTGGGATGAGACCTTCCGCGCCAACGCCGTCACGCGCTCCTGGCAGCAGGGCCGGATGCCGATGATGACCTGGGAGTCGCGTCCGATCGATGCAGGCAACGACACCGTCGACGAGCCGGCGTACTCGCTGCCGAACATCATCCGCGGGGACTTCGACGCCTACCTGCACCAGTACGCCAAGGACATCGTCGCCACCGGCCTCCCGCTGGGGATCCGCCTCGACCACGAGATGAACGGCATCTGGTACCCGTGGGCGGAGACAGACGGCCAGGGCAATTCGATCAACGGCAACAGCGCGGGCGACTACGTGAAGATGTGGCGGCACGTCCACGACATCTTCCAGCAGGAGGGCGCCAACAACCTGGTCGTGTGGGTCTGGGCGCCGAACATCGTCAACAACCTCCCCGCCTCCCACAAGGTTCCCGGCTACCTCGAGTCGCTGTACCCCGGTGACGGGTACGTCGACTGGGTGGGGCTCTCCGGCTACCTTCGGCCGCCCTACAAGGCCGACAACGACTTCAGCTTCGACTACACGTTCAAGGCGAGCCTCGACAAGCTGCGCTCGATCACGAGCAAGCCGATCATGCTCGCCGAGGTCGGTGCGTCGGAGACGGAAGGACACAAGGCCACCTGGATCACATCCTTCTTCGAGGCCCTCGCCAAACCGGAGAACGACGACATCATCGGCTTCTCGTGGTTCAACCTCGCGGTGACCAGCTACGTCGAAGGCGTCCGCGCCACCAACGACTGGCGCATCGACTCCCGGGCGGACTCTCTCTCCGCCTTCATCACCGGCCTCACCAGACCCGAGGACGACTTCGCCCTCACTCCCGCTCCCTGACCACCAGAAAGGACGATCGTCATGACCGCTCCCAAGAAGTCCAAGGACCAGCCCGCTCCCCGCATCAGCGTGATCGGCACCGGCTACCTCGGCGCCACCCACGCGGCCGCCATGGCCGAGCTCGGCTTCGACGTCGTCGGCGTCGACACCGACCCGCGCAAGGTCGAGGAGCTCAAGGAGGGACGCGCGCCGTTCTTCGAGCCCGGCCTGCCCGAGCTCATCCGCCGGAACGTCGCCGCCGGACGCCTCACGTTCACGACCGACCTCGCCGAGGCCGTCGCCGTCTCCGACGTGCACTTCATCTGCGTCGGGACGCCTCAGCAGTCCGGCTCCTTCGCGGCGAACCTCTCCTACGTGGAGGCCGCAGCTCGCGGGATCGCAGAGAACCTGACGCACGACGGGCTCATCGTGGGCAAGTCGACGGTTCCGGTCGGGACGGGCGCGCGGCTCCGTGCGATCGTCGCGGACGCCGTACCCGCAGGGATCGATGTCGAGCTCGTCTGGAACCCCGAGTTCCTGCGCGAAGGCAAGGCGGTGGACGACACCCTCTCGCCCGATCGCCTCGTGTTCGGCGGAACCTCCGCGAAGGCGGAGGCCACCCTCCGACGCATCTACGAGAAGCCGATCTCCGAGGGCTGCCCGGTCCTCGTGGCCGACCTGCCGACGGCCGAGCTCGTCAAGGTCAGCGCCAATGCCTTCCTCGCCACGAAGATCTCGTTCATCAACGCGATCGCCGAGGTGTGCGACGCAGCCGGGGCGGACGTCTCGCTGCTCGCGGACGCCCTCGGCCACGATGTGCGGATCGGCCGCCAGTTCCTCAACGCCGGCCTCGGCTTCGGCGGAGGCTGCTTGCCGAAGGACATCCGTGCTCTCATGTACCGCTCGAACGAGCTGGGCGCCCACGCGGCGGTCGGCCTGCTCCAGCAGGTGGACGAGATCAACATGGGCCGCCGCCAGCGCGTGATCGACCTCGCGCTGAAGGCGCTCGGCGGTTCGGTGCTCAACCGCCGCATCGGCGTGCTGGGCGCCGCATTCAAGCCGCACACGGACGACGTCCGCGACTCGCCGGCGCTCAACGTGGCGGCGGCGCTGCACCTGCGCGGTGCGCAGGTCGTCGTCTACGACCCGCAGGCCCGCGAGACCGCCCAGCGGCTCTATCCGACCCTCGGCTACGCCGACTCGATGGAGGAGGCGCTGACCGGAGCCGACCTGACGGTCGTGCTGACAGAGTGGGACGAGTTCACGACCGCCGACCCGGCGGGTCTGCGTGAGCTGGTCCGGGGCCGGACAGTCATCGACGGTCGCAACTGCCTCGACGCCGCCGCGTGGAACCGCGCCGGCTGGAGCGTCCTCGCGATGGGCACCGTTCCCGAGCTGGCCCCGCTGGCCGACGACCTCGCCGCTCTCGCCCCCGTCCGCTGACCCATCCCTCTTCGCCGAGGTGCTCGCAGGTGCGCTCCCGCACCGCGTGTCGGCGACACCTACGAGCACCTCGGCACCCCACTGCAAGGAGAAGACCGTGACCAGTTACGTGACGAAGGCCGTCATCCCCGCGGCGGGATTGGGGACCCGCTTCCTGCCCGCGACCAAGGCCATGCCGAAGGAGATGCTCCCGGTGGTCGACAAGCCGGCCATCCAGTACGTCGTCGAGGAGGCCGTCACCTCCGGCCTCAACGACGTGCTCCTCATCACCGGACGCAACAAGAACGCGCTTGAGAACCACTTCGACCGCAATGCCGAGCTGGAGGACGCCCTCGAGAAGAAGGGCGACCGCGACAAGCTCCTCAAGGTCAGCTACTCCACCTCCCTCGCCGACATGCACTACGTGCGCCAGGGCGACCCGAAGGGCCTCGGCCACGCGGTGCTCCGCGCCAAGATGCATATCGG
This sequence comes from Leifsonia soli, assembly GCF_013408745.1. Lineage (NCBI taxonomy): Bacteria > Bacillati > Actinomycetota > Actinomycetes > Micrococcales > Microbacteriaceae > Leifsonia > Leifsonia soli. The sequence continues at coordinate 2,484,292 of NZ_JACCBJ010000001.1, read as the reverse complement.
GCACGAGCCGTTCGCCGTGCTCCTCGGCGACGACATCATCGACGCCCGCGACCCGCTGCTCTCCCGCATGCTGGAGGTGCAGCACGCGCTCAACACGACGGTCGTCGCGCTGATGGAGGTGCCGCCGGAGTCCATCCACCTCTACGGCGCCGCCGCGGTGGTGGAGACCGATGACGAGGACGTGGTGCGCATCACCGGACTGGTCGAGAAGCCCAGCCGTGAGAACGCGCCGTCGAACTACGCGGTCATCGGGCGGTACGTCCTGCGGCCGGAGATCTTCGACATCCTGGAGAAGACGGAGCCGGGCAAGGGCGGCGAGATCCAGCTGACGGATGCGCTCGAGGGCCTCGCGACCGCTCCCGCGTGGACGGGCGGCGTGCACGGCGTCATCTTCCGCGGGCGCCGGTACGACACCGGCGATCGGCTCGACTACCTGAAGGCGATCGTGCAGATGGCGGTCGCCCGGGAGGATCTCGGTCCGGAGCTCCTGCCGTGGCTGAAGGAGTTCGCCACGAACGCCGGCCCGGCCGAGACCGCGCCCATCCCGACGTTCCCGGCACTCCCGGTCGCCGTCCCGGCGCCTGCGCCGGCCGCCGCCTCGACGCCTGCCAAGCCCCGGGCGAAGGCCGCCGCCGCGAAGGTCGCCCCCGCGGCCGACACGGTGGCTCCGCCCCGCGAGCTCGTCCCCGCCGCCGGCGCCTGACGCCGCTCACCCCATCCGGCCCCCGCCCGGCCTCCGGCCCGAGTCGCGACATGATGTCACGACTCGGGCCGAGTGGTGACATGGTGTCGCAACTCGCGCTAGTCGAGGCCGAGCCGCTTGAGCGTGTGCTTCTCGCTGTGACCCGGGTCGGTCTCGATCTCGTCGATCGAGATCGGGATGCTGGGGCCGATCGCCAGCCAGACGAAGCCGTCGCGGTGGACCAGCGGGACAAGATCCGTCGTCCCGTCGCGCAGTAGCGTGCGGACGCGTTTGAGCAGGGCGTAGCCCTCGGACGGCTTGGTGACGTAGGTCTTGCGCCGGTAGTGGATGACATGGGCGACGGTCTTGGCGCTCAGTCCGGCGATCTCGCTCTCGGTCAGCGCTTCCGTTGCGGCGGCTCGGGTATCGGTCATGGCAGGCACGGTACGCCGCCTGCGCTAGCGTCGACAGGTGCACCTGCCTGATGCCGCCGCCCTGGACCGCCTCGCCGACCGCGGCTGGCCCGCGCTGGAGCGCGAACCGCTCGGCGCCTGGACGCTCCGGGCATCGACCGGTGTCACCAACCGCGCGAACTCGGTGCTCACCTCCGGTCCCGTCGACGACCTGGGCGCCGCGGTGGATGCCGCCGAGCGGTGGTACGCGGCACGGTCGCTGCCCGCGGTGTTCCAGGTGAGTCCTGCATCGTCGCCCGAACTGCGCGGTGTCCTCGCCGCGCGCGGATACCGCGAGCACTCGCAGACCGACATCCTGGTCGCCGACCGGGAGACGGTCGCCGGCGGCCCGGCTGCCGCCGCCCCGGCAGCCGCCGCGCCAGTGCGCATCGCCGACCACCCCGACGACGCGTGGCTCGACACCTGGTGGTCCGTCGACGGCCGCGGCGGAGCCGCCGAGCGCGCCGTCGCCGCGCGCATCCTCCGCGGTGGTCCCGCGCTCTACGCCGCCCACGGCGACCCCGCCGCACCGGACGCGGTCGCCCGGCTGGCCATCGTCGACGGATGGGGAGGCCTGTTCGCCGTCGCGACGCGCCCCTCGGCCCGGCGCCGCGGGCTGGCCCGCGCGCTCGTCCTGGCGCTGGCCACCGCATCCGCCGAGCACGGCGTCGACGGACTGTGGCTCCAGGTGCTCGCCGGCAACACGGCGGCGCACGCCCTCTACGCGTCGCTCGGCTTCCGGCCGGCATCGCGCTACGCCTACTGGTCCTGACTCGCACATTCGGCACGAATGTGCGCTTCGGGGCCGGCTGACCGCACATTCGGCACGAATGTGCGCGGCTACGCGGACGCCGCGCGGTCCAGCCGGTACGACGCCAGGAACGTCCCGGCGTACAGCGCGGCGGCGACGAGGAAGCCCGCGGCCATCACGTAGGACGCCCAGTCGCTGCCGATCGAGATCGTGAGGACGCCCGCCAGCAAGCTGATCACCATCACCACCAGGCCCCACACGGCCAGCCGCTCACCGACTCCGGCCGCCCGGGCGGCTAGCAGCACGCGGACGCTGACGACCACCAGGCCGATCGCGATCAGCACGTGCAGGATGATGATGATCGCGTCGACGACGCGGACGAACGTGCTGTCCGGCTCGCCGATGAGGTTGGCCGCCATGCCGAGCAGGTACTGGACGGCCAGAGCCGCCAGCGCCTCCCGGGAGCGACGACGGAGGTGCGCGGCGGGGCTCACCGCGGCGGCGGATGCAGACATGGGCGCTCCTCGAGGAGAGACGGATACGGCGACGGCGTCATTCTGCTCTCCCATCGCCCCGCCGCACCAGGGTGCTCACGCTCCGAAGATAGCCCGCAGCTCCTCGATCGGCGCCTTCGGGCGGCGGTCCTCGAAGACGAGCCCGTTGGTCTCCTGGCCGGTGTCGGCCAGCTGCGTGTAGCAGTAGCCCGCCAGAGCGGTGGACGAGCGCACGGCGCCGACGAGGGCGCGCAGCCGCTCCACGAGCTCCGTCGCGCTGCTCGCAGTGGAGTAGCCCCAGGCATCCTCCGGACCGTCTTCGGTGTAGGAGATGCCGCCGAACTCGGTCAGCATGATGGGGACGTCGAGCCGCTGTTCCGCGTCGACGACCAGCCGGCGTCCGGGAAGCGTGAAGGGTGCGGCGAGGATGCCGTCCCGCGTCGCGTACCGCTCGCGGACCCGCTCCGGGTCGTGGTCGTAGTCGTGGATCGACAGGATGTCGGACGCCGCGTGCTCCCAGCCGTCGTTGGAGATGACCGGCCGGCTCGGATCGACCGTCTTGGTCAGGTGCACGAGCGCCTTGGCGTAGGACACCATCCGCGGGTCGTGGGCGAGGTGCTGCACGCCCCAGCTCTCGTTGAGCGGCACCCAGGTGACGATCGAGGGATGCGACCGGTCGCGGTCGAGGATCGCCGACCACTCCGCGACGCTGCGCCGAACGGCCTCCGGGCTGAACGCGTACGCCGCGGGCGCCTCGCCCCAGACGAGCAGGCCCAGCTTGTCGGCCCAGAACAGGAACCGCGGGTCTTCGTACTTCTGGTGCAGGCGGGTGGCGTTGAACCCCAGGTCGAGGATGAGCTGGGCCTCGGCGCGCAGGGCGTCCGCGCTCGGCGCCGCCGAGTGCGACGCGGGCCAGTACCCCTGGTTCAGCACAGAGCGCAGGTAGAGGGGACGATCGTTGAGCAGGAAGCGCCCGCCCTCGACGGCGGTCGACCGCAGCCCGAAGTACGACGCGACGACATCGTCGGCGCCCGCAGGGCCGCTCAGCGTCACCGTCGCATCGATGAGCGTGGGATGGGATGGCGACCAGAGCAGCTCCTCGTAGGCCTGCCCGTTGGTCTGGCGGTGGATGCGGAACGGGATCTCCACCTCGCGTCCGTCGATCGCGGTCCGGATGCTCGCGAGCCGTTCTCCTCCCAGCTCCACCGTGATCGTCGCGGTCGTGCCCGTCGGGGCGGGGCGGCTCAGACGGAGCTGTGCGGTGACCTCTCCCGCCGGCACGTCGGTCAGCCAGTGCAGCTGCTCGATCCGCAGCTCGGGCGCCGCCTCCAGCCAGACGGGCTGCCAGATCCCGGTCGTGCGGTGGTACCAGATGGAGTGCGGGTGGTGCCGCCAATCCTGCTTGCCGCGCGGTTGCGCCACATCGGCCGGGTCGTCCTGGGCGCGGACCGTGATCGAGACGTCGCCGTCTCCGGCGAGGTCGGTGATGTCGAGGACGAAAGGGGTCGAGCCGCCCTCGTGGCTTCCGGCGGAGCGCCCGTCGACCCAGACCTCGCACGCGTGGTCGACCGCGCCGAGGTTGAGCAGCAGCCGTTCGCCGGCCGGGATCTCGTCGCGCAGCACGGTGCGCTGGTACCAGACCACCGGATGGAAGCCGGTGTCGCCCACGCCGGACGCCTCGGACTCGAACGGGAACGGCACCTGGATGACACCGGGCAGCGAGCGGGACGACTCCCAGTGCTCGCGCCGGCCGCGGTCGTCGTCGTCGAACGCGAACGTCCACGGGCCGGAGAGGTCGAGCCAGTCGGCCCGGACGAGCTGCGGCCGCGGGTAGCGGCCGTCCTGGGCGGTGGCCGCGTCCGTGCGGCGTTCCTCGGTGAGCATCCCATTAGCATGCACGATTCGTGCAGCGCTGTAAAGTCGGAAAACCGACCGTCAGGGAAGGGCGGGCGCGCTCTCGCGCGTGACGAGCGAGAAGGGCGCGAGCTCGTGGCGGCCCATGCCGTCGAAACCGCCGACGCGCTCGAGCAGCATCTCCACCGCACGCGACGCCAGGCCCCGCATGTCAGGCGCGACCGAGGTGATCGACGGGTAGGTGACGGCCGTCATCGGCGTGTTGTCCCATCCCGTCACCGCGACGTCGTCGGGCACGCGGATGCCGCGCTCCTGCAGGGCGCGCAGGGCGCCGATCGCGGCGAGGTCGTCGCGGCAGACCAGGCCGTCGAACCGCAGCCCGGCGTCGAGGGCCGCGCCCACCGCGCGCACGGCGTTGCCCGCCGAGACCGAGATGCTCGAGATCAGCAGCTCCGGCTCCGCGGTGATGCCCGCGTCCTCCAGGGCCTGCTGATAGCCGGCGATGCGGAGCTTCGAGGTCCGCGTCGGCCGTGCGCTCTCGTGCCCGGCGAACGCGATGCGCCGCCGCCCGAGCGCCAGGAGGTGCTCCGTCGCCGCCTTGGCGGCCTCCACGTTGTCGATCATGATGCGGTCGACGGTCAATGGTGCGGCGTTCTCGCCCAGCACCACCAGCGGGATGTCGGTCCGCGACTGGGCCAGCTCGGCGGAGTTCATGACGCTCGGCTGGAAGATCATGCCGTCGACCAGCCCGGACTCGCCGGCCGAGACGACCGCGCGCTCGCCCTCGATCGTCCCCTCGGTCTGCTCGAGCAGGACGCGGTAGCCGCGTCGCTCCGCCTCGTCGGCGACCACGCGGGCGAGTTCGGCGAAGTACGGCAGCGTCACGTCGGCGAAGGCCAGCGCGAGCAGGCCGGTGCGGCCGGTGGCGAGCCGTCGTCCCATGATGTTGGGGCGGTAGCCGAGCTCGTCGATCGCGCGCTGAACGCGCTCCCGCATGGCCGGGCTGACGTGCGCGTAGTTGCGGACGACGTTGGAGACGGTCTTCATGGACACGCCCGCGTGCTCCGCCACATCCTGCAGCCTGACGGCCATGGCACCTCTCCCTCCGCGTCGGCGATCGGTTCCTCGCGGGGTCACTCTACAGGGACCCACCCAATGCAGGCATCGTGAGGTTGACACGCCGTGTTTAGCGCTGTAAATTCGCCAAGCACGCCGAGAGTACCGGCTCCAGCACCACCGATCACGCCGCCGCCCCGACGGAAGGGCTGCGTGAAAGGCTCACTCAAGGGAGAGATCACATGAAGAAGCGATTCGCCGCACGCGCGATCGCGGTGGCGGTCACCGCGGGCCTCGGGCTCGCGCTGACGGCCTGCGGAAGCAGCGCCGGGTCAGGGGGAGCGGAAGTCTCCTCCGGCACCTACGACGGGCCGAAGGTCACCATCAGCTTCTGGAACGGCTGGACGGGCGGCGCAGCCCCCGTGCTGGTGCCGAAGCTCATCGACAAGTTCAACTCCGAGCACAAGAACATCGTCGTCAAGGACGTCCCGATGGAGTGGGCGGACATCGCCCGCAAGATGCCGCTCGCGGTCAAGGCCGGGAAGGGCCCGGACGTCGCGGTCGGACACGGCGACGACATCGCCACCTACGCGGCTCAGGGTCTCGTCCTCAAGGCCGACTCGATCGTGAAGTCCCTCGGCTACCAGGCGAGCGACTTCCCGGAGGGCCTCCTCGACGCGGGCAAGTACAACGGCGGTCAGTACGCCGTTCCGTGGAGCGTCACCCCTCTCGGCCTCTACGTCAACAAGGACGTGCTGTCGGCGGCAGGCGTCGACCCGAACACGATCCCGCAGGACAAGGACTCCTACCTGGCGGCGCTCGAGAAGCTGAAGGCGGCGGGCGTCCAGGGCGAATGGGTCGACGGCTACGTCTTCACCGGCACGTTCGAGTTCGAGAGCCTGCTGTGGCAGTTCGGCGGCGACCTCTTCGACAAGGACGTCACCAAGGCGACGTTCAACTCCGAGGCCGGAGTCAAGGCCCTGACCTGGATGACCGACCTCATCAAGCAGGGCTACAGCCCGGCCGACGTCGCGCAGGACGGCAACATCAACGCCCTCATCGCCGGCAAGACCGCGTTCAACTGGAACGGGGTCTGGCAGACCACGAACACCGCGTTCGACAAGCTGAAGTGGCAGGCCGTCGCGGTGCCGCAGATCGGCGACGAGAAGGCCGTCTGGTCGAGCTCGACCCACTGGATGTTCATGAACAACAAGGGGCAGGACAAGAACAAGACCGCGGCCGCCGCGACGTTCGTCAAGTGGATGAACGACAACTCCGCCGACTGGCCGCAGACCGGTGAGCTCCCCGCCAAGAACTCGGTCCGCGATGACCCGAAGCTGGTGCAGGACTACCCGAACCTGAAGCCGTTCCTGGACGAGCTGAAGTACGCGCACTACGAGCCGATCGCCCCCGGCATCACCACGGTCGAGGCGACCATCACCACCGCGGTGAACCAAGCCATCACCGGCAAGAAGGACCCGAAGCAGGCGCTGGACGACGCTGTGGCGAAGGCCGACACGCTGCTGAAGCAGAACAAAGAGAAGTACGGTGACTGACACCGCTTCGATCGTGGCGCCCCGGGAGACCGGGGCGCCACGCCCGCTCCGCTCGGGCCGCGCCCGTCGCCCCGGCGCCCCGCGCCGCACGGGTGTCGCCTACCTGTTCCTGGCGCCGTTCCTCATCCTGTTCGTCGTCTTCGTTCTGGCGCCCGCCGTCTTCGGCCTGTGGATCAGCCTCACCAACTGGAGCCCGTTCCGGGTCACCCAGTCCTTCGTCGGGCTGAAGAACTACCTCGACCTCTTCACCCCCGGCAGCGCCACCTCCGGCGATTTCTGGCAGTCGATGTCGGCCACCGGCATCTTCACGCTGGCGAGCGTGCCGTTCCTGCTCGTCATCCCGCTGCTGGTCGCCGTGCTGCTCAACCAGCGCATCCGTGCCGGTGCGTTCTTCCGCGGCGTCTTCTTCGCGCCGTACGTGCTCGGCGTCGCCGTCATCGGCGTGATCTGGAAGTACCTCCTCGACACCCAGTCCGGCATCATCAACCACCTGCTCGGGATGATCGGCCTGCCCGACAACCTGCCGTGGACGGTCGACACGCCCTGGGTCTGGGTCACGCTGGCCGGCGTGACGGTCTGGTGGACGATGGGCTTCAACACCGTCATCATCCTGGCGGGGCTCAAAGGCATCAGCCCCGACCTCTACGAGGCCGCAGCGCTCGACGGCGCGGGTGCCGTCCGCCAGTTCTTCAGCGTGACGCTCCCCGGCCTCCGCCCGGTGATGACCTTCGTCATCACGATCACCATCCTGGCAAGCGCCAACATGTTCGGTCAGTCGTTCATCATCACGAAGGGCGGCCCGGGCAACGAGACGCGCACGGCGATCATGTACATCGCAGACCAGGGTCTCTCGCAGAACAACATGGCCGCCGCCTCGGCGATGAGCTACGTGCTCTTCGCGTTCCTGGCGATCATCAGCATCGTCAACTTCCGGCTTCAGCGGGAGCGGGCAGAGAAGAGCGCCTCATGACGACGACCGCCCCCGAGAAGCAGACCGAGCAGCGACCGGCCCCGGTGCGCGCCCGGCGCAAGCAGACCCCGCAGGTCGCGCTCCGCAAGAGCGTGCTCTACGCCGTCCTGATCGTGCTCGCGCTCGTCGTGATCCTCCCGCTGCTGTGGATCCTGCTCACGTCGTTCAAGACGGACGGCGACGCGATCCGGAACCCGTACTCGGCTCTGCCGAACCCGTTCTCGTTCGACGCGTACACCACGCTGTCCAGCGGGCAGCAGCCGGTGTTCCGCTGGTTCCTCAACAGCCTCGCGGCGGCGGCGCTGCAGACGATCATCATCCTGGTGACCGCCTCCATGGCCGCGTACGCGCTGGCCCGGCTCGAGTTCTGGGGCAAGCGGATCGTCTTCGGCCTGATCGTCGCGACGCTGCTCGTGCCGCCGGTCATCTTCCTCATCCCGAACTACCTGATCGTGCAGAACCTCGGCTGGCTCGACACGATCTGGGCGATCACCATCCCGGGTGCGGCCAGCGCGTTCGGCGTGTTCTTCCTCCGGCAGTTCTTCGTGGGCCTTCCGGCGGAGATCGAGGAGGCGGCGCGGATCGACGGAGCAGGGGACTTCCGCATCTTCCTGCAGATCGTCCTGCCGCTGGCGCGGCCGGCGCTCGCGACGCTCGCGGTGCTGAGCTTCCTCGCGAACTGGAACGACTTCCTGTGGCCCGTCTACGTGCTGCTGAGCCCCGAGAACCTGACGCTGCAGCCCGGACTGTCGCAGCTGCAGGGCGCGTACTCCACCCACTACGCCATCGTCATGGCGGGCGCGGTGATCGCGTCGGTGCCGGTGCTCATCCTGTTCTTCTTCGCGCAGAAGCAGATCGTCGAGAGCGTCGCCACCAGCGGGGTCAAGGGGTGAGGATGTGCCGAATGGCCGCCGCCGCGACCGCGGTCATCGCTCTCGCGGCGGCGCTCGCCGGATGTTCGGCGGGATCCGGGCCGAGCGCGTCGCCGTCGACGGAGATCGCTCCGTTCCAGATCGACAGCGACTTCCCCGATCCCGGCGCGCTCGTCGTGGGGGATCGCGTGTACGCGTACGCGACGAACACCGCGGCCGTGAACGTCCAGGTCGCCACCTCCTCCGACATGAAGACCTGGACGCTGAGCGAGCAGGATGCGCTGCCCCAGCTGCCGTCGTGGGCCGTGAAGGGCAAGACCTGGGCTCCCGGCCCCGCGCAGCTCGCCGACGGGCGCTTCGCCCTCTACTTCACCGCATCGGATGCGGCCAGCAGGTTCCAGTGCATCGGCGTCGCCTTCGCCGACCGCCCGGAGGGCCCGTTCGCCTCCACGGCCGACAAGCCCCTCGTCTGCCCGGTGGACGAGGGCGGCGCGATCGACGCCAGTGTGGCCGCCGACGGGACCGGTCAGCGGTACCTCGTGTGGAAGAACGACGGCAACTGCTGCGGCTACGACACGTGGATCTCCGCTCAGCCGCTGTCGGCCGACGGCGCCGCTCTGACCGGACAGCCGACGCGGCTGATCAAGCAGACCGAATCGTGGGAGGGCACGCTCGTCGAAGCCCCCGTGATCGTGCGGCACGACGACGAGTATGTGCTGCTCTATTCGGCCAACGACTACGCCGGCTCCTCGTACGTCACGGGCGTCGCCACGGCGAAGAGCCTGCTCGGTCCGTACGCGAAGCAGAAGGAGCCGTTGCTCTCCACTCCCGGGTCGAAGGGCCGCTACCTCGGCCCCGGGGGCGAGGATCTCGTGACCTTCCGCGGCCGCGACTGGATGCTGTTCCACTCGTGGGACGAAGCGTTCGCCTATCGCGGCATGCACGCCGTCCCGGTGACGTGGAAGGACGGCCTGCCGGAGCTCGCCCCGTGACCGGTGACGGTCTCCGCGTGACCCGGCACTGGGGTCCGGTCTGGGAGGGGTACTTCGCCGACCCGTTCGTGCTGCGCCTCCCCGACGGCGGGTATGTCGCGTACGGCACCCACCCGGGCAGCGAGGCCGACCGCGTGTTCGAAGCGCTGCGCTCGCCCGACCTGGTCCGGTGGGAGAGCGCGGGGGCCGTGCTGGACCGTGTCGACGATCGGCTCGGGGCCGACTACTGGGCCCCCGAAGTCGCCTACGCGCACGGCGCCTACTGGATGTACTACTCCGTCGGACGCGGGATCGACGGCCACCACCTGCGGGTGGCGCACGCGGAGTCGCCGGTCGGGCCGTTCCGCGACCTCGGCGTCGACCTGACGCCGGACGAGCTGTTCGCCATCGACGCGCACCCGTTCCAGGACGACGACGGGCGCTGGTACCTCTTCTTCGCGCGCGATGTGCTCGACCACGAGCGCCCGGGCACCCACCTCGCCGTCGCGCCCCTGGCCGAGGGGATGACGTCCCTGGCCGGCCCGCCCGTCCCGGTGCTCGCCCCGGATGCCGACTGGCAGCTGTACGAGCGCGACCGCCTCATTCACGGCCGCCGCTTCGACTGGCACACGCTCGAAGGGCCGGCGGTGCTGCGTCGCGGCGAACGGTACTGGCTGACGTACTCCGGCGGTGCGTGGACCGGCCCCGGCTACGCCGTCGGCGTCGCGAGCTCCGCGCATCCCCTCGGCCCGTGGAAACACGTCCACCAGCCGGCACTGCTGGCGAGCGGCGGCGACCTGCGCGGTCCCGGCCACAACTCGCTCACTGTCGCACCGGACGGCACGGACGTGATCGCCTTCCACTCCTGGAACGAGAGTGCGACGGCGCGCCAGCTGCACCTGGGCGCACTGCGGGTGGAGCACGATGTCCGCGTGGAGCCGAGCATCCGCCGTTAACCCACGATGCCGGGCTGTGGGAAGACTAGGGTTCTTCACACGGCCCGGCATACGTTTCGGGGTTACGCCGGATGGATATTCGGGTTCCTCCGCCGCTCTTTGAGACTACAACAAAAGTCGCATTTATGTGGGCCAAATGGAGGACAATTTTGTACCCCGGTCTGCCCCCAGTGCGAGGGTGAGCCCTCTCAGGCCCCGAGCTCCTGGACCAGGGCCGCCACGAAGGCGTCGATGTCCTCCTCCGTGGTGTCGAACGCGCACATCCAGCGGACCTCGTTGTTGGCCGCATCCCAGTCGTAGAACCGGAAGTGCTGGCGCAGGCGGTCGGCGACACCGGTCGGCAGGGTCGCGAAGACGCCGTTGGCCTCCGTCTTCTGGCTGAATCCGACACCCTGGATGCTGCCATCGGCGATGCCCGCCTCGAGCGCCGTGCGCAACCGCGTCGCCATCGCGTTCGCGTGCGCGGCGGAGCGCAGGTACAGGTCGTCGGTCAGCAGGGCGATGAGCTGCGCGGAGATGAAGCGCATCTTCGACGCCAGCTGCATGTTCAGCTTGCGGAGGTAGACCATCCCCTCCGACGCCTGCGGGTTCAGCACGACGACGGCCTCGCCGTAGAGCATGCCGTTCTTGGTCCCGCCGAAGCTGAGGACGTCGACGCCGGCGTCCGTGGTGAACGTCCGCAGCGGCACGCCGAGGGTCGCGGCTGCATTCGAGATCCGGGAGCCGTCCATGTGCAGCTTCATGCCGCGCGCGTGGACGTGCTCGGCGATCGCCCGCACCTCCTCCACGGTGTAGGCCGTGCCCAGCTCGGTCGTCTGCGTGATCGACACCACCAGCGGCTGGGCGCGGTGCTCGTCGCCCCAGCCCCACGCCTCGCGGTCGATGAGCTCCGGGGTCAGCTTGCCGTCGGTCGTCTCCACCGGGAGCAGCTTGATGCCGCCCACCTTCTCGGGCGCACCGGCCTCGTCGGTGTTGATGTGGGCGGTCTTCGCGCAGACCACGGCGCCCCAGCGGGGCAGCATCGACTGCAGGCCGACGACGTTTGCCCCGGTGCCGTTGAACACCGGGTACACCTCGACGCCCTCGCCGAAGTGCTCGGCGAACACCTCGTGCAGGCGGGCCGTGTAGACGTCCTCGCCGTAGGCGATCTGGTGGCCGTTGTTCGCGGCCGCGATGGCGTCGAGGACCTCGGGGTGGACACCCGCGTAGTTGTCGGAGGCGAAGCCGCGGAGGGTGAGGTCGTGGAGTTGAAGCGTCACGACTCCATCCTAGATTCGCTCGCGGGGAGGACCGCGATGGTTGTGGCGCACGTCGCGGGACTGCATGCACTGCCCGCATTAATATGACAATGTGTATGTCAACTGATAACATGCATCCACATGTTCGTTCTCATGGATCCCGGTCTCGTCGAGATCGCCCAGAAGGTGAGTCAACGCCTTCGAGACAAGGGTGTGAATGAGAGGGACTTCGACTCCGCTGTCACGTTTCACGCAACGCTCGTCCGCGCGTACTGTGCCGGCGCTTACGGTGGAAAATGAACGAAGAACGCGCGAACACTCTGCGTCCTCGCGCGACGTTGCGAGCGGGCGTCATCGTCACCTCTGTCGGCGTGGCGGTCCTCGCCCTCACGAGCAACGTGATCCCAAACCTGCTGTTCTTCACGGAACCTCGGGGGCAGGCTCCCCTCGGCCTCATCAACGTCCTGCTGGACGCGATCAGGTTCGTTGCCGTCCCACTCGGATGCGCGCTGATTGGGGCGGCCATCGTCATGCGCTATGCCTGGTCATTGCATGCCCAGGCCCGAGCGCAGAACGACCGTTGCCGGGTTCCCTGACTGCTGCTCAGCGCGGTTCCAACGGGATCCGCTGGCCGTTGACCGCCGCCGCGTCCTGCTCCCACAGGCGCACGACCTCGTCACCGAGCCGCGACTCGAGGCCCTCGAGCGTCTTCACCACGAAGACGGTTGCCGCCGACTGCGGCGCCTGCTTGGCGAAGCCCTGCGCGATCGCGCGCACCCACGCATCCGCCGCCGCCTTCGCCGCAGCGTAGTTCGCGCCGCCCGGGTACGGCTTCTCGACCGCGGTCGACGAGACGATCGCCAGCCGGCCGGCGGGGGAGGCGGTGAGGTCGTCGAAGAAGATGCGGCTGGTGTTCCGGAGGGTGCGGAAGCTCCGCTCCAGGAACTCCCAGTCCTCGTCGCTCTGGCCCTCGATCCCTCCGCCGCCGCGCCAGCCGCCGACGAGGTGGATGAGGCCGTCGATGCGACCGAACTTCAGGTGGATGCGCATGGCCAGTTCGGTGACGGCGTGCCAGTCGGCGAGGTCGCACGCGCGGGTCTCGACGCCCGGGACGGCCGCGGCCAGCGCATCCAGCGCCTCCTGCCGCGTTCCGACGGCGAGAACGGTCGCGCCGGCCGCGACCAGCGCACGGGCGACCGCTTCGCCCGAGGCGCTGGTGGCGCCGGCGATCAGCACGAGACGCCCGCGCGCGGAGTCCGCGCCCAGCGGCCCGGCCTCCGAAGAGGGCCGGGCCGCCTGGTCAGCCGAGGGGGCGTCCGTCATGCGGCGTCCGTCGTCCCGGTGATGCCGGCCGTCGACTCGATGACGGCGGCCATCTTCTTGTTCAGCGCCTCATAGAACATCGAAAGCGGGAACTCGTCGTCCAGCACCTGGTCGGTGTAGCCCTTCGGCGGCCCGGCCAGCACCTCGTCCGGCAGTCCACGCGCCCAGTTGGAGGCGGGATGCGGGGTGAGCGTCTCGGTGAGCATCTCGTAGGCGGCCAGCCAGTGCGCCACCTTCGGGCGGTCGATCGAACGCCAGTACAGATCGTTGATCCGGTCGCTCAGGGCGACGACCACGTCCGGCACGTTCTCCCAGTCGATGGTGAGCTGGGTGTCCGTCCAGTGCAGGACGTCGTGCTGGTGCATCCATGCGAACAGCAGCTGGCCGCCGAGTCCGTCGTAGTTGCGGACGCGGCTGCCGGTGATCGCGAACCGGAAGATGCGGTCGAAGATCACGGCGTACTGCACGAGGTGCGCGTGGTCGCGGATGGCGCGCTGCGCCTCCGAGAGCTCGGCGTCGGGCAGGGCGCTGAGCTCGCGCTCCAGCTTCACCGACTCGCGGAACGCGGTCAGGTCGCAGCGCAGCTCCTCCAGCGAGTAGAGGAAGAACGGCATCCGCTGCTTGATCATGAAGGGGTCGAACGGCAGGTCGCCGCGCATGTGGCTGCGGTCGTGGATGATGTCCCACATCACGAAGGTCTCCTCCGTGAGGTGCTGGTCGTCCAGCATCGCGGCCGCGTCGTCCGGGAGCTCCAGCTTCGTGATCTCCGCGGCCGCGCGCACGACCCGGCGGTACCGTGCGGCCTCGCGGTCCTGGAAGATCGCGCCCCAGGTGAAGGCCGGGATCTCGCGCATGGCGACGGTCTCGGGGAAGAGCACGGCCGAGTTGGTGTCGTAGCCCGGCGTGAAGTCGACGAAGCGCAGGGCGACGAACAGCTTGTTGCCGTAGTCGCCCGCCTCCAGCTCCGCCACGAACTCCGGCCAGATCACCTCGACCAGCAGCGCCTCGACGTGACGGTCGGCGCTGCCGTTCTGCGTGTACATCGGGAACGCGACCAGGTGACCCAGTCCATCCACGCGGTGCTGCTGCGGCTGGAACTCGTTGAGCGCGTCGAGGAAGTCGGGCACACCGAAGCCTTCGTCCGCCCAGCGCGTGAAGTCGCGCTGCAGTGCGGCCAGGTAGGACGCGTCGTGCGGGAACGCCGGTGCGAGTGCGGCGATCGAGTCGACGATGGTGCGGACGTGCTCTGCGGCGGCCGGGCGGTCGGACACCTGCTCGACCGAGCCGTCCTTCACCTGAAGCGCCTGCAGTGCGACGGCGGCGTCCTTGAGGCGCAGCCAGGCGGGGTCGTTCGCGACCTCGCGGACCGGGCGGGCGTCCTCGACGACCTCGGGCTCCCCGACAATGGCGTCTGCGGTGAAGTGCTGGACGAATTGAGACATGACGAACCTCCCGTCGCTGGTCGGCCGCTCGCACGCGGCAGTCGTGTGGATGAATCGAGCCTATCCGGGGATCGCGAGCGTTTTGTTGCCCATCCCGGCGGAAAACTGCGCCCTCCGCGCTCAGAGCGCAACAAACCCTCCCGCGTCTTCCGCTCTTCGCCGCCGTCGAGTCCGCACAGATTGCACACGAAACGCCGTCGGGGCGTGCAAAGTTCGCGTACTCGACGGTGGGTGGAGAGCGTGGGGAGGCCGGAGGGGTGTGGACGCTGCGATGATGGGGGGCATGGCGAGAACGGTTCGCGGTGCGCGCGTGCTCATCACCGGGGCGGCCTCCGGCATGGGGCGGCTGTACGCCGAGCGCGCCGTGCTCGAGGGCGCGCGAGCGGTCGTGCTCTGGGACCGGGACGAAGCGGCGCTCGCCGAGTTGACCCATCGACTGCGCCGCGAGGTGCTCGCCGGACGCACCGCGGCGGCCTGGGGCGCGCCCCTGCGCTCGCCGAGTTCCGCGGCCGGACGAGCGGCGACGAGCGTGCTGCCGTACGTCGTCGACCTCGCCGAGCTCGGCGCGATCGCGCAGACCGCGCAGGCGGTCCGCAAGGAGATCGGCGGCGTCGACGTGCTCATCAACAACGCGGGCATCGTCCGGGGCAAGTACTTCTGGGAGCATGACAACGGCGACGACACCCGTCCCACGATGCAGGTCAACGCTCTCGCCCCGATGTACGTCACGCGCGAGTTCCTGCCCGGGATGCAGCGCAGCCCCCGCGAGGCCCGCATCGTCAACATCGCCTCCGCGGCCGGGACGATCGCGAACCCGCGGATGAGCGTCTACGCCGCCAGCAAGTGGGCGGTGATCGGCTGGAGCGACAGCGTCCGCCTCGAACTGCAGCAGCAGGGCTTCGGCCACGTGAAGGTGACGACGGTCGCCCCGAGCTACATCGACACCGGGATGTTCGAGGGCGCCCGCGGGCCGCTCCTGACCCCGGTGATGCGCCCCGAGTACGTGGTCGACCGGGTCTGGCGCGCGATGCTCGCCGGACGTCCGATGCTGATGCTGCCGTGGACGGTCGGGCTGGCCCGGACGCTCCGCGGTGTCCTCCCGACGCGCGCCTGGGACGTCGTCGCGGGCCGCGTTTTCGGCGTGTACGACTCGATGGAGGGGTTCACCGGGCGGCAATAGCGGCCGCCGGGACTCCCTTTTCTGTACGAACTCACATACAGTGGCTCCCCGAGCGAACGTCGAAGGGAGCCCAACGTGAGCGATCCGTCCTGGACCCAGGTGGTCAAGACCGTCGATCCGGACAAGTCCGAGCAGCCGGAGCTGAAACGGGCCCTCGGGCCGGGGCTCCTGCTCCTCTTCATCGTCGGCGACATCCTGGGGACGGGCGTCTACGCCCTCACCGGTCAGGTCGCGGCCGAGGTCGGCGGGGCGGCGTGGCTGCCGTTCCTGCTGGCGTTCGCGGTGGCGACCGTGACCGCCTTCTCCTACCTGGAGCTGGTGACCAAGTATCCTCAGGCGGCCGGGGCCGCGCTGTACACGCACAAGGCGTTCGGCATCCACTTCTTCACGTTCATCGTGTGCTTCATCGTCATGACCTCCGGCATCACGTCGGCATCGACGGCGTCGCGCGCGTTCGCGGTGAACCTGACGGTCGGCTTCGGCATCCCGGATGACAATCTCACGACACTGCTCATCGCCCTCGGCTTCATCGTGCTCATCATGCTGGTGAATCTGCGCGGGGTCTCCGAGAGCGTATGGCTGAACGTGGTGCTGACCCTCGTGGAGCTCTCCGGTCTGCTGCTCGTGATCTTCATCGGCCTGTGGGCGATCGGCGGCGGCAACGCGAACTGGTCACAGGTGGTGGCGTTCGAGACGCCGGAGGACAAGGGCGTGCTGCTGGCGGTGAGCACGGCGACGTCGCTCGCGTTCTTCGCGATGGTGGGGTTCGAGGACTCGGTCAACATGGCGGAGGAGACCAAGAACCCGAGTCGCATCTTCCCGAAGATGATGCTGAGCGGCCTCGGCATCGCCGCGGTGATCTACGTGCTGGTCTCGATCACCGTCGTCGCCCTCGTCCCGATCGGGGAGCTGGCCGGCAGTGAGACGCCCCTGGTCGCGGCGGTGGAGGCGGCAGCTCCGGGCTTCCCGATCAACGACCTGCTGCCGTTCATCTCGATGTTCGCGGTTGCCAACACGGCCCTCATCAACATGATGATGGCGAGCCGGCTGCTCTACGGCATGAGCCGCCAGAGCGTGCTGCCGCCCTTCCTGGCGAAGGTGTCGCCGAAGCGCCGGACGCCGTGGACGGCCATCCTGTTCACGACGGCCCTCGCCGTCGCCCTCATCATCTACGTCTCACTCGACCCCAAGGGGTCGATCGTCGCGCTGCTCGGAGGTACGACCTCCCTGCTCCTGCTGGCCGTGTTCGCGGTGGTCAACGTGGCGGTGCTGGTGCTGCGCAAGCAGCCGGTGGACCACAAGCACTTCCGCTCGCCCACCGTGCTGCCCATCGTCGGCGCCATCACGTGCCTGTACCTGGTGTTCCCGTGGACGTCCGGTCGCCCGGTCGGCCAGTACACGATCGCGCTCGGGCTGCTGGGCATCGGCATCCTGCTGTGGATCGTCGAGCGGATCTACTCCGCGGCCGCACGCCGGCGGTCCACCCCCGAGAAGGTCGACTCGACTCGCTGACGCGAGGCATCGTCGGTACGAAACGTTCACCTCTCCGACGCGCCGCGGTGCGGATGGAGTTCCTCCCGAGAGTGCGTGTGATCTCCGACGGTGTGTGACACACGAGAACGGCGCCGGTGCGAACCGCACCGGCGCTGTTCTCGTGGTTCTGGGTCGAGGAGGATCAGACCGTGTCTCCGCGGTCGACCTCGCCGCGCCAGGCACCCGTCTCGGCGCCCTGCGACTCGATGAACTTCTTGAAGTTCTCGAGGTCCTTCTTGACGGCGTGGTCGTCCAGGCCGAATGCGGCGCCGATCTTCTCGAGCGCGTCGGACGGGGCCCATTCCAGCTGCACCGTCACCTTCGTCTCGGTGTCGGACAGGCGGTGGAACGTGACGACACCGGCGTGCTCGGTGTCTCCCGCGACGGACTTCCACGCGACGCGCTCGTCCGGGAGCTGCTCGGTGATCACGGTGTCGAACTGACGCTCCGCGCCGCCGATCTTGACGCGCCAGTGGTTGGTGGTGTCGTCGACCTGGCGGATCTCCTCGACCTCGTCGAGGAAGTGCGGGAAGGACTCGAACTGGGTCCACTGGTTGTACGCCGTCGAGACCGGCACGGTCACGTCGATGGACTTGGTCACTGCAGCCATTACGGCTCCTTTCACTGCCTTCTGGTTTCGCAGTCGACGGTAGGCCGGGCGCAGGGCGGGTATAGGGCCTGGACTTCCCAGGCGGATCGTGCGGCAGCCGGAGGCGGTTCAGCCCCAGCGCCGGGCCGACCACCGCTCGAACAGCCCGAGCAGCGAGTCGGTGATGATGCCCAGGATCGCCAGCAGGATGATCGCCAGGAAGAGGCGGTCCGTCCGTCCGTTGTTCTGCGAGTCGTTGAGCAGGAAGCCGAGCCCCATCGACGAGGCGATCAGCTCGGCGGCGACCAGGAACAGCCACGCCTGCGCCATCGCGAGGCGGAGCCCGGAGATCACCGACGGCAGCACAGCGGGCAGCTGCACCGTCGTCAAGAGCCGGACGCCGTTCAGCCCGAAGGCGCGTCCCGCCTCCACCAGGTGGCGGTCGACGTGTTTCAGCGCAGCGGCGACGGTGGTGTAGACGGGGAAGAAGGCCCCGATCGCGATCAGGATGATCTTCGAGTCCTCGCCGATCTTGAACCACAGGATCAGCAGCGGCACCCAGGCGAGGGAGGGCACGGCCCGGATGGCCGCGAGCGTCGGGCTGAACAGCACATCCGACCAGCGCGACAGCCCGACGAGGGCTCCGAGCAGGAGCCCGAGGCCCGCGCCGAACGCGAACCCGATGAGCACGCGCTGCGTCGAGATGGCGACGTACTGACCCAGGAGCCCCCGCTGGGCGAGGTCGACCGCGGCCTCCCACACCATCGCGGGCGACGGCAGCTGCGACGACGTGAACGCACCGGAGGTCGACGCGAGCTGCCAGACCGCGAGCAGGACGATGGGGAGGACGAAGCCGGCGGCGATCCTCACCCCGCGACGCGACAGGACCGGCGTGCGTGCGACCGTCGTCGCGACGACCTCCGGTGCGTTGTGAACCGTCATCGGGATGCGTCAGCCGCCGATGGCGCTCGGGTCGGCCTTCTTCGCGAAGGACGGGTCGAGCAGGGAGTCGAGCGCCTTGTCGATGTCCGACTGCGACTTCACGTCGCTCGAGGCGACGAAGATCGGGCCCACCTTCTTGAGCACGGCGAGCTGCGCGGCCCCCGGAATGTTCGAGACGTCGAGGTTGGTGCGCTCGGTGATCACCGTGGTGGCGACGGCGGGGTCGATCCCGGCGACGTCGGAGAGGATCTTCGCCGTCTCGTCGGGGTGCTTCTCGGCCCAGGCGCGCGCGTACTCGTAGGTGTTCACGACGGTCTGCGCGACATCCGGCTTCGAGTCGATGAACGACTCGGTGGCGTTCAGGAAGCCGTAGGTGTTGAACTTCACGTTGCGGTAGATGAGCTTGGCGCCCGACTTCTCGGCGTTCGCCATGATCGGGTCGAGTCCGCTCCAGGCGTCGACCGAGCCGTTCTGCAGGGCAGCCCAGCCGTCGGCGTGCTGGAGGTTCTGGATGGTCACGTCGTTCGCCGAGAGCCCGTTGGCCTCGAGCGCCTGCAGCAGGAAGAAGTACGGGTCCGTTCCCTTGGTGGCGGCGATCTGCTTGCCCTTGAGGTCCTTGACCGAGGTGATGGTCGAGTTCGGGCCGACGACGATGGCCGACCACTCGGGCTGCGAGTAGATGTCGATCGTCTTGATCGGCGATCCGTTCGAGCGGGCGAGCAGCGCGGCGGAGCCGGCGGTCGAGCCGACGTCGATCGCGCCGGAGCGGAGTGCCTCGTTCGCCTTGTTGGAGCCGGCGGACTGCACCCAGGTGACGGTGATGTCCTGCTTCTTCAGCGCCTTCTCCAGCCAGCCCTCCTTCTTGATGACCAGGCTGAGCGGGTTGTAGGTCGCGAAGTCGATGGTGAGGGTCCCGCCCTTCGTCACTCCGGCCGAGTTGGTGGCGCCGGAGGCGGAGCCCTCGCCGGCGACGCAGCCGGTGAGCAGCAGGCTGGCGGCCGCGACGATGCCGGCGGCGGCGGTCAGGATGGTGGGTCTGCGGCGCATGATGCCTCTTTCGGATGTCTGTGCGGGGGTGCGGCTGTGCGGGTGGTGCGGCGGTGCGGGTGGTGCGGCGGTGCAGGTGGCGCTGTTCAGTACGGGAAGACGGGGACGGCTGTCCGCTGCTCGTCGCGCGCGCGGCCGTGGCGGTCGATGCCGAGGCCGTCGAGCAGGTCGGCTCGCAGCTCCGCGAGTTCGGCCGACCCGCGGTCCCGTGGACGGGTTCCGGGGACGGTCGTGACGCTGCGGATGGTCGAGCCCGGCCGGCCGTCCTCACCGCCCAGGAGGACCACACGGTCCGCGAGCTGCAGGGCCTCGTCGACGTCGTGCGTGACCAGCAGGATGGTGGCGGGCGCGGCGGCGTGGATGTCGAGGAGGAGGTCCTGCATCTTCAGCCGTGTCAGGGCGTCGAGAGCGCCGAACGGCTCGTCGAGCAGCAGCACTCCGGGGTTGCGGGCGAGAGCGCGGGCCAGCGACGCGCGCTGCGCCATGCCGCCCGAGACCTCGCGGGGTCGCAGCGTCGCGGACGCCGTCAGCCCGACGAGGTCGAGCAGCTGGGCCACCCGCTGCCGTCCGTCGGCGCGGTCGAGGCCGCGGGGAAGACCGAGCGCGACGTTGTCGGCGATCGAGCGCCACGGCAGCAGCCGCGGCTCCTGGAACCCAACGGCGCAGCGGGCATCGAATCGGGTGACGGCGCTCCCGTCGATGAGGGCGGCTCCGCCGGTGGGGGTGTCCAGGCCGCCGGCGATGCGCAGGAGGGTCGACTTGCCGCATCCGCTCGGGCCCAGGATCGCGACGACCTCGCCCGCGCGGATCTGAAGGGACACATCCCGCAGCACGGCGCGCTCGCCCGCAGCGGAGGCCTCCTGCTCCCGGTCCGCTGAGCGACGCCGTCCGGAAGGCCGGTCCGGCGCCGGGAACGAACGCGCGACGTCCGAGAACTCGACGGGGTAGGCGGAGGACGAGTCGGTCATGGTGCTCCGACGCTACCGACGAGTGCGCCGCGCCCGCTGGCCCGGCGCAACGCTTCGTAACGAAAGTTGATGCAGCGTCGTCCGGGAGGCGACAGGCTAGAGGGACGACCCCGGCACGCCCGAGATGACCAGTGCCGCGCCGCCGACCCAGACGCCCACCGCGAGCAGGATGCCGGCGATGGGAACCCAGAAGCTGATGCGGCGCACGATCAGCAGCACGACGGTCGCGACGACGGCGATCAGCGTGACCACGGCGGGTCCGAAGAGCGCGATGAAGAAGCCGGCCCCCATGCGTTCGGTGTCGCACACCGTCGACGCCCCGCACGGGTCGCTCGCGAACGCGAGGAAGAACGCGGCGAAGGTGAGGATGGCGGCGATCACGATGGCGATGACGAGCAGGATGATCGACGTCACCAGATCCCAGACGATCACCGGCCGGCGTGCGCGTGGCTGCGGGAAGCCCGGCTGCGGGAAGCCCGGCTGCGGCGCCGGGGAGCCGGGGTGACCGGCGTGGCTGGGGTATCCGGGCGGGGGAGGCGGCGTGCTCATCGGTTCCTGCCTGTCAGCCGAAGATCATCGGTCGGTCGTCGTCGTCGTCCGCCGCCGCGATGGGCGCCAGCTCGACGAGGACGGGGACGTGGTCGCTGGGGGCGTCTCCCTTCCGCTCGTTGCGGTGGATGCTCGCATCCACCACGCGGTCGGCGAAGGCGCGGGAGCCGAGGATGAAGTCGATGCGCAGGCCTTCGTTGCGCGGGAACCGCAGCTGCTTGTAGTCCCAGTAGGTGTAGCCGTCCGGCACGATGGGGCGGACGACGTCGGTCAGCCCGACTTTCTCGAACGCGGCGAACGCCGTGCGCTCGGGCGGCGAGATGTGGGTCGAGACGCCGGGCACCAGGCTGGGGTCGCCGACATCGGAGTCGAGGGGCGCGACGTTCCAGTCGCCCATGAGTGCGAGCTGCAGACCGGGGTCGTCGGCGAGCCAGCGCTGAGTGTCGGCGGCGAGGGTGGCGAGCCAGTCGAGCTTGTAGACGTAGTGCGGATCGGCGAGCGACCGGCCGTTGGGTACGTAGAGGCTCCAGAGGCGGATGCCCTGCACTGTCGCCCCGATCGCGCGCGCCTCCTTCGGGAGGTCGGGACCGTCGTGGTCTTTGAGGAACCCCGGCATGTCGGGGAACCCGATGGCGACGTCCTCCAGCGGCAGGCGACTGGCGATGGCGACGCCGTTCCACTGGTTCAGGCCGTGCAGGACGACTTCGTAGCCCGCGTCCTCGAACGGCTGGTACGGGAACTGCTCCGGCTTGCACTTGATCTCCTGCATGGCGAGCACATCCACGTCTTCGCGGACCATCCAGTCGACGACGCGGCCCACGCGGGTGCGGATCGAGTTCACATTCCAGGTCGCGACGCGCATGCTCCGATCGTATCGGCCGCCGCCGACGTCCCCGGAGCCGCTCGGGTGTCGGTGGGAACGCCGACAGCCTGTGGAGAACTCCCGGGGGTCGGTGGGTTCCCCTCTAGAATCATGGATGTGACCGACGCACGACAGCAGCTCATCGACTACATCGCCGCCGAGGCCGTCTTCCACGGCGACTTCACGCTCACCAGCGGCAAGAAGGCGAGCTACTACGTCGACCTGCGCAAGGTCAGCCTCGACCACCGCGTTGCCCCCCTCATCGGCCAGGTGATGATCGACCTCATCCGTGACATCCCCGACGTCTTCGCCGTCGGCGGCATGACGATGGGCGCCGACCCCGTTGCCGCGGCCATCCTGCACCAGGGAGCGGCCCAGGGTCTCGGCTACGACGCCTTCGTGGTGCGCAAAGAGCCGAAGGACCACGGGCGCGGCAAGCAGGTCGAGGGCCCGGACCTCGAGGGCAAGCGCGTGATCGTGCTCGAAGACACCTCCACCACCGGTGGCTCGCCGCTCAAGGCGGCCGAGGCGCTGCGCGCGGTCGGCGCCGAGATCGCGGCCGTCGCCGTCGTGGTCGACCGCGACACCGGGGCCCGCGAGGCCATCGAGGCCGCCGGCTACCCGTACTACGCCGCCATCGGCCTGAAGGACCTGGGGCTGGCGTAGTGTCCGACGAGCGCGGGAGGGGCGCTGCGGACGACGGACGTCCGCGCGAAGGACGGGATACCCCCGTCCCGCCGGAACAGCCGGATGCGGCGGAGCCCGAGTTCGGCAGCGCCGACTGGCTGCTGCAGCAGCTGACCGGCGGTCGTCACGTCGATCGCCCGGATGACGTCGGCGACACAGACGACGCCGGCGACACGGGCGACGCGGGCGACGCCCCCGTGGACGGCGCTCCGAGCGACCACACGGGACATGAGGTCGAGGTAGAACCCGCAGCGGCCGAGCCCGCACCCGCGTCTTCGGCTGCGGAGCAGGCCGCATGGCCGTTCGCTCCGCCCGTCGCGCCGTTGGACGCCGCACCCGGCGCGCCAGCACCCTCCGAGCCGGCTCGGCCGGACCAGCCGGCGCCGTTCGACGAGCTGCTGGGGAGCGCGATCGAGGAGCCGGAGGCCGCGGAGGAGTCGCCGACCGAGTTCCCGGTCGCCTTCAGCTGGAACCTCACGCCCGGTGTCGGCGCCGATCCCCTGGTCGAGGAGGAGCCCGCCGGCCCGCCGCCGCCCGCGGCAGCGGACGCCGAGCCGACCGATTCGACCCCGGCCGATCCCACGCCCACCGCTCTCTTCGAGCCGGTCGGCGGGGAGCCGGTGGATGTCGCGCCGTCGCCCATCGCGCCGTCGCCCATCGCGCCGACCGGTGTCGAGCCGTCGGCCGAGGGGCCCACGGCGCCCGTCGCAGCCGCTCCCTCGGTGGAGCCGGAGCCGGAGCCCGACGCCGAGCCGCCGCTCATCCCTCCCGTCTTCCGGTCCACGTTCGTCGAGCCGGCGACCCCCCGCTCGGCAGGCATCTTCGCGCCGTCCGTCACCCCCGAGGAGCCGTCGACGCCCGAGCCGATCGAGGACGAGGAGCCGCCTGCGGCGGTCCGGTCCTGGGTGATCGAGCCGGCGCTCCCGGCACCGGCACCGGCCCCCGAGCCGGAGAAGCCGCGGACCATCTTCGACGCGCCCGAGATCCCCGCCGACGACGACGTGGATGCGGACGAGCAGGAGGGCCACGGCCTGGCCGCTCTGCTGGGCTTCGGCGCACCGGAATCGGATGCTCCGTCCGGTCGGTCCGTCATCGGCGACACGACGAGCGTCATCCCGATTGACCCGTCCGCGTTCACGCGGCCCCCCGCGCCCGCCGAGCCGCCCGCGACCCCCATCGGCGACGCCATCCTGCCTCCGGCCCCGTCCCCCGCGGACGAGTCCCCCGGGGACTCGCCCGCGCCCTTCCACCAGCCGGTCCTTCCGCCGATCGATGCCGCCGCGCTCTTCGAGCCGCCCATCGAGACGCCGGCGCGACGGCAGGACGCGGCCGAGATCGCCGACCTGCTGCGCGCGCCCCACGAGGAGCCCGCGCTCACCACTTCGCCCGCTTGGCCGCCGATCGAAGAGCCAGAGGTTGAGCCGTCGGTCGCTGCGACCCCGACCGACCGTCCGGACGCGGTCGATGTTCCGACGCAGCAGCTCGACACCTCCGAGATCGCCGCGCTGCTGCGCGACGAGCCTGTTGCGCCGCTCCCGCCTTCTCCCGCCTTTCCGGCCGCGGAGGCCGAGCTGGCGATGGGCGGCCTGCCGTCGCCGGCGACGAGCCCCATCGACGCGGAGAGCATCGCGAGCGCCTCGGAGCCGGAGCTCTTCGATCCTGAGCCGCCGGCACTCGAGCCCGACGACGTCGAGGCGGAGGAGTCGAACGGGCTGGCCGAGCTGCTCGGCGACGTGGCGGTAGAGCCGGATGCTGACGCCGAGCCCGCGAGCGACGCTGAGCCTCAGAGCGACGCCGGCAGGCCCGCGGATCTCGGATCGGAAATGCCCGCGGACGAGAACCCGCGCGAGTCGTTCGACGAAGCGCCCGAACCCGCAGCCGCTGTCGAAGGGCCGCAGCTGGCCGCGACCACTCCGTTCACGTTCGCGCAGGACGAGCCTTCCGCCGTGACCGCAGCCGCGGCGACGGGCGAAGGCACGGCGCCCACGGCGCCCCCCGCCGCCCCGACCGGAGGCGGTCTCTGGGGTTCGCGCAACAACCGCATCCTCTTCACCGTCGCCGGTGCCGTCGCGATCCTGCTCGTCCTCATCGGGCTCTTCGCCATCGGCACGCGCATCCCGTCGTGGCTCGGCGCAGGCGCGCCCGCCCCTGCGGCGTCCGCACCGGCCTCCGCACGGGCGAGCGCCACTCCCACCCCGACGCCCACTCCCGTTCCGACGGTGACGCCCAAACCGGCCGCCGCAGTCGGGCCGGGGACGCATCCCTGGGATGCACTGGGCGGCGGCGAGTGCGTCCAGCCGTTCACCACGGTGTGGGCGGAGGAGTTCACGGTCGTCGACTGCACCGCTCCGCACACCGCGCAGCTCGTCTACACGAACCTGCTCTCCGCCGACCCCGCGGCGCCGTACCCGGGCGCGGACGCCCTGGCGCAGCAGATTCCGGGCCTCTGCACCGCAGGGGGCGTCATCGACCTGGGCGCGGCGGCCGCCTACCCCGACCTTCAGGTCGTCGGCTCCTTCCCCGCGACGGAGGCACAGTGGAAGTCCGGCCAGCGGTCGTACTACTGCTTCGCATCCCGCGCGAGCGGCCAGCCGCTCACCTCGTCGGTCGCCGGCCCCGGCCCCGCCGCCTGACCGATCGATGGCGTCGATGCGTCGGCGCGCGTCGTCCGTCAGCCGACACCGCCGTCCGGCGCCACGTCGCTCTCGTAACGGGCGAGGGCGGTCGGCGGGTTGATCCGTCGCGCCGACGCGAGCAGGTCGACATCTGTGTCGTGACCCGGCGTCGTGACGTTCAGCACGACGGCGTCGCGGGCGGCCCCGCCGCCGAAGAACCCCTCCGCGTCCAGGTCGGCGAGCGCTCCGAGCATGGCATCCAGCAGGGCGGCCGTGAGTTCGGGCGTGCGATCGTACGGACCATCGAGCGCGTCGAACAGCGGCTCGACCTCCGCGAACAGGGAGTCGCCGTAGAGGTCGTAGGGGGAGTCGTTCACGGCCCAGCGCAGCTCGTCGGCAGCCACCTCGACGCCCTCGGCGCGGCAGTGCTCGACCGCCCGCTCCAGCCCCTCGAACGAGCAGGCCGTCGGGGCCGGGCGGTGGGCGAGCGGCGTCGTCCAGAGACCGAAGTAGTAGAAGGTCTCGTCGGGACGCTCAGCGCGGAGAGCGGTCCACGCCGAACGGGCCGCAGAGCGGAGCGCCGAGCGGATCTGCGCGACGTCGTCCACCGTGCGGCCCGGGTCCGTGCCCGGCGCTTCAGAGCTCGGTCTCGATGGGCTCCCGCACGACCAGCTCATCGACGCCGCGGAGCACCTCGTCCGGGCGGAACGGGTACCGCTCGATCTCGCTGCGGTCGCTGATACCGGTGAGCACGAGGATGGTGTGCAGCCCCGCCTCGATGCCGGCCACGACGTCCGTGTCCATCCGGTCGCCGATCATGGCCGTGTTCTCCGAGTGAGCGCCGATGCGGTTCATGGCCGAACGGAACATCATCGGGTTCGGCTTGCCGACCACGTACGGGTCGCGGCCGGTCGCCTTGGTGATCATCGCCGTCACCGCGCCCGTCGCCGGCAGGGGGCCTTCCGCGCTCGGGCCGGTCGCGTCGGGGTTCGTGGAGATGAACCGCGCGCCCTTGCCGATGAGGCGGATGGCCTTGGTGATCGCATCGAAGGAGTAGCTGCGCGTCTCGCCGACGACGACGTAGTCCGGGTTGGTGTCGGTCATGATGAAGCCGGCCTCGTGCAGCGCGGTGGTGAGCCCTGCCTCGCCGATCACGTAGGCGGTGCCGCCGGGCATCTGCGACTTGAGGAAGTCGGCGGTCGCCAGCGCCGAGGTCCAGATGGACTCCTCGGGCACGTCGAGGCCGGAGGTGCGCAGCCGGGCCGCCAGGTCGCGCGGCGTGAAGATGGAGTTGTTGGTGAGCACCAGGAACGGCGTGCCCTGGTCGCGCCACTGCTGGATGAGGTCGGACGCGCCGGGGAGGGCCTGGTTCTCGTGGACGAGGACGCCGTCCATGTCGGTGAGCCAGCATTCGATCTCGTCGCGACGCGTCACGTGGGACCCCTTTCACCGGGAGGCGGATGCTTCCAGCTTAGGGGCCGCACCCCGCGCGCGGTGAGGCGGACACCGGCGGTGGATACGCTGAAGCTGTGGATGAGACGGCGAACCCGACGCACGAGCTGACGACCAACGGGGTCGGGCCGTGGCCGGGCGAATGGCCGGACGACCCGCGCTTCGATCCCGACCTCCTGCGCCAGGGCGACACGCGCAATGTGATCGACCGCTACCGCTACTGGACGATGGAGGCGATCGTCGCCGACCTGGACCAGCACCGCCACCCGTTCCACGTCGCCATCGAGAACTGGCAGCACGACATGAACATCGGGTCGATCGTGCGCAGCGCCAACGCGTTCGCGGCCGACACCGTCCACATCATCGGCCGGCGTCGCTGGAACAAGCGCGGCGCCATGGTCACCGACCGCTACCAGCACGTGGTGCACCACGACGACGTCGCCGGGTTCGTGGCCTGGGCGCGCAGCGAAGGCCTTCCCCTCATCGCGATCGACAACGTCCCAGGCTCGGTCAGGATCGAGACCTTCTCATTCCCGCGCTCGTGCGTCCTGCTGTTCGGCCAGGAGGGACCCGGCCTGTCGCCGGAGGCACTGGCCGCGGCGGATGCCGTTGTCGAGATCTCGCAGTTCGGTTCGACGCGCTCGATCAATGCCTCCGCGGCGGCGGCCGTCGCCATGCACGGGTGGATCCGCCAGCACGTCGCCTTCGGCTAGCGGTTCTCCCGCCGCCAGACGAGCTTGAGCCCCGACCAGTCCTCGTCCACGGCAGCCACCTTCACATCGACGAGCCCGCGTTCGAGCGCCGCATCGCGGATCAGGTTCTCGGTGAGGTCGCTCACGTGCCCTGCCGCCTTGCGCGGCCAGGCCGCCCACACCATCCCGTCGGGGCGGATGCGCTGCCCCAGCTCGTCGAGTTCGGCGAGGAACGCCGCCGCCTCGCGGTAGAACGCGAGGATGAGTCCGCTCGGGCCGCTGTCGGTCCACTCGACCTCGGGCGCGCCGTCGAGGGGGATGCTCCACCCGCGGTCGGCGTGGAGCACGCTCACGCGCATGCCGGGCTTCAGCCCCAGCTTCTTCCAGAGCGGGGTGCCCGAGTACCCGGCGGGCGTCATCCGCGCCAGCCGGCGTCGTCGGCGATGCGCTGGACGCCCGCGGCATCCAGGTCGTAGACGGTCTCGCCGTCGTCGGGCGCCGGTGCGGACACGAGGTGGGCCCGGGCCGGACCGTCGTCGGGCAGCTGCACCCAGGCGAAGCCCGCACCGCGCACCGCGCGTTCCCGTGGCGCCGGCCACAGCACATCGGTGGTGTTCGCGACCGCGGGCGCGACGACGACGGGGATGCCGGCCGGGCCCGCCTCCGTCACCAGACCGTGGTGGTAGTGCCCGGCGAGGACGAGGCGCACATCCCCTTCGCTGAGCGTGTCGAGCAGCGGCTGGGAGTCGATGAGGCGGAGGGACTCGAACAGCACCGTGGTGGGCGCGACCGGCGGATGGTGGAGGACCACGACCGTCCCGCTCTCGGATGGCGTGGCGAGCAGATCGCGCAGCCGGTCGAGCTGCGCCTCCTCCACCCGGCCGTAGCCGGCGAGCGGCACGCTCGTGTCCACGGTCACCACCCGGAAGCCGCGAACGGTCGTCTCGGTCTCGCGGGCGCCGAGCACCCCCTCGAACCCGTCGGGGAGGTCGTGGTTGCCCATCGCGTAGACCACCGCCGCCCCGCGCTCGGCCGCCCACGGCTCGAGCGTCGCCTTCAGTTTCCGGTAGGAGGCCGCCGTCCCGTCGTCCGAGAGGTCGCCGGAGGCGACGATGAGGTCGACCTCCGCCAGGGACGCCGCCCGGGCGAGCACCCGATCGAGCGCGGCCAGCGTGTCCACGATCCCGTAGTGCAGCCGACCGTCGCCGTACAGATGCGTGTCGGAGAGGTGGAGGATGCGCAGCGTATCGGTCACGCCGCCACCCTAGCGCCGGCCACCGTCGCCGGAGGTCGTCGCCCGTCCCGCCGCGCGGGACCGCCGGTCACTCGGTGTCGAGCGCCTGGATGAGGGAGTCGACCGCCGTGATGAGGTTGTGCAGCGCCTGGCGCTCGATCGAGTCCTCCGGCAGCTTCTGGATGTCGTAGCTGGCGGCGCTCGCCGACTGCCGGGCCTGCGCGAGCGCTGCCTGGACTTCGAGATCGGCCATGTCGTCCTCCTCGGTTGCGGGTGCTGTCTGCCGCCACCCTAGTGCGGGCGGCGGCCCGACCACCAGAGCCGTGTGGCCTTCGCGCTCCGCCTACCCGATGAGCGACGGGCGGAGGTCGCGCAGGGTCCGGAAGTGCGTCATCCGCGTCACTCCGATCGCCGCGATGAGCAGGGCGATCAGCATCCACAGCGCCAGCACTCCCGCATCCGCCCAGGCCGTGGCCGGGTTGCCGCCGTACATCAGCTGGCGGATGCCGTCCACCGCGTACGACATCGGCAGCACATGGTGCAGCGACGCGAGCGGGCCGGGGAGGGTCTGCCACGGGAACGTGCCCCCCGCGGTGACGAGCTGCAGCACCATCAGGACGAGTCCGAGGAACTGCCCGACGCTGCCGAGCCACACGTTGAGCGCGAGGATGATCGCCGCGAACGTGACGGACGCCAGCCCCATCAGCCCGTACATCCCGACCGGGTTGTCGATGCGGAAGCCGAGGGCGCCGGAGACGATCGCGAACAGCCCGATCATCTGGATGGCACCGAGCAGGCCGGGGGTGAGCCAGCCCGCGAGCGTGATCTTGATGGGCGAGTGCAGGGCCGTGATCGCCCGGCGCGAGACCGGCTTGACGATGAGGAAGAGCGCGTAGATGCCGATCCACGCGGCCAGGGCGACGAAGAAGGGCGCGAGGCCGGCGCCGTACGTGCCGGCGGAGGTGATCGAGTCGTTCTTCAGGTTCACCGGGTCGGCGATCGTGGACGCCTGCTTCTTCTGCAGGCTGGGGGAGTTGTCCGGGATGCGGTCGACCCCCGACTTCAGCCCGTCGCGCAGCTGGGTCGTGCCGTCGTGCAGGGTGGTCAGGCCGTCGCGCAGCTGGGCGGCGCCGCTCGCGGCGGTCGACGCACCGGACGCAAGCTGCGACGCGCCGGCGGCGGCCTGCTGCGACCCGGAGGCGACCTGGGATGCCCCACTCGCGACCTGGCCCGCGCCTGCGGAGAGCTGGTTGATCTGCCCGACAGCGCTCTGGATCTGCGTGTTGCCCGACTGCACCTTCGTGTCGAGGTCGCCGAGCACCGCCTTCACCTGGGCCAGCTGGGCCTCGGTCGCCCCGGCGGCCGCGAGCCGGTTCAGCAGGTCCTGCTGCGCGGCGGGCGCGGCCGCGGCGATCTGCGATGCCGCGGCCGCGGCCTCATCCACCTTCGCCGCCAGCTGCTGGTTGCCCGAGGCCACCTGCGCAGCTCCGTCGCTCACCTGCTGGGCACCGGAGGCCAGCTCGCCGAGCTTGCCCGCGAGCTCCTGCGAGCCCGAGGAGAGCTGCGCGGTGCCGTCGGCGAGCTGCGATGCGCCGGACTGCGCGGTCGCACTGCCGTCGACCAGCTGGTTCGCGCCGTCGACGGCGGTGACCAGGTTGGAGCGGATGTCGGCGAGTCCGACGAGGAACTGCTTCGCCGCCTGCTCGTTCACCTGCTTCACGATCGAGGTGCGGATCTTCTCCGCCGCCTGCGTTCCGATGGTGGAGGCGAGGTAGCTGTTGGTGTCGTTCGTCGTCAGCGTGACGACGGCGCGGTGCGGCGCGGTGCCGGAGGCGGAGGCCAGGGCCGAGGAGAAGTCCTTCGGGAACGTGATGCTGAAGTCGTACTTCGAGTCGTCGACCCCGCTCGCCGCCGAGCTCTTCTCCACCCGGTGCCACTGGAACGAGCCGTCGGTGATCAGCTGGTCGGCCACGTCGTCGCCGTAGTTCACGGTCTTCCCGTCGACGGTCGTGCCCGCGTCATCGACCACGATGGCCGCGGGGATGCGGTCCAGGTTCGCGTACGGGTTCTGGTTGGCCCACAGGTAGAGGCCTCCGTAGAGCACGGGGACGCACATCAGGGCGATGAGCGCCACGATGGACATCGGGCTGGCGGTGAGACGGCGGAACTCCGCCGCGATCATCTGCGGGATCTTCATGCGCCTTCTTCGTTCGGCTGGGTCATGATCAGGTCGGGGAGCTCGTCGGTGTCGTCCCGGCCGGGGTCTTCGTCGAAGGTGTTCTGAGCGGTCTCGTCGAAACGCTCGACCAGGGACGCGGCGGCGATGGCCGCGGCGGACGCGTCGCCGGCGACGACCAGCACCGCCGTGTCGCGGCCGGCCAGCTCGCGGGCGAACCGCCACCATTCGACGGGGTCGCCGCCGTGCCGGTCGGGGGAGACGATGACGAGCGCATCCACCCCTTTCCGGAGGAGCGCGAGCTCGGCCAGCAGCCGGATGCGCACGGTGGGCGGCACGGTGCCGATCGCGGAGCGGGCCCATTCGGAGGCGCCGAGGTCGCGCAGGCAGCGCCCGACGGCGACGGGATGCGACGCGCGCCCAGCGAACATCAGCTCTTCTGCGACGATGCCGGCGACGGTCACGTCCGACGCGGGCTCGGAGACGTCGGGGGCGTCGACGAGGGCGATCCGGCGGCGCATCGCCGCGTAGTCGGTGCTGCCGTCGATGGTGACGCCGCCCGCGTCGGGGCGCATCCGCCCGGAGGCGATCAGCCCGAGGACGGTCGGCCGCTGCTCCGTCTCGGCGCGGGCGAGGGATGCGCGTCCGCTCTCGAACGTCGCCGACGTCGGCGGGAGCGCCGCGCCCTTGGCGACCTGGTCCAGGACGACCTTCATCGCTCCGCCTCGTCCTCTGTCGTGTCCGCGGGGGCCGTGAACGCCAGTTCGGGGGTGGATGCGATCAGCTCGCCGGCCTCGCGCCAGCCCATCCCGGCGGCGCCGAGCCCGGCGAGCATCACCAGGCGGTGGCCGGCCTCGGGGCTGAGACGGGCGCGGGTGGCCTCGTCGAGCACCGAGACGGCGGCGTTCTCGATGAGCCGTGTCGTGGTCTCGCGGTCGAGGTCGGTGCGGATACGGCCGGACTCCATCCCGCGACGCACGGTGTCGCGCAGGCGCTCCCGCGCAGGGTCGAGCGCGGTGCCGACCATCTCGCGGTGCGGGCCGCGCACCGCGAGGGCCGCACTGACGCGGACGTGCTCGACCTCGGCCCAGAGCGTCGCGCCGAACAGCGCGATCTCGACGAGCGGGTCGGGATGCGACACCGGGTCGAGCAGGGCGGCGAGGCGGCGGGCGCCGCGCGTGAACACCTCGACGAGCAGCTCGTCGCGCGTGGCGAAGTGCCCGTAGACGGCGCGGCGACTCAGGCCGGCGCGGGCGGCGATGTTCTCGAGCGACGCGTCGATGTCCTCGTTGAGGGCGATGGCGGCCGCACCGAGGATGGCCTCGCGGTTGGCCGTGGCGTCGCGGCGCGGTGCGCGGGTGGATGGGGTGGGCATGCATCCAGTGTACGCCCTTCTTGCACAGTT
The DNA here is from genome assembly GCF_013408745.1 of Leifsonia soli. NCBI lineage: Bacteria > Bacillati > Actinomycetota > Actinomycetes > Micrococcales > Microbacteriaceae > Leifsonia > Leifsonia soli. Next base: position 2,451,744 of record NZ_JACCBJ010000001.1, on the reverse strand, counting down.
GTGTGCAACTTCGTGGCTCGCGATAGGATCGAGTGCGACGGTCGTCCGCGTGGCGCCGACGTGTTCCAACCACCGAGAGGACGTGAAACGTGCCCGCGATCGTGATCATCGGCGCCCAGTGGGGTGACGAAGGCAAAGGCAAGGCGACCGACGTCCTGGGAAGCCGCATCGACTACGTCGTCAAGTTCAACGGCGGCAACAACGCCGGCCACACCGTCGTCGTCGGCGACGAGAAGTACGCCCTGCACCTGCTGCCCTCCGGCATCCTCACCGAGGGCGTCACGCCCGTCATCGCGAACGGCGTCGTCGTCGACATCGAGGTGCTCTTCGAGGAGCTCGACGCCCTGATCGCGCGCGGCGTCGACGTCTCGCGCCTCAAGGTCAGCTCGAACGCCCACGTCATCACCTCGTACCACCGCACGATCGACAAGGTGACGGAGCGCTTCCTCGGCAAGCGCCAGATCGGCACCACCGGCCGCGGGATCGGGCCGACGTACGCCGACAAGATCAACCGCGTCGGCATCCGCATCCAGGACCTCTTCGACGAGAACATCCTCCGGCAGAAGGTCGAGGGAGCCCTCGACCAGAAGAACCACCTGCTGGTGAAGGTCTACAACCGCCGGGCGATCACGGTCGACGAGGTCGTCGAGCAGCTGCTCGAGTACTCCGAGCGCCTGCGCCCGATGGTCGTCGACAGCTCCCTCCTGCTGAACCAGGCGCTCGAGGAGGGCAAGTACGTGCTCTTCGAGGGCGGCCAGGCGACGATGCTGGATGTGGACCACGGTACCTACCCGTTCGTCACCTCCTCCAACTCCACCGCCGGCGGCGCCGCGACCGGCTCGGGCATCGGCCCCAACCGGATCGACCGCGTCATCGGCATCGTCAAGGCGTACACGACGAGGGTCGGGGCCGGCCCGTTCCCGACCGAGCTGTTCGACGAGTGGGGCGAGTTCCTGCGCGAGCGCGGTTTCGAATTCGGCACCACGACGGGCCGCCCACGACGCACCGGCTGGTACGACGCTCCCGTCGCCCGCTACACCGCGCGTGTGAACGGCGTGACGGACTTCGTGCTCACCAAGCTGGACACCCTCACCGGCATCGAGCGCATCCCGGTCGCGGTCGCCTACGACGTCGACGGCGTCCGCCACGACGAGGTTCCCGCCTCGCAGAGCGACTTCCACCACGCGACGCCCATCTACGAGGAGTTCCCCGGCTGGACCGAGGACATCAGCGGCGCCCGCACGTTCGAGGATCTCCCGAAGAACGCGCAGGATTACGTGCTGGCTCTGGAGAGCCTGTCCGGCGCCCGGATCTCCGCGATCGGCGTCGGGCCTGCGCGCGATCAGATCGTGGTGCGTCACGACCTGATCGACTGATTTCCCGTCGGCGCGTCATGATGCGTGCCGGCCGTCCGTCTTCGTAGGTACAACCGTTCTATTTGTGCCGATGGAGACGCAATGTCCAGTAATGCCCCTGTCATCCGACCGCAGACGCTTCGGCGGGCGATCTCGAACACCCTGAAAGGCTCGGCCGGCAACCTCGTCGAGTGGTACGACGTCTACGTCTACTCGGTGTTCGCGGTCTACTTCGAGAAGCAGTTCTTCTCGCCGGAGCAGTCCGGCTCCCAGCTCTACGTGTGGGCGATCTTCGCCGTCACCTTCCTGATGCGTCCGGTCGGCTCGCTCGTCTTCGGTCGGATCGCCGACCGCTACGGGCGCCGGACGGCGCTCACCGCATCCATCACCCTGATGGCGTGCTGTTCGCTCGGGGTGGCGCTCATCCCCACGCACGACGTGATCGGCGTCTGGGCGGCGGTGGCGCTTGTGGTCTTCCGGCTCGCGCAGGGCATGGCGACCGGCGGCGAGTACGGCGCGAGCGCGACGTACATGTCCGAGGCTGCCCCGGCGGGCCGGCGCGGATTCTTCTCGTCGTTCCAGTACGTCACTCTGGTGGGCGGGCATGTCCTCGCGCAGGCCACTCTGCTTGTCATGGTGGTGACGCTGCCGACCCCGGCGATCGAGTCGTGGGGCTGGCGTGTGGCGTTCGCGATCGGCGGCGTCGCGGCCGTGGTGGTGTTCTGGCTGCGCAGGTCGATGGACGAGTCGCTCAGCACGGTCGCGATCGCCGCGGTCCGCACCGGGCAGCGCAGCTCCGCCGGCACGCTGCGCGAGCTGTTCCGGAACAACACCAAGCCGCTGATCCTGTGCTTCCTGATCACCATGGGCGGCACGCTCGCCTTCTACGCGTACACGGTCAACGGGCCGAAGATCATCCAGGCGGGCCTCGGCACCTCGAGTGTCGTCCAGAGCACGCTGGTCAACCTGGCCGCCCTCGTCGGGCTCATGCTGCTGCAGCCGCTCGGCGGCTGGCTGAGCGACCGCATCGGCCGCAAGCCGCTGCTGGTGTTCTTCGGCATCGGAGGTGTCGCGTACACCTGGTTCCTCTACACCGCGCTCCCGTCGGCGACGACCCCGTTCACCGCGTTCGCGATCCTGTTCGGCGGGTTCATCATCCTCACGGGCTACACCTCGATCAACGCGATCGTGAAGGCGGAGCTCTTCCCGTCGAACATCCGCGCCCTCGGCGTAGGCTTCGGCTACGCCGTCGCCAACTCGGTCTTCGGCGGAACGGCGCCCCTGCTGTTCAGCGCCGCGAAGGAGGCGGGTGAACTGACCCTGTTCATCGGCTACGTGACGGTCGTCATCGCGGCGAGCCTGATCGTCTACGTCTTCGCTCTCAGCAACCGTGCCTCGACGATGCTCGACCAGCCGGAGAGCACGACGAGCGAGCCCGACCTGGTCGCCCGCTGAGACCCCGCCTCGGGCCGGCCGAACCTCGGCCGGCCTGGGGCGGTCATTCGCTCAGTCCGCTGCGTGCTCAGAACCAGGTGCTGAGCCGCGGGGGCACCGCCGTGCGGAAGATCCGGTCGAGCGCCGCGACGTCGCCGTGGATCCGTCCCGCCACCGCCAGCCCGCGCGCGGTGTCGTGCCCGAGGTACACGCTGCCCAGCGCGCTGACCGGCAGGCTCACGTCCGCCGCGTCGCCCGTCGTCACCACCTCCGCGCGGCCGTCCGCCACCGTGATCCGGTAGCGTCCGGCGGCGATCCCGAGGTCGTCGGCGACGTCGAGCACCAGCGACCCGTCTCGCTCGTACGATCGCGCCTGCAGAGCCGCAGGGACATCCAGGATGCGCACCCACAGGTGGTCCTCGACGTCTGTGACGGTCGCACCGCGGATGTCCGAGACGAGGGCCGGGAGCGGCTCGTCGACGCCGCGGGTCCAGATCTTCACGCGGGCGACCAGGTCGAGCTCGAAGAGATACCGCCAGAGTGCGGTGAGGGCCTCGTCGGTCGCCGCCGCCAGGTAGTTCACCTCCACCGTGTGGCGCGTGAAGTCGTCCGCCTCGTCGTCCTTGACCGTGTACGAGACGAAGCCCTCCGGCTCGCCTTCCGGGGAGTCGTAGCGCACCAGCCGGTACTTCTCCGCATCCGGGTCGCCCTTGAGCGGACCGATCAGCCGGTGGGCGAGGTAGGGCTCGAGCGCGATCTCGCCGGCGCGGGCCGCCATTACCCGGTCGAGCACGCGCCCGCCGGTCTCGCGGTACTCCTCCGCGTCGGTGAACGACAGTCGGCCGGTGGTCTCCGCGCCGGCCCAGCGCACGCGCTTGGTGTCGATGCTCCACGCGGTCGCGAAGGTCGCCGGTCCGAATCCCCAGCGGCCGTAGATGACCGACTCGGAGACGGTCAGGATGGCGAGGGGAACACCGAGCGCGTGGGCGGTGCGCAGCTCGCCGCCGAGCAGCGCCGTGGCGATCCGGCGCCGGCGGTGGGTCGGCGCGACGGTGACCGAGCTGATGGCCCAGGCGTCCACCCGGCCACCGCCGGGAACGGTCAGCGGGGCGACCCACGAGTTGACGGTGCCGACGGGCTCCCCAGACGGGATGGCGTCGTCGTACACGCCGGTGGTGCGTCGGCCGGCCAGGTAGCCGCGGGCCTCCTCCAGCACGTCGTCCTTCGGCCGGCCGCTGTGGAACCCGCGGAAGTCGGCGCGGATCCACCCGTCGAAGGCGGCGGCGTCGCTCGTGTCCACGAGGGTCAGGCGGAGGCCTCCCGCGGCCAGGTCGCGCTCGGAGGTCGGATCGATGGGCTGAGTGAGGAAGTCCATCCCTTCACCGTATCGGGCGGCCCGGCGGCACGGGAGGGGCCGCCCCCTCGATGCGGACAGGATCCGGTCAGCGGTCGGGTAGCGTTGAAGCATGAAGGTGCGCGGTCTCATCCAGAGCAGCGAGACGCGGGAGCTCACCGCAGAGGCGGACGATGCGGCGTCGGCCCGCGCGCTCATCGAGGAGCAGGTGCCCGACGGGTTCGATCTGGTGCAGGTGCACAACGCGATGCCCCGCGGAGGCCGGGTCATCGCCACGGCCGTCATCCGGCCGTCCGCCGTCGAGGAGATCGAGGCCGAAGGCTCGGACTACGCCGCCGCCCGGGACGCCCTGCGCTCCCAGGTGCCCTCGACGCACCTCCTGCTCTCCACCGTCGTCCTGCCCTGACACACCGACAGCTCCTGAGTTCTTCGCACGAACCGCGACGATTCGTGCGAAAAACTCAGGAGCTGTTCGTGCGTCAGACGGGGAACGGCTGGTCGGCGGCGCGCTCGAACAGCGGCCACAGGGCGGCGCCGAGGCGCGGTGAGCGGGATGCGCGGGTCGCCGGCGTGTGCACGGGGGCGCCCTTCGTCCACGCGGCCGGGCCGAGGTAGTCGCCGCCCTCGATCGCCGGGTCGAGCACCGCGCGCACCGGAACGTGCGCTCCCTCGTCCTTGCCCTGCGTCCACGCGGCCTGCAGATTGTCGGCGAACCGCTTGAGCCTGGACGGCTGGTTGACGCCGCGGATGCCCGGGGTGCGTCCGGAGGTCGAGTAGCCGGGGTGCACGACGATGCTCTGCACGTCCGATCCCGCTGCGCGTAGCCGGCGGTCGAGCTCGAACCCGAACACCTGCGCCGCGATCTTCGAAGCCGCATACGCCCGCCACGCAGTGTACGAGCGCTCCAGCTGGAGGTCGTCGGCGCGCACGCGCCCGAGGCGCGACGCCATCGACCCCAACGTCACGATCCGCGACCCGGGCGTTCGCTGCAGCGCCGGGATGCTGCGCGCGACCAGCCGGAAGTGGCCGAGCACGTTGGTGGCCAGCACGAGCTCGTTGCCGTACTCGTCCGTGTGCCGGGTGCGCGGCGGGTGCACGATGCCCGCGTTCAGCACCAGCGCATCCACCCGCTCGACGGCGAGGAGGGCGTCCGCGGCCGCGTCGATCGACCTCCGGTCCGTCACATCCAGCGGCAGCGCCTCCACGTTGGCGCCGGGCACCCGTCGGCGGATCGCCGACACCGCGGCCTCCGCGCGCTCCGGATCGCGGCAGCCGAGCACCACCCGCGCACCGGCGCGTGCCAACTGCTCCGAAGTGAAGTAGCCGACGCCCGCGTTCGCTCCCGTGACGACGACCGTGCGCCCGTGCGCGTCCGGCAGCGCCGACGCATCCCAGCCCATCCCGCTATCTGCCGTTCTCGCCGGCGATGCGCTCGTGGTGGTGGATGACCTCGGCGACGATGAAGGTCAGGAACTTCTCCGCAAACGCCGGGTCGAGGTGGCTCTCCTCGGCCAGCGCGCGCAGGCGCAGGATCTGCTCCCTCTCGCGCTCCGGATCCGCGGGCGGGAGGCCGTGCTCGGCTTTCAGCGCACCGACCTGCTGCGTGAACTTGAACCGTTCCGCGAGCATGTGAATGACCGCCGCATCGATGTTGTCGATGCTCTGACGGATGCTGTGCAGCTGCTGGAGTGCCGCCGCCACGTCACTGTTCTCGGGCATGCTCCGACCCTATCGGGTCAGCGCCACTCGTCCGGCGCGCCCTCCATCCGCTCCTTCAACTGGGATCGCCGCTCGACGCGCAGCTTGCGCATGACCCGGTGCAGGTGGCTCTCGACGGTCCGCGTCGACAGCACCAGCTCTTCCGCGATCTGCCGATTGGTCAGCCCGGTGCTCGCGAGCCGCGCGACCTCCAGCTCCCGCGCGGTGAGTTCGGCCCGGGTGCTGATGAACCGGTGGGGGTCGAACCGCCCGATCCCGACGGTCCGCTCCAGCTCGTCGCCGCGGGCGCGGGCAGCGGCCGCGTCCGCCGGGCGCTGCGCGTCGGTGTGGAGGTCGGCCGCGCGGGCGTAGGCCGCCAGGGCGAGGGAGTACCGCCGCTCGCCGATGAAGGCGTCGCCGAGTGCGACCAGCGTCTCCGGCGACCCCTCCACCAGTCCGGCCGCATAGCGCAGGCTCGAGCCGATCAGCTCACCGTCGACCGACCGGATGCGCGGGGCGGCGCCGTCGTACCGCTCGCGCGTCGGCTCGATCTCGATCGCGATGAGGTACGCGAACGCGGCCGCCAGTCGGGCGCCTCGTTTCCACAGGGCATCCGCTGCCTCTCCCATGGTCCGCGCCGCAGTACCCGTCTCGCCCGCGCACAGCTCAGCCTGGGCCTGCGCCCACGCGCGCTGCATCCCGGGCAGCGGACCGTCGGGCAGGATGCTCGCCTGCAGGTCGGCGTCGTGATGGCCGGCGCCGGCGCGGCGTCCCGTTCGAGAGGCCACGACGAGCGCCATGACCGTGTTCGACAGCGCCGTCGATGGCCCCACCGGCGGGGGCCCGGCGGGACCACCGAGCATCGCGACCTCGGCGAGCACCTCGTCGAGGTCGCCGTGCACCCCGGATGCCAGGGAGCCGAAGGTCAGGATGCTGCCGTGCAGCCGCATCCCGACCGGATCGAGCGCAGCCCGGGACTCCAGGAATCGGGCCCTCGCCTCGCCGGTGGCCGCCCCGACATCGCCTCGGACCAGCCGGGCGAAGGCCTCCAGGTGATCGACCACCGGATCTTCTGCGCCGACCGCGCGTGCGGCGTTGAGATGGTGCACCGCTTCGCCCACCCGGCCGCCGACGAGCAGGCCGTAGCCGAGTGCGCGGTGGGTGGCCGCTGCGACCTCCGGACGGAGTCCGACGTCGTCCGGATCCAGGAGCAGGGAGAGGTCCGGTTCGCCGACGAGTTCGATTTCGATCTCCGCCGCGCGGGCGTGCACCAGCCCGGCGTGCCGTCCGAATCCGTCCGCGGCCGAGCGCAGGTCTGCCACGGCCCGCTCCGGCTCGCCGTGCCGGTACGCCGTGTTGTACGCGTTCTCGATCGCCCAGGCGGCACGACCCTCGTCGCCGACCGGCAGCGTCGACGAGGCGTGCAGCACGTCGTCGATCCGCGGGTCGACGGCGCCGGCGGAGCGCGCCAGGGTGCGCACGTACGCGATGGCCGCCTCCATCGTCCGCCCGGTCTCCCAGGCGCGAGCCGCCTGGGCGACCCGCGCCTTCTCCGCGTCGTGCAGACTCTGCACGAGCTGGGCGGCGCTCTCGGCGTATCCGGGGTCCGGTGCGTCGGTCGTGGCGACCGATGCCGCATCCCGGGCCCGTTGGAGAAGCCGGCGACGTCGTGCCGGCCTCGTCGTGCCGCGCAGGTAGTCGGCGAGCAGGGGCGGGTCGACGCTGACGAGCATCTCGCCGCCGGATTCACGAATGCGGATGAGCGCCCGCGCCTCGAGTCCGTCGAGTTCGTCGTCCGTCGCCAGCGCCTCAGCGGTCTCGATGCCCGTCTCGCCGAGCAGCGCGAGCAGCGCGACGACATCGTGCTGCCGCCGGTCGAGCGGTTCGACGAGTGCACGCAGCGGGCGGGCGAGTGCCGGCGACCACAGGCTGCCGACTCCGCTGACCCCCTGCCCGTCGGCGAGGAGCCGACGCTCCCGCAGCGCCGTCTCGACCGCGGCGAGGGCGAGTCCTGGCCGGCCGGCCGTCTGGGCGAACACGCGTGCCGCGGTGGACGAGTCGACGGGATGCTCCAACCGCGTGTTCAGCAGCGTGACGAACTCGTCGTAGCGCAGGCCGCCGAGCTGGATGCTGGTGACGCCGTGGAGTCCGCTTGCGCTGCCCGTCGGTCTCGCTCCAGCGCCGGGCAGCGCTGCCGCCTCGAGCGAACCGGTCGAAGCGCTCCAGGGGCCGCCGGAGCTCACCGCGTCCTCCGCCCCGATCCGCCGCGCCCAGAGAACGGGGGTCCGCCGTGCCGATCGCAGCGCACACAATGCTCCCCACGAATCGTCGTCGAGATCGTCGCCGTCGTCCACGACGACGACGGCCCGCCGGGAAGGCAGGCGGTCGGCGAGCTCGTCCACGGCAGCGTGCACATCGCCCGAGTGAGCCGTCGCGGCCGAGATCGCGCCGAGGGCGCCGAGTGCGCCGAGCGGCCGTGCGAGCAGCGCCGGGATTCCGGCGACCGCGAGCACCGTCCAGCCGTGCCCCTCCAGCCGGCTTCCCACGGCATGGAGAAAGGCGGTGCGCCCGCTTCCCGCCGGCCCGCTGACCTCCACCGACGTCCCGTGTTCGACCGCGTCGACCGCGTGCGCCACCTGCTGCGCGCGTGCTTCCTGGCCGAGATCGACGCGGACGCCGCCGCCGACCGCGGCTGTGCCCGAGGCGTGCATGTTCCCCCGCTTTCCCCGCTGCACTCTCAGGATGGCGGGCGCCTCCCCGCCGGGCATCACCTCATCTGCATGACATCGGACATTCGGCTAGGTTCCGGCTCCGGCAGACCCGATCACCTTCTTGAGGTGGTGTCGGCGTTCGACGCCGGTCTTCCGCATCACGCGGTGCAGGTGGCTCTCGACCGTCCGCACCGAGAGGACGAGCTCGTCGGCGATCTGCTGGTTCGTCAGCCCGGCCGCAGCGTAGCGGGCGACCTCGAGCTCCCGCGCCGTGAGCTCCACGTAGGTGGTGCGGAACCGGTCCGCGTCGAACGTGTCCGGCTGCAGTGTGTCGCGGAGGCGGCGGTGCCGGTCGCGGGCGCGCGCCGCCGACGCGTCGTCGCCCGCCTCCGCGAAGCTCTTCGCCGCCGCGGAGAGGGATGCCAGGGCCAGGCCGTACCTGCCCCCGTCGGCGAACCGGTCGGCGTTGGCCAGCAGGGCCGGTCCGTCCGAGTGGACGACGGCGGTCACGTGCTCGAACGTGTCCTGCACGAGAGCCCCCTCCACCGGCTCGATGCGGGAGGCGTGCCGCGCCAGCCGCTCCGTGGAGGGGTCGATCTCGAGGGCCGAGTTGTAGGCGAGTGCCGCGGAGAGGCGGGCTCCGCGCGCCCAGAGCAGGTCTCCGCAGCGGGAGAACTCGTCCGCGGCCTCCGGGAACTCGCCGCGGCTGGCCAGACTCTGCCCGAAGGCCCACGAGCGCTGGGTCGTCGGATACGGCCCGTCGGGCGTCCGCATCCGCAACAGTTCGGCATCGCGCTGGTCCGCGACCGCTCGGCGTCCACGCCGTGACGAGGTGACGCTGGACATGATCGTGAGGGAGAGGTGGGCGAAGGGAGTGAGCGGCGCCCGGCCGGAGGAGTCGCCGAGGCTCATCATCTCGTCGAGGATCTCCTCCACCTCGCCGTAGTTGCCGTCGGCCATCCGGCAGAAGCTCGCGATGGCCGCGAAGGTCTGCATCCCGACGGCGTCGAAGCGGAGGCGACTCGACTCGATCCCGGCGCGGGCGAGGGCAAGTGCCTCCGTCGTGCGGCTGCGGAGCGCGAGGATCATCGCGACGAGTGCGGAGCACACCAGGTCGAGTTCCTCTCCGCTGATCTCGCGGATCGCCGCCAGGTGCCGCTCCGATGCCGCCAGCTCGCCGCGGACGAGCGCGACGAGCGCCCGGGCGCGGTGGATGGCGATCCGCACGGCCGAGCGCATCTCGTCGTCCCCATCCGGATCAGGCAGCCCGGAGTCGTCGACCGGCCCGATGAGCTCCAGCTCGATCTCGACCGCGCACGCGAGCATGATTCCCGCGTAGGCGCCGGCCGTCGCGGCGTCCGCACGCAGTCGGCGCACCGCCTCCTCCGGCTTGTGGTGGTTGTAGGCATCGTGGACCGCGCGCAGTGCGTGCCAGGCGGCGCGCAGGTCGTCGGGCGCGCGATCCGGCGCCTCGGCATCCACCAGCGGCGCCGACTCCTCGAAGGCGGCGTCGATGTCGGCGGTCGCGCGCGTCGCCTCCGACAGGGCCTCGATGTACGGGATCGCCGACCGGAGTGTCCGGCTGCGATCCCACTCGCTGCGGGCGATGACCGCCCGCGTCTCCTGGCGCTCGTGGATGAGGTGCACGAGCTGTGCGGCCGACTCACCCGCCTGGACGCGTGCCGCCGGCAGCACGACGCGCCCTGCCGGGTCGAGTGTCTGCCGCAGCGTCCTGATGAGGCGCAGCCGGCGTGCCGGTCGGACGAAGTGACGGAAGTAGTCGACGACGAGCGGCGGGCTGACGCTGACCAGCTGCCGGTCGCCCGAGGGGAGCAGCTTGACCAGATCGAGGTCCTCCAGCTGCTCCAGGTCGCGCGACGTGCCGAGCAGGTCGGCGGTCTCGACGTCGAGCACCCCGACGAAGGCGAGCAGTTCGAGGAGTCCGCGCTGCTCGGGCGTCAGCGGGTCGATCAGGCGCTCCACCGCCTGGACCAGCGATGGCGCCCACAGCGACTGATCCGTGGTGATGACCCCGTTGCGGGTCTCGATGCGGCCTTCGCGCAGGCCCGACTCGAGCATCGCGCACGCCAGGCCGATGTTGCCGGCCGATCGGGCATAGAGCTGGGACAGGGTGCTCGCGTCGAGCGGGCCGCCGTGCTGGCTCTCGAGCGCTGTGGCGAGCTCGTCGAAGCGCAGGGGACGCAGCTCGAGCGTCGACACCTCGCCGAGGCCGAACGAGCTGGTGATGGCCGAGCAGGCCGGCCGGGCGAGGCGCGTGAACGCGATGGGCACCCGGTGCCGGGCGTGCAGGGCGGCCAGGACGCCCCAGCTCATCTCGTCGAGGTAGTCGCCGTCGTCGACCGTGATGAGCGAGGAGCCTTGCGGAAGCCGGTCGACGAGCTCTGCGAGCACGGTGTCGATGCCGGAGGGGCGGCCGTCGGCCCTGGCCGCGTAGCCCGCGACGTTGAGGGCGGCGAGCGGCCGGGACGAGAGGGGGCGCACGCCATGCAGGGAGACCACGTGGAAGGACCGGCTTGCGAGCTGCATGCCCAGCGAGTTCAGGAATGTCGTGCGGCCGCTGCCGTGGCCGCCGACGATCTCGAGCGAAATGCCATCGCCGATTGCGGCGATGGCGATCTCGGTCTCGGCTCGACGTAGCGACACGGATGGCCCTCCCCAAGGGTGTACAAGGCGGTCTGGTAAGAGGCCGCTGGAGTGAGACGTTAGCGCGCGCACGAGGCGCTCACGCTGATACTCGGCAGTTTTACGTATCGGATGGGCAGAGGTTAGGTAGTCCCACATCACCATTGCGCGTCGGCGGCCAAAACGGGACGCGCCCTGGCGTTCGCCCGCCACGACCTCGGTGTCGAGCGCCACTTCCACGCAGACGCCCGCACCTCGTTACTGAACGCGCATCGACACCCACTCCATTGCCCGGCACCCCCTACTGAACTGCCGATCAACCCGCCGGGCGCCGCGAAACCGCCTGCCTAGGGTTTCACTCGTTCATCCCGGCTGGCCACACCCGATCCAGAGCACCACCCGCAAACACCCGAATCAGGCCGGCCGGTGAGAAAGGTTTCCCTGCTCATGTACAACACGTTGCCCCCCAGTGGACTGGGTGCAGGCGGAGTGCTCGCCTCGACCGGCGTTCCGCCGTTCCAGGTGGTGGGTCTCGCCATCATCGCCCTGAGCGCCGCCCTCGGAGGCATCCTCCTGCTCCGCATCGCCCAGAGGCGCCGCGCCCAGCGAGAGGCACGCTGATGACCGGTGCCACCGTAGGAGGCGCGTCCGTCACCCGGCGCGCTGCGCGGGTGCGGCAGAACAGCCTGCGCCCGCTCGGCACGCTGAACCGCGTGTTCCGCTACCTGGTGGGCCTGGGGCTGCTCGCCGCCGGCGCCTACTTCATCATCATCCAGGAGCAGTTCCGCTCCCTGGAGGCCGCGGTGATCACCGCGCTGCTCAAGCCGTTCCTGGGTGCCGGCGTCTTCCAGTTCGCCGACCAGTTCGTGATCAAGCTGGACCCGCTGCACTACCTGGGTCTCCAGATCACCGTCGAGTGCACGACGCTCGTCCTTCTCACCCCGATGCTGCTGTTCTCGGCCGCGGTGCTCATGTTCACCCGGGTCACCTGGCCGCGCTGGGTGCTCGCGACGGTCATCGGCTTCGCGATCGTTGCGGTGGTCAACGCGATCCGGATCGCTCTCATCGCCTTCTCGACCCTGTGGTGGGACGAAGCGGGCTACGAGTGGTCGCACATCCTCATCGGCACACTCGTCGCTCTCCTCGGTCTGGTCGGAGCAGCCCTCCTGATGCTGCGCATCATGAACGGCCCCCGACGCCGGTCTCCGAAGGCCGGGAAGAAGAAGACCAGCGGTCCCGGCGCCGAGCAGGTGTCGCCATGACCCTGTTCCTCAGTGTCGCGTCGACCGCTCTGGTGATCTCCTTCCTCAGCTACGTCACGCTCATCCTGGTGCCGTTCATCAAGCGCACGCCGGAAGAACCTGGCGATCCGGATCGGTACGACTGGCACTTCTTCGTGCCCTGCCGCGACGAGGAAGCGGTCGTCGAGGCCACGATCGACCGCCTCCGCAGCCGCTTCCCGGATGCGCATGTCTGGGTGATCGATGACGACAGCGACGACGCGACAGCGTCCATCGTCGAGTCTCGTGCGACCCGCGACGACATGGTGCACCTCGTGCGACGCGTCCGTCCGGACGCGAGGACGGGCAAGGGACCGGCGCTCAACTCCGCCTACCGCGTCTTCCGCGACTGGCTGCCCTCGAGTGCCGATATGGATCGCACCATCGTGTGCGTGATCGACGCCGACGGGGAGCTCGCCGAGAACGCCCTGGCGCAGGCCGCCGGGAACACCGTGTTCGGGGATCCGCAGGTGGGTGCGGCGCAGGTGACGGTCCGGATGAAGAACCGCAACGACACGAAGGCCGCCGACGGTACACCGCTGCCGCGGCTGTCCCGCTTCCTCGTCCGCATGCAAGACCTCGAATTCCGCACGATCATCGCGGCGATGCAGACGCTCCGCGGTCAGACCCGCACGGTGGGTCTCGGCGGCAACGGGCAGTTCACCCGGCTGGCCACGCTCGACGCGATCGACCGCGAGAAGGGACAGCCGTGGCACGGCTCCCTGCTCGAGGATTACGAGCTCGGCGTGCATGTGCTGCTCGCCGGTTATGAGATCCGGCACATCCACGACACGTACGTCGAGCAGGAGGGCTTGGTCGACCTCCGGCGCTTCCTGACCCAGCGCACGCGGTGGGCGCAGGGAAACATCCAGTGCTCCCGGTATCTGAGGGATATCCTCCGCTCGCCGCATTTCGGGCCGGGCGGTGCGATCGAGTCGGCGTACTACCTGCTGCTCCCGTTCCTGCAGCTGCTCGGCTTCGTCACCTGGGTGCTGCTCGGCATCGCGATCATCAGCGGCATCGCGGGCTACCCGGGTGGCCCCGGGCTCTGGCTGGCCGACAACTGGTGGCTCGTCGGCGTCTACCTCGTCGTCGGCGTCGCGCCGTTCGGTGTCTGGGGACCGGTGTACCGCAAGTTCTGCGAGCCCGACGCATCGTGGGCGCAGGCCATCGGCTGGGGGCTCGGCTCCTGGATCTACAGCTTCTACACCTGGGCCAGCTCGACGCGAGCCTTCGCCCGGGTGGCCATGAACCGCTCCGGGTGGGCCAAGACCCGCCGCAACGGAGAACACCATCGTGCACCCCGCCTCGCAGAGACGCGAACCCGGCGCGGGCGCCACACAGCCTTCGGGAGCTCGCCCAACGCGACTCCGGGGAGGGGGGCCCATAGTGCTCACCCGCACGGGCAGACCCGAATTCTGCCCGCTCATTCCGCAACAACAGGAGAAAAGACTCATGCATAACTCAAAGAAGAAGACGGGCCGCAAGGTCCTGGCCGGCGCGGCCATCGGCGTCGCGTCGATCGCCATGGTCCTGGGTGCCGCCACGGCCGCGAATGCCGCAACCGGCGGCATGAACGCGGGCGTGACGAACCTCCAGGTGATTCCGACGTCACCCGCAACCTCCTTCGCCACTCCGGGAACCAACGGGGTGCTTCGATTCAACACGGGCGATGGGACGGCGACCAAGACGGCGACCTTCGCTCCCGGAACGACCTCGACCGCCGGCCGCTCGTTCACGCTCCCGGCAGGGCTCAAGTTCCTCCCGGCGGCCTGTGCTCCAAACACGGCCACCTACACGTGCACCATCTCTGCGGATGGACGCACCCAGACCACGTCCAACTCCATCGTGATTGGTCCCACGGATCCTGCCCTCATCGACACCACAGACTATTCCGCAACTACTCGTGACTTGCCGATCCAGTCGACGGGAATCATCTCGGGCAACGTGACCGCCACATTCACGCCGTACACCGGCCTGACGACCGCTGCCGGCTCGGCGACCCTGCCGCAGTCGCAGATTCCGGGAGCGGGCTCCGGGTTCACGGCGACCGGTGCGACGGGTCCGGACGCGAACGGTGACTACACCCTGACGGGCACCGCCCAGCCGGGTGCTGAGATCACGGTGAAGGACTCGACGGGTTCGACCGTCGGCACGACTACGGCTGACGCCAACGGCAACTGGTCGGCGACCATCCCCAGCGGCGTCACCCCGCCGCTGTCGATCACGCAGAAGGTCGGTAACGACGTCAGCGCGCCGATCGAGTTCAACACGGCCCCGCTGCCGGTCATGAACGGTGTGGTCGCTGCGGGTGCGATCGCGCTCGCGGGTCTCGGCTTCGGAGGCGTCCGCCTCTTCCGCCGGTCCCGTGTGACGGCCTGATCCGTCCCCAGGATCGGGCACGGGGATGGTGCGTCTCGCAGGGGGCGCACCATCCCTGATCCCACAGCCCGGCAGTACCCACGACAGCCGATGAGAACCACTGCGGAGGTGACAGACGTGACAACGTTGCGACCGGCGACCCGCGGCGCACACCGTCTCGCGCACCACGCGACGAAGACGGCGCTGGCCGTCGGCAGCACCCTCGCCAACGCGGCGGTGGTCGCGCTCGGCGCGACCATGCTGTGGCTGACCGCCGGGACCACGGTGATCACGGGGGACGGCACGCAGCTCACCGTGATCTTCTTCTGCTGCGCGCTCCTCCACGCCCTCGCGACGGTGCTCCTGCACCGGCTGTCGCGGGCGTCCGAGATGACGGCGACGCTCGTCGCCGTCATCGCGCTCAGTGCGGGAGTCGCACTGCTGGTCGCCTTCTATCTGCTGACCGGGCTCTACTTCTCGGGGTGGGTGGCGGCCTTCGCTTCGCTGTTCGTCGCGGCGTCGTCCGTGGTGTCCGCGATCATCGGCATCCTCATGGCGAGCACCGGCCGGTGGATCCTCCACCTCATCCCCACCGCCGCCGGGATGGCCGGCTTCGTCATCACCAACGAGCTCTGGCTGAGCAACGGGCTGCTGGTCGGCCTGCTCCTGTTCGAGGTCGGATTCGTGGTCTGCGGCCGATTCTTCACGATGATCTTCCTCGTCGCCGGCCCCGACGTCCTCACGGGCGGCACCGTCTACCACGATCGGAGGGCGCGATGAGCGACGACATCGCCGTCGTGCTCGGCACCCGACCCGAGATCATCAAGCTGGGTCCGGTGGTCCGCGAGCTGGGACGCCGCGCCCGCGTCATCCACACCGGGCAGCACTGGGACGACACGATGTCCGGCCAGCACCTGCGCGAGCAGGGTCTTCCGGAACGCATCGAGCACCTCACCGGCATCGGGGGCGACCCGCGCGTCGTCCAGATCGCCGCGGGGATCGGCCAGCTGGCGATGGCGTTCCAGGAGCGCCGGCCCCGCGCCATAATCGTGCAGGGCGACACCAACAGCACCTCGATCGGCGCGCAGACCGGCAACTACCTCGGGATCCCGGTGATCCATGTGGAGGCGGGCCTCCGCTCGCGCGACCGCGACATGCCGGAGGAGATCAACCGGCTCGTCGTCGGAGCGGTCGCCGACATCCACTGCGCGGCGACCCCGCACAACGCGGCCAACCTGCTCTCCGAAGGCGTCGACGCCGACCGTATCGAGATCACCGGCAACACCGTCGTCGAGGCCACCCACCGAGCGCTGCAGCAGTCGGCCCCGCAGATCGACCTGCAGACCGACGGGCCGTTCATCCTGGCCACCATCCACCGTCCGGAGAACACGGACGATCCGGCCGCCCTGCTCCGCATCCTGCGCGCCCTCACCCAGCTGCCGCTCCCCGCGGTCTTCGTCGCGCACCCGCGGACGATCGCGGCGGCCCTCCGCTTCGAACTGAGCGACTGGCTGAACGGAATCGACCTGCTCGAGTCGGTCAGCCACACTCAATTCCTGCACCTGGCCCAGCGCGCATCCCTGATCGTCTCCGACTCGGGTGGCATCCAGGAGGAGGTCACTGTGCTCAAGAAACCGCTGCTGGTGGTCCGCAACTCGACAGAGCGGCCCGAATCCATCCACGCCGGCTTCGCGGTGCTCGTGAAACCGGACGAGTCGATCGAAGCCGCGGCACACCGGATGCTCGGCAACCCGGACCTGCTCACCCGGTTGCAGGAGACGCCGTCACCCTACGGCGACGGCGCAGCGGGCCGGCGGATCGCCGAACTCGCGCGCCGCCTCGCCGCCGGCTGACCCACCGACCCCACCGACCCCACCGACCCCACCGGCCAGGCTTCGGGCAGCCCTGGCCGGTGGTCCACCACCGACCGTAAGATGCACCCGCGGCCGAACCCGACGTCATCCGATCCTCGTGATGCGCCCCCGCCGGGTCCGCGGTGGAATGAAAGGCGACAGGCGGCCCCGCCGCCCGCAGATCGTGAGGAGCGACTCCGTGGAACACAGCGACATCCTGCGGCGGCTGGCCATCCACGACCCGGGTGTCTTGAGCGTCGCATTCACACGAGACCCGGCCGAGACACCACTCTCGCAACGGGACGCCGCGCTCGTCCGCTTCGCCGCCACCGTCGCCACCGGAGCAAGCAGCGCGTCCTTCTCCGCCACCGTCGACGAGGCCATCAGCGCGCAGCTCACGGTGCCCGAGCTCGCGGACGCCCTGTTGGCCATCACACCGACCGTGGGCCTGCCCAGAGCCGTGTCCGCGGCCCAGCACCTCCTCGTCGCCCTCGACCCCGACGACGACCTCGGCGCTCCCGCCGACGCCTAGGACCTTCCGGCGCCCCGGCCGGAGCTCAGCCGAGCAGACCGACCTCCGCGGCCCGCTCCACGGCCGCGCTGCGCGTCGTCACGCCGAGCTTCCGGTAGATCGCACCGATCTGGGTCCCTGCCGTATTGCGGCTGACGAACAGGCGCGCAGCGATCTCCGCGATCGTCAGGTGCGTCTGCAGGAGCGGGAGCAGCCGCAACTCCGCCGGGGTCAGCGGCGATGGGCCGAGCACCGCGGAATTGCGTCGCACGTCCTCACGCAGATCGTCGACAGCGCCCTCCAGCGCACCCAGCCCCGGCCGGAGCCACAGCACGTCGTCGATCTCGTGCAGCAGATGCGCGGCGGCTGCGGGATCCCCCAGCGCCAGGTGCGCGCGGCACAGCTCGATGCGCACCTCCACCGCGAGCACCGGCACCGCGTAGGTGCACGCCCCGCGGTCCCGCATGGCGGCCGTCACCAGCCGTTCGGCGGCAGAGCGGTCGTACCTGCGCAGCGCGCGGCGCGCCGCAACCGCCCGCGCCAAGCACGCGGCAGCGGTGCCGTCCAGGCCGGCCGCGTCCACCGCGCCCAGAGCCCGGTCGAGGTGGCGGTCGGCGTCGGCGCGAGCACCGGCGTCGAACGCGAACCGCGCCAACTCCGAAGCACTCAGCACGAGCGTCGTCGCGTGTCCGGCAACCGCCGCCAGCCGGCACGCCTCCTCGAACTCGGCGAGCGCCCCGGCCGGGTCGCCGCCGAGGCGAAGCGTCCAACCGTGCAGCAGCAGCGCATGATCCCGCCACTCGCCCGACATCGGCTCACGTTGCAGAGCGCACGTGGCGTCGTGCACGGCGCCACCGAGACCGTGCCGCCAGAGCAGGACCCGCAGCAGCGCGCGCGCCGACGCGAACGGCGGAAACCCGGGAACCGCCGGCCCCGCGAAGGTCCGGCTCCCCAGCAGATCGTCCCACCGGTCGGCCTCACGCGGGCGGCCATCGAGAGCGGCCCACCAGCCGGCGACCACCATCAACGGAGGGAACGCCGCGATGGCCGCGTCGCCCAGGTCGCCCAGCCAGCGGTCGACAGCCGCGCGATCGCCCGATTCGCCTGAACGGAATGCGCACTCGGCCACCAGACGCGCCGCATGCTCGCGATCGCCTGCCGCGAGCAGGTGATCGATCGCCGGAGGAAGACGGCCACCGTCCTCGCACCGGCGGGCGGCCGCCCGGTGCAGCTCGCGTTCGCGCGACGGCTCGGAGCGTGCCAGCCCGCCGAGCAGGAACTCGCGGAACAGCGGATGGTAGCGGTACGCCGTGCGGCGGACGTCCAGCGGCGCGAGCAGAAGCCCCCGCGACTCCAGGGCACGCAACCGCTCGGCCGAATCCGTCCGGCCGAGCACGGCGTCGCACTCGGCCGGGACGATCGGGTCGAAGACGGCGGACTCGCGCGCGAACGACAACTCGTCGGCACTCAGCGACGCGACGACCGCGCGCTGCAGGAACTCGGCGACCGGGCCGTCATCCCCCAGAACCCCCAGCGGGTCGCCACCGTCCCGAGCGATGATGGCGGCGAGCGCGATGCCGGCGGCCCACCCCTCCGTACGCTCCCGGAGGCGCACCGCGTCGGCCTCCGAGAGCGTCGGCGCGCCGACGCCGTCGAAGACGCGCCGCATCTCGACCGCGTCGAGCGCGAGATCGGCAGCCCCCACATCCGCGACGCGACCGGCGACGCGGAGGCGGGACAGGAAGGGCTGCCGGATGCGACCGGCCACCACGAGCAGTGACCCCGGCGGGATGCGCGCGAAAGCCACCTCCAAGACGTCCTGGCAGGCGTCGGCCGCCGCGTGGTCCGCGTCGTCGACGAGGACCACGAAAGGGCGATCGATGGCGACGATCAGCGCCTGCAGCCGGACAGCGGTGCGGGCGAGGACGCTCCGCCCCGACCCCGGATGCGCGGCGATCGACGCGAACTCGACGTGCACGCCGAGCCCGTCAGCGGTCCCGGCCTCGTTCACGAGCGCCCGCGCGAACGCGGCCGCGACGGACGCGGTCAGGGTCGCGGGGTCGGCATCGGCGGCCGAGAGCGGCACCGGGATGCCGAGCCGGCCATCCCGTCCGGCCCACTGCTCCAGCAGCACCGTCTTGCCGTAGCCCGCGGGCGCCACCACCGACACGGCGGACATCGGAGGGCGCCCGCGACGGATGATCGCGGACCGGTCCGCGGGCGCTGCGAAGGAGGAGATCGGCGCGTCTCTCCGTGAGGCGTCCGCCACCCCCGAGTCACTCGGGCGGGGGTGCGTCTCCTCCATGCGGGGAGTCTAAAGCGGCGCGTCTACGGCCGACAGGCAGAGGGATGTCGGGCAGATGCAGGGCGCTCGCGACGAGGAAGACCGTCGCGATCGACTGCGCTTGGACTCCGTAGACCATGTGCTTGGTGTTCTCGATCGCCTCGCCGAACGCGGCCGTGAAGAACTGCACGATCGCGAAGGACACCATGAGGACGGCGGCGGAGGCGAAGGCGCGACGTGGTGACCCCGGCGTACTCCGGACGATGAGCCGGACGCCGATCACGGCGAGCGCGATCCAGACCAGGGCGAGCAGCGGGAGCCCGCCCCACGACAACGCCCGCGAGAATTCCGCGACCGGCGAGACGTCCATGGACTGCGCCGCATGACCGCTGTCGGCGGTGTAGCTGCCGAGGTAGCCGGGTCGCGCCTTCCAGAAGTCGACAGCCGCCTTCTGCGCGATCGCATACGCACGATCGGGATGCGCCAGCAGGAATCGTGCCGCCACCTCGTAGGTCATGAGGTGCTTGTACTTCTCCCACTCCGGAGACTGCATGATGCTGTCCTTCACCCACACGGAGTCGCCGGCGAATTTCGAGAGCTCCTCGGGGAGACCCATCTCGCGGAGATCCTTCGCGGGATCGTCGCTGGCGCCCAGGATCCCGACGGAGATGACCTCCCACGGATTGATGGCCTGGAACTCCTTCGGGTTGTCGGCCAGCATCCACCCGACAGGAGCGAGGAGCGCTGCCGCCAGCGCGATGCCGAGGACTCGCCCCGCGCCGGCGCCGGCCAGCCGCGCCGGACGCCACCAGCGCACCCCGCCGTTCGACGGTCGCCAGCGCAGGGTGACGCACAACAGGAAGACGGCGAGGGGGACGAGCAGCGTGACCCCCTGCGTCTTGGAGGTGACCGCGAGGAGCGACCCGACCCCGACCATCGCCAGCCCGACATACTGCTTCAGACCGCTCGTGCCGACGAGCACCGCACCGACGGAGATGATGCCGACCCCGAGGATGCCCGGGAACTCGCCGAAGTTGCTTCCGGCGTAGTTCGCCCAGGCCGGGTCGGTGAGCACCAGCCAGAAAGCGCCGGCGAGCAGGACGCGGGACAGCGCGCCGCGGCGTACCGCGAAGGCGAACGCCCCGACGAGAGCACCCATCACCACCGTGTAGCCGAGGATGGTCCAGCGCAGGTCGACATGCCCCGGCGCACCGCCGAGCGCCTCCGTCAGCCAGCGATTCGCCCGCAGGAGCCACACCTGGCTGGACGGATAGGCGACGCAGTCCTTCACCGCGCCCGGCATCCAATCGAGGATGGCGAACGACCACGCCCGCGGCAGGGACGCGTCGGTGGGCACCAGGCCCAACTGGCACACGTAACGCTGGCCGTCGCCGTTGTCCGCCAGGCCGGTCACCGTGGGCCAGAGCGTGCGGAGCACGGTGAGCAGCCAGGCGATCACACCGATGAGAAGGCTGCCCAGCGCCGGGCTGCGGAAGGGGTTGCGGCTGCGGTCGCCGCCCGGGACTCCGTCGCGCCGGCTGCGATCGCGCCGCCCGCTTCGAGACCGACGGTCGCGCGGGCGGCGGGTCTCGGCCACCATGCCCGGGGTCGCCATCATGTCCGGCGGCTCGGAGGGCTCGGGGGTCGGTTGGGCGGCGGCGATGTTCGACACTTGCGTACTCTAGGTACCGACTTTCCCGGAGCGATCGGGTCTCTCCTCAGTGCCGTAGCGAAGATCGTGCACTTGAGTAGAAACGCCCGACCGTTCCGCGGTCCAGCCCGGCGCGCTGAGTAGTACCGAGGTGACCTCCGTCCTCAGAGGCTCGGCGACGGCTCCGCGAGCACCCGTCTCAGCACGGGCCGCGTCGCGCGCAGCGCCGCCCACACGAGGAGCACGCCCGCGGCGAGACACGCCGCGACGCTCACCAGGGTGAGGGGAGACAGCAGGAGGCTCGCCCCGGTCAGCGGGAACACCACGACGGCCGCCGTCACCGCCGACCCGATCGCGGTCACCCGCAGCGGGGACATCACGGCGCGGCTCCTCGCGGCGTTCATCTCGCCGACGGGCATGCCGATCCGGTCGAGGCTCACGTAGAGGTCGCGGCGGTCGAGGATAGCGGCCGCCTGGTTCACGCCCGCCGAGCAGGCGACCATCAGGAACGACGCGATGACCGTGATGAGCACGCCGGTGCGGATGTCGCCGACCAGCAGCCGCGACTGGGGGTCGCCCGAGTCGCCCGCCGCATCCATGAGTGCGACCCCGACCCCGGCGAAGACGGCCATGAAGCTCGTCATCGCGACGCCGGACACCTGCCGCCAGGCGGCCTTCGGCGATTCGAGCACCGCCCGGGCGGCCAGGAGCCGGCGGGCGGTCCGCGCCCGGCGGGCCTGCCCGGTGGCGACCACCCGAAGCACCCACGGCCCCACGAGGTTCAGGACGGCGATGCTCCCGCCGAATCCGACCGCGAGGACGACCATGACGATCCCGATGTCGGCCGCGGCACGCAGTGCGGTCATGGCGACGGCGACGAGCACCACGACTCCGATCGCGATCAGGGCGCGGACCCAGTGCACGCGTGGCGCCTGCTGACGCGTCCGGACGCCGAGCGGCGACAGGATGACACCGCGCAGCCCGACGACAGCGCTCAGGGCCGCCAGTGCCCCGACCGCAGCGACGGTGACCGCCATCCACAGCGGCGACAGCAGGATGGACATTCCGAGCGGCTCACCGCGGAACGGGATGAGCGCGACCAGCGGAGATGCCAGGAGGGCCAGCACGACGCCGGCGATCGCGCCGGCCACGGCCAGCACGGTCGACTCGATGACCGTCAGTGCGGTCACCAGGGCGGGGGTCGCGCCGAGCAGACGGAGACTGGCGAGCCGGTCGTCTCTCCGTCGCGCCGACAGCCGGGCCGCCGAGCCGCCGAGCGCGACCAGCGGAACCACCAGCAGCGACAGCGCGATGACCGCGAGCACCTGGTAGAGGCCGGCGATGTCGTCGGTCCACGAGAAGAACGCCTGTGCTCCGCCCGCCACGATGAGAAGCAGCGCCGTCACGACCGCGAACGCGACGACCGGCAGCACGACGGTGGAGCGGGCGGAGACACTGCGCCGGCCGAACAGCCAGGCGAGTCGCAGGGTGGTCATCGCGTGCTCACCTCGTCCACGATGCGTCCGTCCGCGAGGCGCAGAACGCGCGAGCACCGGGCGGCGACCGTCTCATCGTGCGTGACCACGACCAGCGACCGCCCGCGTTCCGTCGTCGACCGGATCAGCGCATCCATCACCTCCGCCGACGTCTGCGAGTCGAGGGCGCCGGTCGGCTCATCGGCGAACACGACGGCGGCGCCGGTGGTCTGGGCACGGGCGATCGCCACGCGCTGCGCCTGGCCCCCGGAGAGCTGGCCGATGCGGCGGGTCTCGTAGCCGGCGAGACCGAGCGCGGCGAGCCACATGGCCGCGGTCTGCTCTGCGGCGCGACGGTCCACCCCGGTCAGCATGAGCGGGAGCGCGACGTTCTCCACGGCCGTCAGCTCGGGCAGCAGCAGCCCTTGCTGGAACACGAACCCGAACGCCTCGCGCCGCAGACGGGAACGGCCCGCCTCATCGAGTGCGGTGATCTCGAGCGGGCCGGTCGCGGTCGCCAGCGACACCGACCCGCTGTCCGGGGCGACGATGCCGGCCAGGCAGTGCAGCAGGGTGGTCTTGCCCGAGCCGGAGGCGCCCATGATGGCGACCGACTCGCCGGGTGCGACGCGGAAGTCGATGCCGGCGAGGGCGACGGAGGGGCCATAGGTCTTGGTGAGCGCGCTGGCGACGATGGCCGGGGGCGCTGCCGTGGGAGCTGAGGTCATGATCCCACCCTGCCCGCGTGGCGGCGCGCGGGCATCGGCCGGGAGGCTCATCGCCGGGCGGGCGCGTCATCCGCAGGATGTCATCCCGCGGTACCACCTCAGCCGGCGGCGACCCGGCCGACCTTCTCCGTCTTGTCCCAGCGCGCCTCGGCGCCGGCGAGCTCCTTCAGGTAGGAGTCGAAAGTGATCGCGCAGAGCAGGGAGCCGTACCCGGCGAGGTAGATCAAAGCGGGTGACAGCCAGCGTCCGGCGCGCACCTTCTCCGCTTTCCGTGCCAGCCAGGCGACCACCATCGAGAACGGGATCCAGATGTAGATCGCCAGCGTGATCGCGAACAGGGCCGGTTCGCTGAGGGTCACGCCGAACAACCCGGGCAGCCACACCAGCATCACCGGCGGGAAGAGGGCGGTGAGCATGACCAGCATGTTGACGATGCCGGGGAACAGCAGGACGTTGCCCAGCTCGTGCCTCGTGGTCTTGCCGTCGGTCTGCGAGCCGAGGATGAGGACGAACAGGTAGGCGAGCGCCGCGGTGATCCAGAGCACCCGGAAGACCGTTGTGGCGATCTCATCCTGCAGGAACAGCAGGCCGGCGAGGCCGACCGACGACAGGATCATGATGAGCGGGAGCAGCCACAGGCTGAACCAGACGATGCCGAAGCTGATGTCGCCCAGGTGGTGGAGGCGGGACGGGCGGAACCACACCTTCGAGTAGCGCGCCGTCACCGTGACGTTGCCGCGCGCCCAGCGCAGCCGCTGCTTCCACAGCGCATCCACCGTGCGGGGCTCCTCGGCGAGCACGCGCGCGTGCGGCTCGAAGACGACCTTCTTGCCCAGCAGCTGCGTCTCGAACGTGGTGATCGTGTCCTCCGCCAGCGAGGAGGTGTCGATGCGGGCGCCGATCGCGAGGAGGTTCTCGCGGGTGTGGAGCTGCGCACCGCCCGCGAGGCAGGCCTGCGCCCCGAGGACGTTCTGCGCTCGGCGAGCGGCGGGCTGCGACAGTACATACTCGACGCTGACGAACTTGGTGAGGTAGTTGCGGTCGCGGCTGCCCTCGCTGATGTACGCCGACACGGCGCCGACGTCGGGGTCGGCCAGGTGGCGGGTCATCCGGCGCAGCGACTCGGGGGTGTAGATGACGTCGGCGTCCATGATCAGGAGCGCTTCCATCCAGTCGTCCTCGAGCACCTTCGCGATGCCGTGGTTGAGCGTGTGCGCCTTGCCCTGGCCGCCCTGCTCGCGTCGGAGCAGGTGGACGTTGCCGGGGTACTGCTCCGCCCGGTCGCGAACCACATCCGGGGTGTCGTCGGTGCTCGCGTCGTCGACCACGTAGATGCGCAGCGATTCGCGGGGATAGTCGAGCATCATCAGCCGGTCGATGGAGGCGCCGATGACCGCGCCCTCGTTCCAGGCCGGGACGATGATAGCCACGCGCGGGAGGTAGGGTGCCGCCTTCCCGTAGTGGTTGACCCACGCGTGGAACGGGATGACCACGAACGTCGCGGCGGCCGCGACGACCGGGATGAGCCCGGTGAGCGCGAGGACGAGGCAGACGACCACCCCGATCGCGTGCAGCACGCTGAGAATGTCCAACCCCGAGACCTCCCTGTTCTACCCAGCAGACTACCGCGGGCCGGCGCAATCACTCCCAAGACAGACGAGCCGCCATGCGCTCCGCGCTACCGTCGGGCACCGGAACTGCTCCCGGGGCTGGTCGAATGGACCGACCGCGTGCACCGCGCCCTCGTCGAGACCTGAACACCCCTTCGACCGGCGAGTCCCCGCCGAGCAGGCGCAGCGTCGAGCGTTGCTGAAAAAGTTCACGGCTCTGCGTCATGAACTGAGGCTGGCTGTGTCTCAAGGAGTAACAGGCCTAACCGACCGGGAGTAGTGAACTGCCGACCGTTCCGGTTTGCCGGGTGACGGACAACCCCAGTTCATTTCGTTCGGTGTTGAACGAAGGGAACGAACGACTCAATGAAGAAGTTTCGTGTACTGATGTCAGCCGCAACGCTGGCCGGGGTCTGCGTTATCGCGGCAAGCCTGACCGGGTTCGCCGCGCTGGACGCGGAGGAGGTCAACGCAGTGGATGCGGTGGCCGCGATCCAAGGTGTCGCGCCTGAGTCGCTTTCCGGCCTTGCCGCGACGAGTAGGGACAGCTTCACCGCCGCGGCCGCCACCGTCGAGGGCGGCAGGGTTGTGGTCCCGGCTGACCCGACCGACGGCCTCTCGCTCGGGGACTCGGTTCAGATCGGTTTGCCGTTTGCCCAGCACGCGTCCGACGCGACGGACTCGCAGCTTCCGGGCGTCGTGGCGTACGACAACAAGAACGGCTCGACCACCGTCCCGCTCATCAAGGCTGACGGAACCCTGCAGATCAATACGGTGATCGACAATGCCAACGCTCCGAGACGGTACGACTACCCGATCGGCGTTCCCCAGGGGGCGACCCTCACGCAGGATGCGAACGGTACTGTTGCGGTTGTCGCAGCGGACGGGTCGCCGCTGCGGGTTTTCGGTGAAGCCTGGGCGAAGGACGCTAATGGTCAGGCCGTGCCGACCAACTACGAGGTGCACGGGAGTACCGTCACCCAGGTGATCGAGTTCACCGAGCACACCGCGTTCCCCGTCGTCGCTGACCCGTCGACCGGTGTGTACTCGTACAACTGCGTGCTTCAGAAATGGCAGCAGCTACTTCCTTCAGCCGGGGACCGCGCTCAACACATGCAAAGGTTCGTATCTGCAGAAGTACATCAACGGCGCAAAGGTCCAGACCATCGCGCTTACCGGCTACGGAACTCCCGCCAACCCCAAGGCGTTCGGCACCCCCGACTGTTACATTGCGATCGGTGTTGGGCTGGGAACGCTCTATGGTCCCGGCTGGTTGGTCCGCTTCCTCTCCGGTGCGATCGGATACGTCGCTACCCAGGGACTGCCCAATATCACTGCTTGTCGAGGATGAGAAATGAGTAAGTCGCATGACCTTCCCCGTTGGATGAGGTGGTCGTTTGGTTTGCCGCGGCTCTGGACCGGATTCGCTTGGCTTGGTCTTGCAGCATGCGTGACCGTCTTTGCTATCACGTCCAACAACACCGCTTCGTATGTTTTCGCGGGGTTGGCCTGCCTGTTCGGTGTGATCTTTATCCTCATCGCCACTCACGATAAGAAATACAGGGTTGGGCGATACCGGCGTCTCGACTGACCGCCCGTTCGCGGGAGATCCCTCGTACCGCGGGTGGATGCTGACGGGGAAGTAGTGGTCCGGCTCGTCGCGCGAGGCGCCACGAGCATCACGAGGGTTATCAATGACAAGGATCAGTTCATATCGATCGTTATGTGGTAACGAATCGGTAACACCGCGCATCCGCATGCTGGTGCGGATGTGCGGGGGTCAGTCGCCCCACATACTGCCTGAAAGATGACTCGTCACCTGCGCGGGCGTCGCGCATTTGATACGGTGCTTGACGGCCTCGTACCCCAAACGAGGTGTTTTTCCAACCAGTCCGCGAGCGTGTGAGCGACCAGTTCGAACCTCACGCGAGCGTATGGTCCGACGATGGCGGGTGCGGTCCCGAATACCGCACTGGCAGCGAGCCGGCCGTGGTGGCGTGTGAAGCCCCACGGATCCGTGAGCTCGCCGCTCCCATCGCGACCCGGCCCGAGAACTCGAAAGCCGCGGAGACGGACGAAGCGTCGCCGCATGCTTACGGAGACGATGTGACCGAGACTTACGCCGTCGAGGCGAAGAATGTGTACAAGGTGTTCGGGCGCAACCCGAATGATGCCGTCCGCCGCCTGGCCGAGGGCGAGAGCCGCCGTGCGGTCTCCTCGGCGGGCACCGCGGCGGTGATCGACGCCTCCTTCCAGGTGAACGCTGGCGAGATCTTCGTGGTGATGGGCCTGTCCGGCTCGGGCAAGTCCACGCTGATCCGAATGCTCAACGGGCTCCTGGAGCCGACGAGCGGAAGCGTGCGTATCCAGGGAACCGAGATCGCGGGCCTGCCCGCCGCGAAGCTGAGGGACGTCCGCACGAAGAGCGTCTCGATGGTGTTCCAGCATTTCGCGCTGCTCCCGCATCGCACGGTGATCGACAACGTCGCCTACGCCCTCGAGATCCAGGGCATCGCCCCGGCCGAGCGGCGTGAGCGGGCGCAGAAGGTCATCGACCGCGTCGGCCTCAGCGGCTGGGAGGGCAAGCTTCCTCACGAGCTCTCCGGCGGCATGCAGCAGCGCGTCGGCCTCGGCAGGGCGCTGGCGGCCGACACCGACATCCTGCTGATGGACGAAGCCTTCTCGGCGCTCGACCCGCTGATCCGCCGCGAGATGCAGGAGCAGCTGCTCGAGCTGCAGAGCGAGCTCGGCAAGACGATCGTCTTCATCACCCACGACCTCAACGAGGCGATGTACCTCGGCGACCGCATCGCGGTCATGCGCGACGGGCGCATCGTCCAGGTCGGGACTCCGGACGACATCCTGACGGACCCGGCGAACGACTACGTCGCGCAATTCGTCCAGGATGTCGACCGGGCCCGCGTCCTCACCGCCGAGGCGGTCATGGAGCCCGTCCGCTCGGTGGTGAGCCGGTCGGCGGGTCCACGCGCAGCGCTCCGCACGATGCGCGACCTGCAGACCTCCGCGGCGTTCGTCGTCGGCAACAACCGTGTCCTCCGCGGCGTCGTCCGCGACCGCGACGTCATGCGCCTGGTGCGGGAAGGAGACGCCGACCTGGATTCGGTCCTCCTGCACGACCTGTCGACCGTCGAGCGTGAGGCGACGCTCGCCGACGTGCTCGAACCGGCCGTCGGAAGCGACCTCCCGGTCGCGGTGGTCGACGGCTCGCGCCGACTGCTCGGCGCCATCCCGCGCGTCACGCTGCTCGCCGCGCTCGGCAACGTCCCGTCGAACACCGCCGAACTGACCGTGGTCGATCCGCCGGCGACCATCCCCGTCGACGTGGTGACCGAGACTCTCCGGATGACGGCGACCTCCGCCGCCCTCGAGGGAATCGCGACGGAAGGAGAAGCGCGATGAATGGATTCCGGATTCCACTCGGGCACGGTGTCGAGCAGTTCGTCGACTTCTTGACGTCGGCCCTCAAGGGTGTGTTCGACGTCATCAGCACCGTCCTCGGATCGTTCTACGAGGGTGTGGACTGGATCTTCGCCACGCCGCCCTTCTGGGTCGTGATGGTGGCCCTCGTTGCGCTCGGAGTGTGGAGACGCGGCTGGATCTTCGGCATCGGCACGCTGATCGGCCTCGTCCTGATCCTGGGCGTTGACCAGTGGGAGAACACGATGCACACGATCTCACTCACTCTGGTCTCGACGATCATCGCCATCGCCATCAGCCTCCCGCTCGGCATCTGGATGGCGCGCTCCTCCGCCGCTTCTGCGGTGGTCCGGCCCATCCTCGACTTCCTCCAGACGATGCCCGCTTTCGTCTATCTCATCCCGGCGATCATCCTGTTCAGCGTCGGCGTCGTCCCCGGCATCGTCGCGACCATCTTGTTCGCGATCGCCCCAGGAGTGAGGCTGACCGAGTTGGGCATCCGCGAAGTCGACCCCGAGGTGGTCGAGGCGGGGCAGGCCTTCGGCGCGTCTCCGACTCGCATCCTGCGCCAGATCCAGCTCCCTCTGGCCCGGCCGAGCATCATGGCCGGCGTCAACCAGGTGATCATGCTCTCCCTCTCCATGGTCGTGATCGCCGGGATGGTCGGCGCGCCCGGGCTCGGCAGTCCGATCGTCGCGTCGTTCCAGACGATCGATGTCGGGCTGGGCTTCGAAGCGGGATTGTCCGTCGTGATCGTGGCCATCCTGCTCGACCGCCTCACCGGATCGCTCGGCGGACCGCGAAAGCATCGCCTGCTGCCTTCGCGTCGCGCGTCGCAGATCGAGGCTCCGGCCACCACCGACGAGGAACCGCTCGCTGCGGCGCCGGTCCGCGCGTAACGCTCCCACCTCCCGACCTCGGGCGGCACCCGCCGCCCGTGGTGCGGCGCGCGTGCACTCCGCCCGTCGCCGCATCGTCACAGACCGCCCGGACCAGACGGGCCGAAAGGACAGAATGAAGAAGCGTCTCATCACCACCATCGCCGCCGGGGCTGCCGCGGCACTCGCCCTCGCCGGTTGTTCGGCGGGAGCCGAGGCCGACGGCGCCGGACCCGGCAACGGTGACAAGACCGACCTCACGATCAACGTGTTCAGCGGGTGGGCCGAGGATGTCGCCGTCTCCAACGTGTGGAAGGAGGTCCTCGAGAGCAAGGGCTATGACGTCACGCTCACGACCACCACGGCGGGCCCCGGCTTCACCGGGCTGAGCCAGGGGAACTACGACGTCAACTTCGACGCCTGGCTCCCCAGCACCCACAAGTCCTACTGGGACAAGTACGGCGACAAGCTGGAGAATCTCGGGGCCTGGTACGACAAGGCGCCCCTCACTCTGGCCGTCAATAAGGATGCGCCGATCGACTCCATCGACCAGCTCGCTGCGAACGCCGACGCGTTCGGCAACAAGATCATCGGCATCGAGCCCGGCGCGGGCGAGACGGCGATCGTCAAGGATTCCGTCATCCCCCAGTACGGTCTGACGAAGATGGACTTCGTCACGTCGTCGACTGCGGCGATGCTGGCCGAGCTCAAGAAGGACATCTCCAACGGCGACAATGTCGTGGTGACCCTCTGGAAGCCCCACTGGGCCTACAACGAGTTCCCGCTGAAGGATCTGAAGGACCCGAAGGGCGCCCTCGGAGAGCCGGACAGCATCAACACGATCGTCCGGAAGGGCTTCACGGACGACTACCCGGCGCTGGCGAAGTGGTTCGGCAGCTTCTCGTTCCCCGACGACAAGCTGTTCGACCTCGAGAACA
This sequence comes from Leifsonia soli, assembly GCF_013408745.1. Taxonomy (NCBI): domain Bacteria; kingdom Bacillati; phylum Actinomycetota; class Actinomycetes; order Micrococcales; family Microbacteriaceae; genus Leifsonia; species Leifsonia soli. Next base: position 2,421,542 of record NZ_JACCBJ010000001.1, on the reverse strand, counting down.
AGATGTTCAACAGCGGGGCCGACGAGTCCGAGTATCCCCGGATCGTGAAGGACTGGCTGGCGGACAACAAGGACTTCGCCGACTCGCTCACGAAGTAGGCACAGCTGGACAGGACGACGGGCCCCGGGAGACCGGGGCCCGTCGTTGCGTCTGCAGTGCCCTACCGGCGGCCGCCCGGCAGCGTCCCGCCCGCCGCGAGGCGCATCAGGTCGGAGCCGAGGTCGATGCCGAGCTCGTTGCCGCCGGCCGAGCCGAACTCGTGCTGGTAGCTGTCCCAGGAGGTGTCCGTGATCTTGGCCTCGACCTCGGACTCCATCAGCACCACCAGCTCGCGCGCCGCGCGGTCGATGCGCTTGCCGAGGGCCTTGTCCTGCCAGTCCTCGGTGGAGGCGAAGACGGAGGTCGGCGTCGTCATGGTCCGCAGGAAGGCGAACAGCGACCGCATCTCGCCGTCGACGACCAGCGCGTGGCGGGCCGTGCCCGCGGTCGCCCCGAGCACGACCGGCTTCGCGATCAGCAGGTCGTTGTCGAGCACCTGGAAGAACGAGGTGAACAGCCCGCTCGGTCCCGCCTTGTAGACCGGGGCGGTGGCGATCATGCCGTCGGCCGACTTCAGCGCCTCGATGGCCTTGGTGAACTTCGGGCCCAGGTGGCCGGACGCCAGGGCGGCGCCCAGCTCCGGGAGGAGCTCACGCAGGTCGAGGTTGAGCGTCTCGACCGTGCGGCCGTCGCGCTGGGCGGCGGCCTCCACGCGGAGGGCGAGGCGGTCGGCGAGCATCTTGGTGGACGACGGGTCGCTGACGCCCGCATTCACCACGACCACGCGGAACGGCCGCAGGTCTGATGTGTTCATGGTCTGTCCTTGTCTCGATCGATGGGTCGGTGATCGGTGGATGCTGCCCGGCGTCAGAGCGCCGGGTAGCTCACCTCGACCTGCTCGTCGGTGTCCTGGTAGGGCGATGCGCCGGTGACGTTGTCGCCGCGGTTCGCGTTCGGGCGCGGCTGGCGCGGGTCGGCGTCTCCGTACTTGGCCTTCACCAGCGACGCGTGGGTGGGGGCGTCCGGGGTCTCCGGGTCCTTGCGCGCCTCGGTCTCCTTGCGGAGGACGGGGATGACGTGCTCACCCAGGAGGTCGAGCTGCTCCAGCACGGTCTTGAGCGGCAGGCCGGCGTGGTCCATCAGGAACAGCTGGCGCTGGTAGTCGCCCGCCCACTCGCGGAAGGTCAGCGTCTTGTCGATGACCTCCTGCGGGCTGCCGACGGTCAGCGGGGTGGCGTCCGTGAACTCCTCCATCGTCGGGCCGTTGCCGTAGACCGGGGCCTCGTTGAAGTAGGGACGGAACTGGTTCTTCGCGTCCTGCGAGTTCTTCGCGATGAAGGCCTGGCCGCCGAGTCCGACGATCGCCTCCTTCGCGGTGCCGTGGCCGTAGTGCTCGAAGCGCTCACGGTAGAACGCGATCAAGCGCTGGAAGTGCTCCTTCGGCCAGAAGATGTTGTTGGCGAAGAATCCGTTGCCGTAGAAGGCGGCCTGCTCGGCGATCTCCGGGGTGCGGATGCTGGCGTGCCAGACGAACGGCGGAACGTCGTCGAGGGGGCGCGGCGTGGAGGTGAAGCCCTGCAGCGGGGTGCGGAAGCGTCCCTCCCAGTCGACGACGTCCTCGCGCCACAGCCGGTGCAGGAGGTTGTAGTTCTCGAGCGCGAGCGGCAGGCTCTGGCGGATGTCCTGGCCGAACCACGGGTACACCGGGCCGGTGTTGCCGCGCCCGACCATCAGGTCCATGCGGCCCTTGGACAGGTGCTGCAGCATCGCGTACTCCTCGGCGATGCGCACCGGGTCGTTCGTGGTGATCAGGGTGGTGGATGTGGTGACCGTCAGCCGCTCGGTGAGGGCGGCGATGTGGGCCAGCAGCGTCGTGGGGGACGACGAGAAGAACGGCGGGTTGTGGTGCTCGCCGATGGCGAAGACGTCCAGCCCGACCTCCTCTGCGTGCTTCGCGATCTTCACGATCGCATCGATGCGCTCCGCCTCGCTCGGCGTCTCACCGGACACGGGGTCGCGGGTGATGTCGCTGACGGAGAAGATTCCGTACTGCATGACTGGCTCCTCTTGTTGTTCTCGCCGTTTCTATGCAAACGCATACAACGCGAAAGGCGACGAGGTATTCCCATCCTGGTCCGCCCGGGTCCGTCAGGGTAGGGCGGCTGCGCGAAACCGCCGGTCAGAGGGCTTGCGGATCGAGGTTCAGCGACTGATTCTCCAGCAGGTTGAGGCCGCCGTCGTACGCGCGACCGCTCGGGTTCAGCCAGAGCAGATCCTGCGAGCTGATGCCGAACCGCTGCGCAACGCCGTCGAACGTGTCCCCGGCCGCCACGACATACCGCGCGGGAGCGCCGGAGGGGGTCGTCTTCGAAACACTCCCTGCCGCGCCCGCACGCGCACCGCCGTCGACAGGATGGACGTTGGTCGCCCGCTCGGGGATCGACCAGCGGACCGTGTTCACCGCGAGCACCTTGTCCGGGCCGAGCTCCACGGGCACGCCGTCGGGCGACGCGACGGACGAGTAGGTCACCAGGGTGCCGAGGTAGGACGGGTTGCCGATGTAACCCAGCTGGACGGTCGAGGCGGCGGCCGCGTCGCCCGTGGGGCCGCCGAGGGCGTGGTCGGCGACGCCGTGCCAGGTGAGGCCGTCCCCGACCTGTGGCGGAACGTCGATCAGCGTGACCGAGATGGGCACCGGGACGCTGGAGGTGAAGCCGGTGTACTGAATCGAGTACGTGTTGTCGCCGTTCGACACGATCCGGTAGTGGAAGTGGATGCTGCCCTTGGGCGACGCGACACTCGCCTCGGCGACGGTGGTGCCGGACGGGACGGGGGCGAGGGTCGGCGGCGGACCCGGGGGAGTCGTCGGCGTCGGCGTGGCGCTGGGCGTCGTCGACGGCGGCGCGGAGTGCGTCGGCTTCGGCTTCGCCGTCGTGTGCCGCGCGACCGGCTTCGCCTGCGCCCCTCCGTCGAAGAGCGCGCAGCCGGACAGTGCGATGACGAGCGCGACGAGCATCCCCGCGGCCGCAGCGGCGCGGACGCGCCTGTTGGTTCGATACATGGTCCCCCCCGGGGGAACGCTATCAAATACCGGGTGGCCGGATCTCATCCATCCGTGTCCGATTTCCGCACGCGCTCGCCCGACGCCACCCGCTAGCGTCGAGGGGTGAAGGTCGCTGTGCAGTTCGTCGCCATGGGTCTCGTCTGGGGCGCCAGCTTCCTGTTCATGAAGGTGGCTCTCGGCGGTGTGAGCTTCGGGCAGGTCGCCTGGGCGCGACTGGTGTTCGGAGCTCTGACCCTCGGCATCATCGCCCTCGTCATGCGGGTGCGGCTGCCGCGCGAGCCGATCGTCTGGCTGCACTTCGCGGTCGTCGCTGTGACCTACTGCGTCATCCCGTTCCTGCTGTTCGCCTGGGCCGAGCAGTACGTGTCGTCCAGCCTCGCGAGCATCTACAACGCCGTCACCCCGATCACGACGGCGATCCTCGTCACGGCCGCGTTCCGGGTCGAGAAGCTGAACCGCGACCAGGTGCTCGGCGTGCTGATCGGCGTCGTCGGCGTGGTCGTGGTGGTCGGGCCGTGGGCGGTGGATGCGCTGGGCGGCAGCCTGTGGGGCCAGCTCGCCTGCCTCGGAGCCGTCACCTGCTACGGGTTCAGCTTCGGCTACATCCGAAAGTTCATCAGCCCGCGGGCGGTGTCTGCGACCACGAGCGCGTTCCTCAACATCGGCTTGGCGGCGGTCATCATGATCCTCCTGACGCCCGTGGTCGCGTGGCACCCGATCACCTTCAGTTGGCCGGTGCTGCTGTCGCTCCTGGCGCTCGGCGCCCTCGGCACCGGTGTCGTCTACATCTGGAACATGAACGTGCTGCGCGCGTGGGGGCCGACCGCGACATCCGGGGTCACCTACGTCACGCCCGTTGTCGGGGTCGCCCTCGGCATCCTCGTGCTCGGTGAGCACCTGACCTGGAACGAACCGGTGGGCGCCGTGATCGTGCTCGCGGGCATCCTGCTCACCCAGCAGCGCGTCCGGCTGTTCACCCGGCGGCAGGCCGAGCTCGCCGCCCAGGAGGCCGCGGCGCGCTAGCTGCGCGCCGGAGACCCGTCTGCCTCCGTCGCCGGAAGGGACTCGAACGCGAGCCGGCCTGCACCGATGAGTGCGGCGTCGGGTCCCGATCGGGCAGCCGCGACCCGCACATCCGCGAAGGGCGGCCGCAACGACGCGCGGAGCCGCTCAGCGAGCGGATCGATGAACAGGGCACCAAGGCCCGACACTCCTCCTCCGAGCAGCACGGTGCCGGGGTCGACCGTCACGACTGCGGAGGCGAGCGATTCGCCCAGGTCCTCGGCCGCGACCCGGATCACCTGCGCTGCGATGACGTCGCCTTCCGCCGCCAGCCGTCCGATCGAACGCAGATCGCGCGCGCGGCCGGTGAACTCGGCGTAGGTGAGCTCGATGCCCGGGCCGCTGGCGAAGGCCTCGACGTGATCGGCTCCCCCGCACGAGCACACGCGGTGCCGTGCCGAGGGGATGCGGACGTGTCCTACCGAGCCCGCCATGCCCGACGCTCCGAGCAGCACCATGCCATCGGCGACCACGGCGCCGCCGATGCCCGTCCCGACGGCGACGAACAGGAAACGCTCCAGGCCCGACGTCGTCCGCTCGCCCGTCGCCGCCGCATGGACATCGTTCACGACCACCACGGGCGCCCCGAGTCGCGAGCGTAGGCCGCCGGCCACGTCGGTTCCGCTCCAGCCCGCCAGATGGTCGGTGGAATGGACGACGACACCGTGCTCGTCGAACGCCCCCGCGCTGCCGACGCCGAAAGCATCCGGCGTGATCCCCGTTCGTTCGGCGATGGTCGCGACCAGGGCGGCGGCGGTGTCCAGCACGATCTGCGGTCCCGCCTGCGCCGGCGTGGGCGTCTCGGCGCGGTGTGCCAGGCTCCCATCCGGCCGAACCACAGCGGCGGCCGTCTTCGTCCCGCCGATGTCGATGCCGACGACGACGGGTCCACGTGCCGGCATCAGGTGCTGCGCGGCGTCGCGGCCGCGAATCGCCGGGTGATGGCGATGGGGTCGGTGATGGCTCCGCCGACGACCACGGCGAACGCGCCGGCGTCGAAGGCGCGAGCGACCTGCTCCGGGGTCTGGAAGCGTCCTTCCGCCAGTACGCGAACCCCGCGCGAGGCGAGCTCCGCCACGAGTTCGATGTCCGGGCCGGGGTCCATCCGCGAGTACGGCGTGTAACCCGAGAGGGTGGTCCCCACGAACGCCGCACCCGCGTCCCAGGCCGTCAGCCCCTCGTCGAGGGTCGACACGTCGGCCATGATCGGCACCGGCACCGCCAGGACGGCGGAACGGACCCGCGAGGCGACATCCCCGGCGACCTCGGCGGTGGCGTCGACCGCGACGACGTCGGCCCCTGCCGCGGCGAGCGCGATGACCTGCTCGTCGGTGTGGGTGATGATGTTGCGCCGGGGGCCCATCCGCTTGTCGAGCCCGATGACCGGGACATCCGTCAACGGCCGGACGGCCGACACATCGTCCGGCCCGTTGACGCGCAGGGCGACCGCACCGCCCTGCAGCGCGCTCGCCGCGAGCCGTGCGATCGTCGCCGTGTCGCGCATCGGCGAGCCCTGCTGGGCCTGGCACGAGACGACGAGCCCTCCTTCGATCGCCGCGAGAGCGCCGAGCCGACCGTCCGCGGTGCGGGCGAGGGCTCCCTCGCTGCTACTTGAGTGCGCCTGCACTGATACCCCCTACGAAGTAGCGCTGGAAGACGACGAAGAGCGCCAGCGCTGGAATGGTGAACAAGACGGATGCCGCCATCAGCGGACCCCATTCGACGTTGTGCTCCCCGAAGAAGGAGTACAGGCCGATGGACAACGTGTATTTGGAGGCGTCGTTGAGGTAGATCAACGGATTCAGGAAGTCGGTCCACGCCCAGACGAACTGGAAGATCACCGCGGTGATCAGGGCGGGCCGCGCTTGCGGGAGCACGATCGACCAGTAGATGCGGAATTCCGAAGCGCCGTCGATCCGAGCGGCCTGGATCAGCTCATCGGGCACCGACATCAGGAACTGGCGCAGCATGAAGATCAGGAACGGGGTTCCGAAGAAAGCCGGGGCCACGAGCGGGATGATCGTGTTCGTCGCTTGCAGTCCGTTCCACATCAGGAAGAGCGGGATCATCGTCACCTGTGGCGGCAACATCATGGTCGCCATCACGATCACGAGGAGCGGACGCTGCCCCCGCCACCCGATCTTCGAGAGGGAGTACGCGACGAGCGGCGACGCGATCAGCATCCCGAGCACCGAGAGGGCTGCGATGACGACGGTGTTCCACAGGTACTGCCAGAACGGGATCTCCTCGAACACCGCCACGAAGTTGTCGAGTGTCCACTCCTTCGGCCAGAGTGCCGGCGGCGAGCTGAAGATGTCCGCCGGGAGCTTGAATGCGGTGCTGAGCATCGCAAGGAACGGAAAGACGAAGAGGAGGGTCAGCCCCCAGACGAGTGCGTAGCGGCCCGCGGTTCGCGCTGGCCGCCGCCGGCGCCGGCGCGGTTCGCCCTCGCTGTTGGTCCACGGGGCTCGGCTCGGAGCCTGCGGCTTCTCAATTGCGTTCAGAACCATAGTGAACCCATTTCTTGGACGACCAGAGCAGCAGCAGAGTGATCACCAGCGTGATCAGGAAGAGCACCCAGGCCATCGCCGAGGCGTAGCCCATCTTCAGGAAGACGAACGCGTTCTGGTACAGGTACATCGCGTAGCTGATCATCGATTGCCCCGGCCCTCCGCTCGCCTCATTGAGTCGTGTCTGGGTGAGCAGATAGGGCTGGGTGAAGATCTGCAGATAGGCGATCACCGTCACGATCACCTGGAACAGGGTTACGGGCGAGATCGTCGGCCAGGTGATGAACCGGAAGCGGCCCCACCAGCCGGCGCCGTCGAGCTCGGCTGCCTCGTAGAGCTCCGTCGGGACGTCCTTGATCGCGGCCAGATAGATGATCATGGTGCCGCCGATGGTCCAGAGGCACATGAGCAGGATGGCCGGCTTGCCCCACGCGGGCTGCTCGAGCCACTCCGGCTGGGGGAGGTGGAGGAGGCCGAGGAAGTAGTTCACGAAGCCGTACTGGGTGTTCAGCAGCCACCGCCAGAGATAGCCTCCGACGACGATCGGGACGATGGTCGGGAGGTACACCAGGGCCCGGTAGAGCGGTTGACCGCGCACCGGGAGATTGAGGAAGTGAGCTCCGAGGATCGAGATGGCGATCGTCAGAGGCACCCCGGTGACGGTGAGGAACAGCGTGTTCGCCAATGCCTTCCAGAATGTGGAGTCCTGAAGCATGTGGGCGTAGTTGTCGAGCCCGACCCAGGACGGCGCCTGGAACAGGTTGAAGTCCGTGAAGCTGTAGCCGGCCGAGGCGAGCACCGGCCAGACGATGAACACCGCCGCCCCGATGATGAACGGCGACGCGAACGCCAGACCCAGCAGGGTCTGGCGTCGCGCACCGCGCTTGGCAGTCATCAGGGACATCAGTAGGAGCGCGCCTTGTCCGCGACCGAGGAGAGCGCCTTCTCGGGCGAGGCGACCCCGCGCACGACGTCGTCGAAGGCTGTGGCGAGGTCGGTCGAGTACTGCGCGCTGTAGGGCTGGGACGCCAGCGACTTCGCGTTCTTGCTTGTCAGAGCCTTCAGCCAGGAGTCGAAGTGCGGAATGTCGCCGTACGCGGAAGCCGTCAGCAGGGACGTCTTGGACGGCAGGTTGCCCAGCGCCAGAGTGAAGTCCGTCATCGGCTTGTCCCCGACGATGTAGGCCAGGAACTTCGCCGCCTCGGCCTTGTGCTTCGAGTTGCTGGGGATGAACAGCGTGCTCGTCGTCACCTGGGTCGTGCCGGCGAGCTCCGGGCTCGCCGCGGGGATGTCCACGACGCCCCAGTTGAGGTTCGGCGCCACCTTCGGGATGTTGATGGCCTGCCACTCGCCGTCGATCACCATGGCCTCCTTCCCGGTGTAGAACGGGTCCTGCGCCGACATGTACTGCCCGAGACCCGAGGTGAAGGTCGCGATCTTGTCCGCGCCGTACGTATCGGTGAGGGTCTTGGCGTACCAGTCGAGCGCCTCGACGTTCTTGGGGTCGTCCGGCGTCGGGGTCTTCCCGTTCTTGCCGTCCCAGGTGCCGCCGAACGCATAGCCGAGGGTGGTGAAGAGCGTCGACGTCGAGGGGTTGCCGAGGCCGATCTGCGTGATCGCGCCGTTCGCGTCGGTGACGGTGAGCTTCTTGACCGCGTCCGCCAGCTCGTCCATGGTCGTCGGCGGCTGCACGCCCGCCTTGTCGAGCAGGTCCTTGTTGTACATGAGCTGCTGGGTGTGCACGGCGATCGGCAGTGCGTACGTCTTCCCCTCGTACTTCATCTGGTCCAGCGCGGCGGGGGCGAACCCGTCGAGGTCGACCTTCTCGGTCTTCAGGTAGTCGTCGAGCGGCGCCAGGATTCCCTTCGACGCCCACGAGCCGACGGTGTTCCCGAAGTTGTCGGAGATGTCGAAGCTGCCGTTGCTGGACGACATCGAGGTGAGCTGCTTCTGCGCGTCAGGGCTGGAGACGCCGACCACCTTGATCTCGGACTGGCTCTTGTTGAAGTCGGCGATGACCTTCTCGAGCGCCTTCGCCTCTTCTCCTCCCCAGAGGTAGGAGAAGGTGATGGTGGTGGGGCCGGAGGACGCGGCCCCGGAGCATCCGCTCAAGGCGACGGCGACGGCGGCGACGCCGGTGAGCGCGACGGTGCGCAGCAGGGGCCGCCGTCTCGTGATCCTGGTTTCCATGGGCTTCCTTACGGGTGTCAGGGGTCGGATGGGAGTGCTTGTCAATTGGTGTACTCCATTCGCTCGAACGGTGTCAACAGATTCGCGGAAATTGCGGAATAGTTGCGATGGATGGTCCCGATCTCCCTAAAATGGTTCTCACCAATCCGACACCGGGCCGGATGCATCGCGGAGGAGATCATGGCGGAGCAGCACACGAAGTCCGAGCGGCTGCGTCAGCACCTCGTCGACGTCATCGACCAGGGGCTCGAACCGCACTCCAAGCTGCCGACCGAGCGCGATCTCGCTTCTGAGTTCGACGTCAGCCGACTGACCGTGCGGCGGGCGCTCGACCGTCTCGAGCACGAGGGTCTCGTCTACCGGGTGCAAGGCGCCGGCACGTTCGTCGCCGCCCCGCGGATCACCAAGTCCGTCGAGCTGACCTCGTTCAGCGAGGACATGCGCGCCCGCGGTCTCGTCCCCGGCTCCTCGGTGCTGGTCACCGAGACCATCTCCGCCGGCGCCCGGCTCGGCGCCAAGCTGAGGGTCAGCCCGTCGGACGACGTGTTCCACATCCGGCGGGCGCGCACCGCGGACGGTGAGCCGATGGCTCTCGAGGACACGTACCTCAATCCGCGGCTTTTTCCCGGCCTGATCGACAACATCGGCAGCGAATCGCTCTACCAGATCCTCGAAACCGAGTACGGGATGAAGATCGAATGGGCCGAGCAGAGCATCCATGCCAGTGTGCTCGAGCCGGAGGAGGCGCAGCTGCTGAGCGCTCCGCCCTTCTCTCCGGCCTTCTACGTGACCCGCACCAGTTTCGATGCCCAGGACCGACCGGTCGAATACGCCGAATCGACGTATCGGGGCGACCGCTATCACTACGAGCTCCAGATCCACCGCACGCGCTGAACCGAGGAGACCCATGCGCATCGCACTCGTCCCGTTGGATGAACGCCCCGTGAACGTCCAGCTCCCGCGCCAGGTCGCGGCGATCGCGGGCGCCGATCTGATCCTGCCGCCGGCGGACGCGATGCCCGACTTCCGGAGGCCGGCCGATATCGCGACGCTCCACGACTGGCTGCGCGGGCTCGTGCGGTTGAAGGGGGTCGACAGTCTCGTGGTGTGCGTCGACACGCTCGTGCATGGCGGCATCATCCCGGCGCGCATCACCTCCGATACGACGACCACGGCGTTGGCACGCCTCGATCTGCTCCGCGAACTCAAAGCTGTCGCCCCGGCTCTGCGCATCACGGCAGCCTCCCTGATCATGCGGGCGAGCGACTCCTACTCGTCGGTCGAGGAGCCTGCGTATTGGGGGAACTGGGGCCGCGAGCTGCACGCTCTGGGCGGAGACCTCCATCGAGCGCTGGAAGCGGACATCGTGGAGGGCGAAGGTGCCGTCGAGCCGCTCGCCACGACTGTCCCCGACGGCGTCCGCAGCGATTTCGAGCTTCGCCGCCTCCGTAACCACACGATCAATCTCGCGGCCCTCGCGCTCCATGAGGAAGGCACGATCGACACGCTGACGCTGACGGCGGACGACACCGCTCCGTACTCGGCCGGCTCGGCCGAACAGGTGTGGCTCCGGCATTGGGCGCGCGCGTTGCCCGGCGGCGGCGATGTCCTGATGTATCCGGGTGCCGACGAGGTGGGAGCGGTTCTGGTCGCTCGTGCCCTCACCTCCGACGTCGGCGTCCCGTCGTGGCGGATCGTCTGTGGTGAGCCGGACGGTCTCGACCGGGTTCCGAACTTCGAGAATGCGGCACTGCGCGAGAGCCTGGCCCGGCAGATCGTCGCCGCAGGAGGGCGCCTCGCCGAGCCGGAGGAGTCCGCCGATCTGGTCGTGGTGGCGCACGCGCCGGATCCCTCCCGGGGGGACTTCTTCGGAACACGGCCGGCTTCCGACCCTGCCGCCACCGAGGCCACCGTGGCTGCCGTGCGAACGGCTCTGGCGGGAGGCTCTATCGTCGCGCTCGCCGATGTGCGGTTCAGCAACGGAGGCGATCCCGACCTGGTCGATCGGCTGGCGGCCGAAGGCCTCCTGCTCCAGCTCGCGTCCTACGGAGGCTGGAACACCGCGGGCAACTCGATCGGGGGAGCCGTGGCGCAGGCGACCGCTCTGTGGGCCGGGCGTGCAACCGGTAACGCAGATGAGACCGCGGCGAGGGAGGCGCTGCTCACCCGCGTCCTGGACGATCGGGCCTACCAGAGCGGAACACGTCTCGCGATGCATGCGGCCGAGTTCGGGGGCAGCATCAGCCCGGTCGACGCCGATCGGCAGCGGGTGGCCGTAGCCAGGATCGCCCGTGAGCTCGGCGACTATCTGAGCAGCATCCTCCCGGAGGGTGAGGCTTGGCGGATCGACCGGGTGACCCTGCCGTGGGCGAGGAGCTTCGAGATCGAAATCGCCCTTCGGCAAGGGTAATGGTGTCATCCATTGGGTGATGACTACTGATAATTAAAGGAAATTGTTGCCGAGACGATCCTAAATGGGCTATACCATTTACGAGTCTCGGCACTGGCGTCGGGACCGCTCACTCGAAGGAGTAGGTATGAGTCACCGCACCGGGTCGCGTCTCGCGTCCCTGATCGCCGGGGCCGCCCTGGCCGCGGCCCTGGTCGTTCCAGCGACGCCGGCCGCCGCCACACCGACCTGCACCACGTCCCCACGCATCGACGGCAGCTTCATCCAGCCGGCACTCGTCGACGGCTGGAGCGCCACCCAGCTCTCCTCCGAGCTCGGTACCTTGACCAATGCGTGCATCACCAGCCAGGTGATCCAGTGGACGGCGGACACGAAAGCGTCGACCACCGTCTACCCGAGTGGGCTCAGCGGGTACACGCAGAGCACGTCGACGGATGTGGTCTCCCGTGTTCTCACGGCGGCGGACAGCGCCGGGGTCGCCGAGTACCTGGGGTTGCAGACGAACGACGACTGGTGGAACACCTATGCCAACGACACCACCTGGCTGAACGGCCAGGCGACGGCGGCGAACGCCCTGGCCGACGATCTCTATGCCCGGTATGGGACGCACACGTCCTTCGCCGGCTGGTACCTTCCGTTCGAGGTCGACAACTGGAACTTCACCTCGACCTCGTCCTGGACCGCCATGGCGACGTTCTATACGACGATCGCGAACCATCTGCATGCGCTCACCCCGGGCAAGCCCGTGATCATCAGCCCGTTCTACAACACGTCCGGAGGTCAGACCAGCACCCAGTGGACGAGCATGTGGTCGAGCATCCTCGCCTCCGCTCCGATCGATGTGATCGCCCTGCAGGACGGGGTCGGTGCCGGTCATGCGACGACCGCGCAGTTGGCCACGTGGTTCTCGGCCACCAAGAGCGCGATCACCAGCTCCCGCCCGGCCACCCAGCTCTGGGCGGACAGCGAGACCTTCAACCCGGACTTCACGCCGATGTCGATCTCCCAGCTGATCGCCGACCTGAATGCCGTTGCGCCGTACGTGACCAAGACCCTGTCGTTCTCGTACGACCACTACGACAGCCCGCTGACGGTCCCCGCCGTGTACGACACCACCTACCGGAACTACCTGTCCACCGGTGCTGTGGAGTCGTCGGCCCCGACCACGCCGACAGGTCTGACAGCGACGGCGGGCGGCGTCACTTCGGTGAATCTGGCCTGGACGGCGTCCACCGACAACATCGGTATCGCCGGATACCGCGTCTATCGCGGAGGGGCGCTCGTGAAAGTGATCCAGGGCGCAGTGACCGGCTTCACGGATGCCGGTCTCAGCCCCGCGACGACCTACAGCTACAAGCTGGCCGCTTTCGATGCCGCCGGCAACGTGTCCGCCCAGAGCACGACAGCGACGGCGACGACGTCCTCGGCACCCGCAGCGAGCCCTCTGATCTCCTCGGGCCGTTCGTACACGACGTCCGTGGGCGCGGACCCGGGCTATCCGGACACGGGCGCAGCGGAGCTGACGAACGGGGTCACGGGCACGACGAGCTATTCCGACGCAGCGTGGCAGGGCCGGAATACGGGAAGCGCCTACAGCTTCACGATCGACCTCGGCTCGACCAAGACCATCACACAGGTGGGGACGTCGTGGCTGCAGACGAAATCCGTTTACATCTTCCTGCCGTCCAGCATCCAGGTCTCGGTGTCGACCAGCGGCTCGACCTTCACGCCTCTGGTGACCATGCCCGCACCGAATGTGAGTGATGCCGACCAGCGGTACACCTACGCGGCATACGGGCTCTCCGGCTCGGGGCGTTACATCCGATTCACCGTCACCCCCGCAAGCAGTGCCTGGTCGTTCGTGGACGAGGCGACCGTCCGGGGGCTGTGACGCCGCGACGCGCTAGCTGTGCGCGCGGAGGAAGGCGATGGTCGCATCCAGTGCCGTGTGCGCGTCAGCGAACTTGAGGTGGAACTGGTACTCGTGCGGCAGTGCGGGCTCGTGGTCGGCGGGCCAGAACAGCTCGGTCACGTCGACGCCCTTCGCGCGCAGCGCTGCCGCCATCGGCACGGACTGGGTCCAGGTGAGGCCGTCGCCGTTTCCGCCGGAGATGTAGGTCGGTGGGAAGGCGGCGGTGACGTGCTGGATGGTCGACATGGTCGACCCGACGTAGGTCTGCGACCAGTCCTTCGTGCCGCTGTACGACCAGAGCGCCGTCTTGAAGCCCCAGCCGTCGACGCCGGTGAGGCTGGCGAGGGCGGTGAGGTCGTAGACCCCGCAGTTGAGCACGACGGCCGACAGCTGGTCGGGCTGGAGCGCCGGCGCGATGCCGAGCAGGTTCGCGTACTCGGGGCTGGTGGTCATCACGGCCAGCTGGCTGGCGAGCTGCGATCCGGCGGAGTCCCCGGCCAGGATGATGCGGCTCGGGTCGATGCCGAGCGTCTCCGCGTGCGCGTCGAGGTAGGCGAGGGCGTCGTTGAGCTGCCGGACCGCGGTCGGGTAGGTCGCCTCCGGCCCGACGGTGTAGTTGAGCCCGACGGTCGTGAAGCCCTGATCGGCCAGGATGCGCAGGTAGGGGTCGACGTCGGAGCTGACGCCCGAGATCCACGCGCCGCCGTGGATCCACACCACGGTCGGCAGTGGGTCGGTGGCGCTCTCCGGGCGGAAGATGTCGAAGGTCGTGTCCGGCGAGCCCGGCGCATAGCGGAGGCCGGTCTGCGCCGTCACTCCGCTGGTCGGCACGAACGGCTGCATCTCGGCGACGGTCTCGGCCGCGCCCTTCGCGAAGACGCTGCGGATCGTCAGGGCGGACGGCCACGGTGACGACGACGCCAGACTGCCCAGGATGAGCAGGCAGAGCAGCACGATCGCGGTGACGGACACGACGCGGCGGGCCCGCCGCGAGAGAAGTGGAGGCGTCGGCAGCTCGTCGGCGCGGGCACGGGTCATGCCCTCACCGTAGCGACACCGACCACCGGCTCCGGAGTTTTTCGCCCTCCGACCGCGTGTCGGGGGCGAAAAACTCCGGAGCGGACGGTGGGGGAGTTACGCGACCGTCGGGCCGAAGTGCTCGGGGAGAGTGGAGCGGTGGACGCCGCGGAGCTCCTCGAGGCCGATGGTGAAGAGGTCCTGTACCTCGAGTACCGGCTGGGCGCCGACCTCGGCGTCGGTCACGCCGATGCGGAGGGCCGGGATGTTGCGCCCCGCGCACAGGCCGCGGAACTTGACGTCGTCCTCGCGCGGGACGGTGACCAGGACGCGGGCCGTCGACTCCGAGAACAGCGCGGTCGCCGCATCCACGCCGTCGCGCTCCTCGATCTCGGTGAGCCAGACGCGGGCGCCGACGCCGAAGCGGATGACGCTCTCGGCGAGGGCCTGCGCGAGGCCGCCGTCGGCGAGGTCGTGGGCCGAGGACACCAGCCCCTCGAGGGAGGCCGCGTGCAGCGTCTGGGCGAGCGAGCGCTCGGCGTCGAGGTCGACCGCCGGCGGGTGGCCGCCGAGGTGGCCGTGGATGGTGCCGGCCCACGCCGAGCCGTCCAGCTCCTCGCGGGTGATACCGAGGAGGTAGATGTTCTCGCCCTCGTCCTGCCAGCCGCTCGGGATGCGCCGGGCGACGTCGTCGATCACACCGAGGACGCCGACCACCGGGGTCGGGAAGATCGGGGTGTCGCCGGTCTGGTTGTAGAAGGAGACGTTGCCGCCGGTGACCGGGATCTCAAGCTCCAGGCAGGCGTCCGACAGGCCCTCGACGGCCTGCGAGAACTGCCACATGACCTCGGGATTCTCCGGGCTGCCGAAGTTGAGGCAGTCGGTGACCGCGACCGGGACGGCGCCGGACGCGGCGACGTTGCGGTACGCCTCGGCCAGCGCGAGCTTCGCGCCCTGCTTCGGGTCGAGCTGGCAGTAGCGGCCGTTGGCGTCGGTGGCGATGGCGAAGCCGAGGCCGGACTCCTCGTCGACGCGGATCATGCCGGCGTCGTCGGGGAAAGCGAGCGCGGTGTTGCCGCCGACGAAGTAGTCGTACTGGTCGGTGATCCAGCCCTTGTCGGCGAGGTTGGCGCTGCCGAGCAGGGCGAGCGTCTGCTCGCGCAGCTCGTCGCCGGTGGTCGGGCGGGCGAGCACGGAGGCCGAGTCGTCCTGCAGGGCGTCGATCCAGGCCGGGTAGGCGACGGGGCGCTCGTACACCGGGCCGTCGACCGCGACCGTGCGTGGGTCGACGTTGACGATCTCCTCGCCGTTCCAGTTGATGACGAGGCGGCCGGTCTCGGTGACCTCGCCGAGCACGCTGGTCTCGACATCCCACTTGGCGGTGACGGCGAGGAAGGCGTCGAGCAGCTCCGGCTTGACGACCGCCATCATGCGCTCCTGGCTCTCCGACATGAGGATCTCCTCCGCCGTGAGGCTCGGGTCGCGCAGGAGGACCTTGTCGAGCTCGATGAACATCCCGCCGTCGCCGTTGGAGGCCAGCTCGCTGGTCGCGCACGAGATGCCGGCGGCGCCCAGATCCTGGATGCCCTCGACCAGCTTGTCGCGGAACAGCTCCAGGCAGCACTCGATGAGCACCTTCTCGGCGAACGGGTCGCCCACCTGCACGGCCGGACGCTTGGTCGGGCCGCCCGCGGAGAACGTGTCGGACGCGAGGATGCTGGCGCCGCCGATCCCGTCGCCGCCGGTGCGCGCACCGAACAGCACGACCTTGTTGCCGGCCCCGGACGCGTTCGCCAGGTGCAGGTCTTCGTGGCGCAGGACGCCGACCGAGAGGGCGTTCACCAGCGGGTTGCCCTGGTACACCGGGTCGAAGTAGGTCTCGCCGCCGATGTTCGGCAGGCCGAGGCAGTTGCCGTAGAACGAGATGCCCGAGACGACGCCGTGCACGACGCGTGCGGTGTCCGGGCTGTCGATGGCGCCGAAGCGCAGTTGGTCCATGACCGCGACCGGGCGCGCGCCCATCGAGATGATGTCGCGGACGATGCCGCCGACGCCGGTCGCGGCGCCCTGGAACGGCTCGATGTAGGAGGGGTGGTTGTGCGACTCCACCTTGAAGGTGACCGCCCAGCCCTCGCCGACATCCACGACGCCGGCGTTCTCGCCCATGCCGACCATGAGGTTCTTCTTCATGGCCGGGCTGACCTTCTGCCCGAACTGCCGCAGGTAGATCTTCGACGACTTGTAGGAGCAGTGCTCCGACCACATCACCGAGTACATCGCCAGCTCGCCGCTGGTGGGGCGGCGGCCGAGGATCTCGCGGATCTTCGCGTACTCGTCCTCCTTGAGCCCGAGCGCCGCGAACGGCTGCTCCCGCTCCGGGGTCTCGATCGCGTTCGCGACGGTGTCGACGACGTGGGCGGTGGCGGTGTCGGTCACGCGGGCACTCCAGGCTGGGCGGGGCAGGCGGGGGATGGGCTCCAGTCTACCGGGCGCGGAGAGAGGTCAGACCGGGCGACCCCGCCCGCGACTGCGCCCGCCCGTAACGTCTGCGCCTGGGCGCGCACCCGCAGTCGTTCCGCAGCGTCGCAGTCGCCGTGGCGGCGCAGCTCCTACGCCTCGACGAGCGCCGAGCGGATGACGGAGGTGAAGAACGTGAGGCCGTCCGTCCCCGAGCGCATCGCGTCCGGGGTGTCCGGGCCGAAGCCGGGCTCGACCGCGTGCTCCGGGTGCGGCATGAGGCCGACCACGTTGCCGCGCTCGTTGCGGACGCCCGCGATGTCGTCGAGCGAGCCATTCGGGTTGACGCCCGCGTAGCGGAAGACGACGAGGCCCTCGCCTTCGAGCCGCGCCAGCTCCTCGGCCGACGCGATGAAGCCGCCCTCGCCGTTCTTCAGCGGGATGACGATCTCCTGGCCCTGCTCGAAGCCGTTCGTCCACGGCGTCTGCGTGTTCTCGACCGTCAGGTGCTGGTCGCGGCGGATGAAGGTGCCGTGGTCGTTGCGGATCAGGCCGCCGGCGACCAGGTGCGCCTCCGCCAGCATCTGGAACCCGTTGCAGATGCCGAGGACGGGCATCCCCTTCTGCGCCGCATCCACGACCTCGGTCATGATCGGCGAGAGGGAGGCGATGGCGCCGCAGCGCAGATAGTCGCCGTACGAGAATCCGCCGGGCAGCACGAGGGCGTCGACGCCCTGCAGGTCGTGCTCGCCGTGCCACAGCGCGACGGGCTCGGCGCCCGCCATGCGCACCGCGCGCAGGGCGTCGCGGTCGTCCAGGGAACCGGGGAAGGTGATGACGCCGATGCGCATCAGGCGTCGACCTCGGCCGGGTAGTGGATGCCCACCACGTCCTCGATCACGGAGTTGGAGAGGATCTCGCCTGCGATCTCCGCGACCGTCGCGCGCACCTCGTCGTCGATGGGGCCGTCCACGGTCAGCTCGAAGCGCTTCCCGACGCGCACTCCGGTGACGACGCCGCGACCGGTGCGGGCGAGCGCACCGGCGACCGCCTTCCCCTGCGGGTCGAGCAGCTCGGCCTTGGGCATCACTTCAACAACGATCGTCGGCACGGGGACACTCCGCTCACTCGGGCGCAAAGGGTGGGGGTTTCGCGTCGATTCTACCGTGCGGGCGCGGGGATGCGGTCCGGCGCCGCCACGGCGGCGGCGTGGGAGATCGCGCGCTCCTCCAGCTGTGCCCGCAACTGCTGGAACAGCCGAGCGGACGCGGTCCCCGGCCAGTCGGCGGGCAAGGCAGCGGCGGGGAGCCCGGGGTCGCGGTACGGGATCACCCGCCACTCGTCGAGGGCGCGGATCCACGTGGCGAAGGCCCGGGCGTCGTCCAGGGGATGCGGCAGCTCGCCGAACCGGGAGAGGAAGGACTCGTGCGCCGTGCGGATGACGGCGAGGTCGTACCAGCGGGCGAGCCCGGCGGAGAGGTCGCCGCGCGGGGACGCGTCCGCGAACATCGCGACGACCGGGCGGCCGGCGCGGTGGTCGTCCGACGCGCTCTCCGTGACGGCGGCGGCCAGCTCCGCCTCCAGCGCCGACGGCGCGATCCACAGGCCGTCGGCCACCGTTCCGCAGCCGAGCGCGGCGAGGCGGCGACGCAACCGGTCGCGCGACCCGCGGGCATGCTCCGGGAACGAGAGGGACAGCAGCAGCCAGCGGGACGCCTCCACCCGCTCGCCGAAGATGCGCGCGTCCCCGCGCTCCAGCATCGGCACCGCTGCCGGGTCGAGCGCGTAGCCGGCGACCCCGTCGCGGGGCCCTCGCCGAAGGACGCCCCGCGCGCACAGCCGCGCCAGGCTGGAACGCGCGGTCGCCGCGGGCACGCCGAGCGCATCCATGAGGCGGACGGCGCCCGCGGCGCTCATCCACCCGCCGATCGGTCGGAGGACGCTGCCCACCACGGTGCGCAGCAGCGCGGTCGCGCTACCGCTGGCGGCCTCGGGATCGTCGCGCACGACGCGTGCGTCGGTGCGCGAGGCGACGCCGGCCTCAGTCATGCGTGAGCTCGCCGAGGGCGTCGCGCACCGCGGCCATCCCGGTGCAGACCTCCTCGAAGCCGGTGCTGAGCGGCGACAGTCCGACGCGCAGGCCGTCCGGGTCGCGGTAGTCGGGGATGACGTCGCGCTGCCACAGCAGCGCCGTGACCTCGCGCATGGCCGGGTGGCTGAGCGTGATGTGGCCGCCGCGGCGCTCGGGGTCGCGCGGGGAGGCGAGGGTGACGCCGAGCGGGGTCAGCCACTCGTCGGCGAGAGCGACGGCGAACTCGGTCAGCGCGACCGACTTGGCCCGCACCGCCGCGATGCCGGCCTCCTCGATCATCGCGATGGTGTCGCGCATCGCCAGCATCCCGACGATGGGAGGCGTTCCGCTGAGGAAGCGCCGGATGCTGTCGGCCGGCACGTACTCCGGGCCCATCAGGAAGACGTCGCGCGCACCCATCCAGCCCTGGATCGGCTGCGAGATGTGCGGGATGAGCCGCGCGTTCACGTAGCCGAAGGCGGGCGACCCCGGACCGCCGTTCAGGTACTTGTAGGTGCAGCCGACGGCGAGGTCGACGTCCGCGGCGTCCAGCTCCACGGGCACCGACCCTGCCGAGTGGCAGAGATCCCACAGCACGAGGGCGCCCGCGTCGTGGACGATGCGCGTGATGGTGTGCAGGTCGGCCAGGAAGCCGGAGCGGTAGGCGACGTGGCTGAGCACGACGAGGGCCGTCTGCGGCCCGACGACCGCGGCCACCTGCTCCGCCGTCACACCCGCCTCGGTGTCCGCCTCGATCCACACCAGGCGCAGGCCGCGCTCGCGGGCGATGCCGTCGAGCAGGTAGCGGTCGGTCGGGAAGTTGTCCGTGTCGAGCACGATCTCGCTGCGCTCGGGGAGGCTGTCGACGGCCGCGCGCGCCAGCTTGTAGAGGAGGACCGTGGTCGAGTCGCCGATGAAGGTCTGCCCGGCAGCCGCGCCGAGGGCCGCGCGGCCCAGGTCGTCGCCGATCGCGAACGGCAGCTCCATCCACTCCTCGTCCCAGCCGCGGATCAGCCGATCGCCCCACCCCTCGACGAGGAACCGCTGGATGCGGTCGATGCTCGCCCGCGTCGGTCGGCCGAGCGAGTTGCCGTCGAAGTAGGCGGTCACGGCGCTGCTGCCGTCGTCGATCCCGGCGAACCGGCTGCGGAAGGCGGCGAGCGGGTCGGCGGCGTCGAGGGCGCGTGCCGCACTGAGCGGGTCGGGGGACAGGGCGGCGGGAGGTGCTGTGTCGAAGTCGGTCATGCGGGGTCCTCCGGGGCGGTCGGACGGTCGGATGCGGTGAGGGCACGAGCGGTGAGGGCGCGAGCGGTGAGTCCGCGCGCGGTGGCGAGCCAGGCGGGCAGCGCGTCGGGGTCGGTCGGCGGTGCGGCCGGTGCCCAGGCCAGGCGGGGGCCGACGGTCGGCGCCTGGTCGTCGTCCGGGCGGCGCAGGCCGGCGATCGAGCGGATCAGGTGGTCCGGGTGGACGCCCGCCTCGAGCATCCCGCGCAGCTCGCGCTCGTTGACGCCCACCGCGAGCGGCCCGTTCCCCAGATCCGTTCCGTAGAGCACCCGGCCGCCGGCGCGGGCGAAGCGGCCCAGGTTCTCCGACGCGACGGCGTGCTGCTCGGTGGGGTCTCCCCAGCCGTGGATGTCGAGGGTGCTGACCCAGCTCATGCCGCGGCGGACGCACTCGGCGATGAGGTCGTCGTCGACCCGCTCGGTGAACGGGGTGTGGGCGAGCTGGTCGGCCCCCGCGCGGACGGCGCGGGCGGTCTGCCCGGCGCCCTGGACGTGGACGGTGACCGGTGCACCCTGCGCGTGGGATTCCGCGACGATGCTGTGGAGAACGTGATCGTCCACAGTTTCGCCGGCTTCGATGTTGAGCGTGACCTTGATGAGGGAGGCTCCCATCATGATGTTCGCCCGCACCGCCAGCCGCGCCTCCCGCTCGCCGCCGACCTCCGTCGAGGAGCCGGGAGGTCCCCATCCGGCGTTGACCGGGTAGCCGCCCTCGCAGGTGATGAGCGAGCCGACGATCGCGACGGACGGACGCGTGAGGTCGTCGGTCAGCCATCCGGCCGCCACGGCCGGCACCCAGCCGAGGTCGATCGCGTGCGTGATGCCGCCCGAGAAGACGGCGTGCTGGTCGGTCAGCCCGACGTGGGTGTGGTGGTCGGTGAGGCGCGGGAAGATCGTGCCGCCGAGGTGCTCGTGCCGGGCGTGCGAAGGGATGTCGTCCACCGCGTGGAGGCGCTCGCCGTCGCTGCGGAACGTCGTCGTGCTGAGGAATCGATGGCCGTTCCACACGGCATCGACGGTGAGGTAGGCGTCGTCGCTCATGCGGGTGCTCCGATCTCGGTGCGGACGGCGTACAGCTCGGGGAAGAAGGTCAGCTCGAGCGCCTTCTGCAGGAACGCGGCGCCGGTGGATCCGCCGGTACCGGTCTTCATCCCGATGGTGCGCTGCACCGTCTTCAGGTGACGGAACCGCCAGAGCTGGAAGTTGTCCTCCAGGTCGACGAACTCCTCGCAGGCCTCGTACTCGCGCCAGTGGTCCGTGGCGTGCTCGTAGATCTCGCGGAAGACCGGCACCAGTTCCGGGGTGAAGACGTGCGCCTGCGTGACGTCCCGCTCCAGCAGCGAGGCCGGAACGGCGAAACCGGCCCGCGCCAGGTACCGCAGGAACTCGTCGTAGATGCTGGGCGCATCCAGCAGGGCGGCGAGGAGCGCGTGGGCGGCCGGGTCGCTCTCGAACACGCTGAGCATGCGGCGGTTCTTATTGCCGAGCACGAACTCGACGGCGCGGTACTGGTACGACTGGAAGCCG